>NZ_JAWOTS010000001.1:0-307114 GCF_033338975.1 Vibrio sp. Vb0349 | reverse complement strand
TTCCAGCCTACGCGATAAGAAAAGCTGCGTCATTCTAGCGAGCCAAAGCGAGACTAAGAATCTACTTGCCGCTTGCTACAGACCATAGAGCCATGAATAAACTCAATACAATCTGAGGGTAGATTCTGAATCACGCTTTAAACATAACAGCAGAGCGACTCTTCTAGCCTACGCGATAAGAAAAGTGGCGTCATTCTAGCGAGCCAAAGCGAGACTAAGAATCTACTTACCGCTTGCTACAGACCATAGAGCCATGAATAAACTCAATACAATCTGAGGGTAAATTCTGAATCACGCTCGTTCCTCTCGGTTCAGAATAACAGTTCGAGTTTGGCTCTGAGCTCTACAAAACCATCTAAAAAGCGATTCCAGATAAGCCTAAGTGACCATCCGAAATCTCGCTTGAGACGCATCAGCAGCGCGACTCTTCCAGCCTACGCGATAAGAAAAGCTGCGTCATTCTAGCGAGCCAAAGCGAGACTAAGAATCTACTTACCGCTTGCTGCAGACCATAGAGCGGTTAGCAGAATGTCTCGATGTACAGCGCTTCCACCTTATCTCTGGCCCATTGCGTTTTGCGCAGGAACTTCAGCGACGATTTGATTGAAGGATCTTTCTTGAAACAGTTCACACGAACGCGCTCATACATGCCATTCCAACCAAAGTGTTCAACTAGTCGGGTGACGATTTTCTCTAAACTCAACCCGTGAAGTGGGTTATTCGGCTGCTGTTGGCTCATGCTATTGATCCGGTAAAGTGAAGTTGCGCGCTAATCTAACTCAAACTCGCCGTGCAACCTAATGTTTTAACCTTGAATTGGCCTACGACTCTCCCCTATAGTAGCCCAAACTTCTTAAAAGCCTTTTTCATTATGAAAGCCCTCAACGACCTCAATATTTTTGTCGAAACCGCGCGCCAAGGCAGCTTTTCAAAAGCCGCTAACAGCATGGACATGACACCTGCCGCCATTAGCGCATCGATTAAGCGTCTTGAAGGGCAAATCGGTTTCCCGTTGTTTGTGCGTTCCACCCGAAGCCTGCGTTTAACCTCAGAGGGCGAACTGTTTTTAGACAAAACCATGCAAGCGTTGGCAACATTGCAAGAGGGGTTGGATCAGATCTCAAGCGCGCGTGGCGAGTTATCTGGTCAGCTGCACATTACTGCACCCTCCGATTTTGGTCGCAATATGTTGCTCGATTGGGTGGATGAGTTCATCGATCTCTACCCAAATGTTTCCATTAAACTAGAGCTGTCCGATAGCTTGACGGATATGTATACCAAGCCTGTCGATATTGCGATTCGCTACGGCGAACCGGCCGACTCCAATCTGGTCGTATTGGCATTGTGTGGGTCAAACGAACGGATATTATGTGCATCGCCAGAGTACGTAGCTACACATCCAGAACTCGCCTCTCCTGCCGATTTAACGCAACACAACTGCTTGTGCTACATGGTCGCGGATTCGGTCTACAACAAATGGACGCTCACTCGTGGCAGCGAGAAAGAACAAATCGTGGTCAGCGGTAACTTGTTGAGCAACGATAGTGACTTGCCACACCGGTTAGCGATCAAAGGCAAAGGCATTGCGAATAAATCATTGATGGACATTAGCCGAGACTTAATCGAGGGAAGATTGGTACGAGTGTTACCAGAGTGGGATTGCGGCCCAGTGCCGCTCTACATGGTATGTGCCGATCGTCGATTATTGACGCCAACGATTCGGACTTTCCGCGACTTTATCCAACAAAAATGCTGCCAGCAACGCGCCAACGTGCTGGCAACCTTCTGTCATTAGGCGATAAATCGAAGAGGACGAATCTGGGTATATTCAACCCAATCATTCTCTTCCAATGTTTCAAGAAACGTCGCCATATGCGGGCTTTGCAAATGCTTATCCAAGGCCTCTTGCGATGCCCAGATTTCTTGGAACATAAATAGGCCATCAACTTTTTCGTCGAGATACAACTCGTATTGGCAACAGCCTTCTTCTTTGCGAGTTGGCTCTAGTAAACCAGCAAGCAAATTCACCACCTGATCCTTACTATCTGGATAGGCTTTCACTTCTGCGACTAAGTGGATCATCGTTTTATCACTCTTTTGCGATTTATATATTGATTACAAGGTTCTACGTCACCTGCAAGTAAGCTCGAATTAGATCTCGGTGAATACGGTTTCTGCGTCCCAGCGAGACTTTGGCGTTTTCGCGTTGAAGTCATCTTCCGCGTGGTAGCCAAGCGGCACGATCACAACACTGGTATAACCTTTTTCACGCAAGCCAAATTCTTCATCCAGCACTTTTGGATCAAACCCTTCAATTGGTACTGCATCGATTTCTAACGTCGAAGCACCCAACAGCAACGTACCCACGTTGAGGTAAACTTGTTTCTCCATCCAATGGTTTGCATCTTTCAGATCAAAACGGTGCATGTTCACAAAGTAGCTACGACCACCGCGTACAGCCGCTTTCGCTTCTTCAGTTGGGAATCGACCATCTTTTTCTTCTTGCACCATTAGCGCTTCAATGTAGTCGTTATCAATGCCTGTTTTCGCACAAAACACCAATACGTGAGAAGCGTTGAGAATCTTCGCCGCGTTAAATGCGTAGTTCTCTTGCGCCGCTTTAGCGATGCGCTGTTTGCCTTCTTCTGTGCTTGCCAGAATGAAATGCCAAGGTTGAGAGTTCACACTCGATGGACTAAAACGAATCAGCTCTTTAACTGCATCGATTTTTTCTTGAGATAGCTTGCGCGTTGGGTCAAACACTTTCGTTGAGTATCGAGATTTTGCAGCTTGTACGATATCCATGAGGTTCTCCAATTAATGAATTTAAGCTGTGTAACAGCATAACCTCATGAGATAAAGGGAAAAACCGATTTCGATTAAAAACATTTTCAAAATAAATTTGAAAATAAAACGATAAGAAAGGCTTTGAGCGTTCTCACTGAACTTCTTCATCTTTTCAGCAATAATGCATGTTTGCTCGCAACCAAACTCAACTCATGCTGCCTCAAGATAACATTATTACATCCTTTCTGTGCAAAAAGCTCGGTCACAATCACCTTCGAATTGCTGGCGAATATTGGCACATTGAGAAGTTGGTGGCCTTGCAATGTATGATGTTGAAAGAAGCGCCTAACCTCCAAGAAGGGCTGCTTTGGTGGAGTAAAAGTGTCTCATTATTCGACCGCCGTTTGTACGTCACATTTCAACATGGTGATGCCCAAATCCATCTGCAAGTAGAATGCAGAACGGGCGATATGCCAAATTGGGCGGAGTCGGTGTTTGGCTTGCTCAGAATGCAGTTGGAGATGCTTGAGCTAAGCGAATCAATACAAGTACAAGTTCAAGCCAGCAATCCATTCGCGGCCGATATTTTTCTAGGGGAAACGCGAGATTCTAAAACGAGTTCAAGCGTGTTTGAACTGGTGAAACATATTTATTTGCTGCTTTCTCACCAGCCAATTGAGCAACCCGAATTGCTGAGTGTTTTGAACGCCTTGTTCATCAAAAACAGCAATTACGCGCTCAAGTTAGAGCAAGCGGCAAGGCAACTGGGCGTCTCCAAACGCACCTTGCAACGTCGACTGCAAGAGAAGCAAATGAGCTACTCTCAATGCGTTGATTTCGCTAAAAGAAAGCAAGCACTCACTTTGCTTGCCGACACCCAACTCACAACGCAGCAAATCGCCTATCAACTTGGTTATGAAGAACCTTCGAACTTTCACCGCACTTTTCGTCGTTGGTATCCGTTTTCACCCATGCAATATCGCCAACAATGTTTGGATAACCGAACTCAACTAAATCAACAACCGATCCGCTTATACTACGCCAAAGCCAATACCTTCGACGATAACCACATCGACCAACCTGTCGGCAAAATCTGGATGGAAGTGGACAATATTGCGTTTGAAAAAGTGGTCTCGGTAGAATGCCGTGACCGTGATGGCGCATGGCGGCGCTACCCCGCCTTCTTCGAGCGTTTTTTAAGTCATGGCACCGAACTCTGGGCAACGACCGAACTTCCGGTAGCGCACCCCCTTACCTTTCGCCTGTGTTATGAAGTCGATGGGGAACGTTACATTGAGAATAACCACCAGCGTGACTATGTGGTTTCTAAGGGGCTTTTAATTGGCGCAACGGAATACATTGTCCCGACTCGGCAGCTTATTAATATTGGGGCGCAATACACGCTCTTTATCGAACTGGCATGCCGACTTGAAAACGTTTCGAGGATTGACTGTTACGTCGATGATGACCCCACACCTCACGCAATGCGCTTGACCCAACACTCGCTACATTATGCTTGTTGGGTGCTGCAATTATCGCTCACTCAAACTGCAAAGCAGTGCCGTTTCCGCCTTTATGATGAATCCGACAACGAGCTCGCGAAAGATCATTACCCGATACAATATCCTATTGTGCAACCGCTCAATTAAAACTGTCGGTCAGATCAAAATCGTCTCTTCGTGACATCATTTCACGTCTTTTTTGGCGTGAAATGACACTCTCAATTTCAAACCTTTGATTTATCGTTTCCGCATTGCTGCATAACGGAGACAAAAACCGTGTTTGAAAACTTACCTAACCCTATGAATAAAATAAAAATACTACCTTTAGCGATCGCCTTAGCTCTTTCTGGCTGTGGTAGCGATGAAACTACGCCAACCGATACAGGAAGCCACGTGGCATCTCCTGATTGGCAAGACCAGATCATTTACTTCTTGATGATCGACCGTTTTAACGACGGCGACAGCGCTCTTAATGATCAAGGGCAAAACGAATTCGATCCGACGTCGGATAAAAAGTTCAGCGGCGGCGACCTCGTTGGCGTGAGTGATAAGTTAAGCTACATCGAAACTCTCGGTGCCACATCGATCTGGATTACTCCGCCAGTTGCTAACCAATGGTGGGATGCTGAGCAAAACTACGGCGGCTACCACGGGTACTGGGCGCGCGATTTTAAAAAAGTGGATGAACACTTTGGTGACATGGAAAGCTACCAAGCGTTAGCACGCGAAGTACATGCGCGTAACATGTTCTTAATTCAGGACATCGTGACCAACCATGTAGGCAACTTCTTTACCTACGACGATCCTTACAGTTATGATCCAAGCCTACCTTGTCAAGGTTTCCGTTTGATAAAAAATGCACTACCCGCCGGGCAAGAACTGCCGTACCCACTCAACATGAACGAGTGTAAAACAGACGGCACAGGCAGCTACCACTGGACGCCAACCATCACCGACCACAACGATCCGGTACAAGAAAAAACCTGGCAGCTCTCTGATTTGGATGACCTTAATACGTCCGATCCTGAAGTACGCGCTTATCTAAAAGAGAGCTACCGAAAATGGATTCGCGAAGTCGGCGTCGACGGATTCCGTATCGATACGGTGAAGTTTGTTGAACACGATTTCTGGAACGATTTCCTACACGCCGACGATGGTGTGATGACGCAAGCGGTTGATACTGGTCGTGACAACTTCCTCACTTTTGGTGAAGTATTCGAAACATCTGCGCCCTACCACACCGAAGGCGAAGAGAAGATGCTGACTTACATCGGTGAAAGTGGCTCGCCGAAACAGCTAACCTCGGTACTGAACTTCCCATTGCAAGCGACCATGACGCGCGTATTTGCATCAGGGCAACCGACCGACTATTTACGTTTCCGTCTTGAGAAAATGATGGACATGTTCCCGAATCCATACATCATGCCGAACTTCATTGATAACCACGATATGCCACGTTTTCTATCGCAAGGCAGTGTCAACGATATGAAGCAAGCTCTGATCACAATGATGGCAGTGCCGGGCATCCCTGTGATTTACCAAGGTACAGAGCAAGCGATGTCAGCGGCGCGTGATGCGATGTTCGCCGGAGGGTATCGTGAAGATGGCAACTACGTAGACTCATTCGACCAAAACAGTGAGATGTACTTGTTTATTCAAGAACTTGCCAAGCTACGCACTGAAAACAAAGTCATGACACGCGGCGAAATGAAAGTGATTGGCAGCGATAAAGCGGGCGCGGGCGTGTTCGCCTTTACTCGAACGTTGGATAACGACGAAGTCTTGGTTGTGATGAATACATCCAACTCGCCGATGTTGATGAACCAACTCGATGTAGAACAAGTTGGCGGCACCGTCTTCCAACAACAAATCATGTCGAACTGGGCAGAAGCTCCACAACAGTTAGTCGCAGATGAAAATGGTCACGTAACCCTTGAATTGCCAGCCAAGTCAGCAGTGATTTACTCAAAAACAAGCAGCAATCAATCTGTAGAGACCCCAGACCTCAATATCCGACTTGCTCAAGATTGGGAAGGACAAACCATCACTGGTGATATTGTTATCGCGGGTAGTGCGAACGCCAACGAGAAGTTGAACCTCGTCGTCGATGGTAACTTGGAAACAGCGCAAACCATTACTGTAGGTGCTGATGGTCAGTTTAGTGTCACGCTGTCGACTCGTCATTTTGCGATTGGCGAGCAACAGCACCGCTTCGCGATTTATTCCACCGAGAAAAAAGCAGGCATCGAGGACGTGAATTTTGTCTCCAACCTAAGCTGGTCAAACACGCCGGACGACACCATTGATGATGCGGGCGATGCACAAGACAGCGTGGGCGGCCCAAACGGCAACTACTCATTACCAACCGATCCAACGTTCGACAAAGACAACAGCCAACTCGCAATCAATAAAGCAGAAGTGTTTACCGTTGGCAGTAACGTACGTTTGACCTTCACTATGGACAAAATCACCGACACTTGGTTACCACCAAACGGCTTCGACCACGTAGGTTTCACCATCTTCATTGATTTACCTGAAGAAGCCGCAACCAACTTGTCTGAGCTACCGAAGATCAACGCTTCTATGCCAAGCGGAACCTGGAGTCGCAATGCGGTTGTTTTTGGCTGGCAAAGCTCGATTTACAACACCAAAGGAGCAAATGCGACGACATGGGGAGAAGCCGTAACGCCAGCACCAACAGTGACAGTAGACAAAACCAACAACACCATTTCAATGGACTTTGCTAGCGATGCACTAGGCCGCCCAGATTCGCTCGATGGTATCCGTTTCTATGTCACGACTTGGGACTTAGACGGTCTTTCAGCAACTTACCGTCCGCTAGAGCAAGACAAAGGCCCTTGGAACTTCTCCGGTGGCGCATCGGATGAAAGTAAGATTTGGGACGATTTACCAATCATCACCTTGTCGGAATAAACCGTTAAAAAAGACACCGCCCAGCGTTTAGCTGGGCGGCCATCAACAAAAGAATGCAGAAAGACACTTCTGCTCGTTTTTATTCTAGTTAAAGAACGATTTCACCCACAGCACCAGACTGTCCCAAAGCTGACCGAACCACGAGCCCTCTTCTACCGCTTGGCTGCTGACCAAGGGATAACTCGCCACTGTACTGTCATCGCTTTTCCAAACGACCTTACCAATCTCATCTCCTTGCGCGATCGGCGCAATCAACGGTTCATTTAACACCACACTCTTATCAAGCCCAGCCGTCATTGAACGAGGTAGAGTGAGATAGGCATCTTTAGCGAAGATCGCTTCAACTTGATTAGCATTTCCCTTCCAAACGCGAACTTTAGACTCAACTTCCCCCTTTTTAGCAACTTGCTTGGTGTCATAAAAGCGAAAACCATAGCTGAGTAGATTCTTCGATTGGCTGATCCTAGCCTGTTTACTTGGCGTACCCATCACCACCGAGATAAGGCGCATTCTTCCTTCTTTGGCCGAGCTCACCAAGCTGTATCCGGCATTGCTGGTGTAGCCGGTTTTGCCCCCGTCGACATCAATGGAATTGTCCCACAACAACTTATTGCGGTTGTACTGCGTAATGTCGTTCCACTTGAAGACTTTCTCGCTGTATAGCGCATACACATCAGGAACATCGCTGATGATCGACTGCATGAGTTTTGCCATATCGGTTGGTGAGGTTTGGATGCCATCACTATCAAGACCATGGGAGTTCACAAAATAGGTGTCTTGCAGTCCTAATTTCTCCGCCCAACCATTCATCAAGGCGACAAAGCCGCGTTCACTACCTGCAACGTGCTCAGCCAGTGCAACGCACGCGTCATTTCCTGATTGGATGATCACGCCGCGCATTAAGTTCGCAACACTAATTTCATCTTTCGGTTTGATGAACATTTTAGAAGAACCGGGAAACTTGGCCGACCACGCGTTTTCGCTCACGGTGACAACATCATCCCATTTCAAACGCCCCGCTTTGATTTCTTGTCCAACTACATAAGCGGTCATCAACTTGGTTAAACTCGCCGGAGCAAGGCCTGCTCGCCCATTATGCTCGGCAATAATGGCACCGGATTGAAAGTCCATTAATACGTAGCCTTTTGCCTGTAACTGAGGTGGGTTGGGCGTAACAACGGCAAAAGTAGGTACGCTTATTAAACAAGTCACAATTGTCCATCGAGCCAGTGACACTTTCATCCGACTTCCTCCATGCTCTTACTTTGTCGCAACTCTATTGAGCATAGCTCACTCAACCAGTTGCACCAGTCGCTAATCGTTTCATTTTCTTGAACTTACATTGATTTGACCAAGGTATAGAACTAAAGAGGCAATTGGGAAATAGCATTGGTTCTTCGCGCCATTCGCAGTAAAGTAGCGCTACCCCTCAATAAGGAAATAAAGATAACAATGAACGCTCAATCATTTATCGACGCAGGATTGCATTACACTCCCCACAGTTTTACCGTTCCTCTGGATTACCAAGACGCGAGCAAAGGCACCATTGAAGTCTTCGCCCGTGCGGTTTGCCTAGTCGGCGATGAAGAATCGACCAAACCTTGGTTGGTTTACTTTCAGGGCGGGCCGGGCTTTCCCTCTCCGCGTCAAAACGGCCATAGCGGCTGGGTAAAGCGCGCGCTGCAAGAGTACCGAGTTTTGCTCCTCGACCAGCGCGGTACGGGCAATAGTTCGGTGATTAATCATCAGACTCTGGCTCATTTCACACCGCAGCAACAAGCAGACTACTTGAGCCACTTCCGCGCAGACAACATTGTTCGTGATGCGGAATACATTCGTGAGCAATTTGGCGTCGAAAAATGGGCGATCTTAGGTCAAAGCTTTGGTGGGTTTTGCTCCCTCACCTATTTGTCTTTGTTCCCAGACAGCTTGCTACAAAGCTACATCACAGGTGGCGTGCCATCAGTCTCGCGTCATGCCGACGATGTGTATGAAGCCACCTTCAAACGCACCATGGAGAAAAACCAAGCGTTCTTCCAACAATTTCCAAGTGCGCAACAACTTTGCCAAAACATTGCGAATCACTTGCTGGAAAATGAAGAGTACCTACCAAATGGTCAACGCTTCACGGTGGAGCAATTTCAACAAATCGGCATCAACTTTGGTGTGAGTGATACTTTCTTGCCGACTTACTATTGGCTAGAAAGCGCGTTGATTGAAGTGGACGGCAAACCACAACTTCGCTATGAGTTCTTGAACGATATGTTGGCGCAGCAAAACTTCCAAACCAACCCGATCTACGCCATTTTGCATGAATCGATATACTGCCAAGGCTTTGCGTCGAATTGGAGTGCGCACCGTGTTCGCCAAACCCGACCAGAGTTTAATTATGAACCTGGCCAGCCATTTTACTTTACGGGGGAAATGGTCTTCCCGTGGATGTTCGACCAATACGTCAACCTCAAACCACTAAAAGACGCCGCAGAAATATTAGCCGCGAAAGAAGATTGGGCTGCGCTGTACGATCAAACACAATTGGCTCAAAACAAAGTGCCTGTCAGTTGCGCCGTTTACGCCGATGATATGTTTGTTGAAATGGATATCAGCCGAGAGACGCTCGCGTTTATACCAAACTCAAAAGCGTGGATCACCAATGAGTACGAGCACAACGGTTTACGTGCCGACGGTAAACGTATTCTCGACAGGCTCATTGCCATGGGAAAACAGACCGCAGCTACGTTGAAATAAGCACGGCAGACGTTAGAAAAACGCCTTTTCAGTATGTGGTGAAAAGGCGTTTTATAGCGGTTTATGAACAATGGCGATCAGTCATTCACTCTTTGTCCCTAAACCTTTATCCCTCACCACCTCATGTATAAAACTGCGACATGTCCTTTCCTTGTCAATGACTCCGGTGATTATTTGGTGCTTCTTGCGCCTAACTTTTTTGAAGGGCCTAAAACAGAATAACAGCATAAATTTAAGCCAAAAGTATCGGCTCCAACCTACCTAACTCACTATAATTAATGCTTATAATTTGAACACATAGCGGCTTCACCTGCGGACATGCTCCCCCTATCAAAGACCGCCAGGCCCCGCCTACTCATAATATCCGTATAATTTGTCCGTATTTCCGACTAGTTTAGTCAGGTATACTTCGTGCCGCTAAAATTTTAAGGTCGTTGACCACCTGTATTTTTAAAGGAAACCTCATGAGTCAGTATGTAGTTTGTGCGCTGTACAAGTTTGTTGAGCTGAATAACTATCAAGAGCTACGCGAGCCATTACTTGCGTTGATGGAAAAACACCATATTCGCGGAACATTACTACTGGCAAGTGAAGGTATCAACGGTACTGTTGCATCTGATCGTGCAGGTATTGATACGCTACTGGAATGGCTAAACAACGAACCTCGTTTGACTGGCACCGTATACAAAGAGTCGTATTCTGAGACCCAGCCATTCAATCGCACCAAAGTGAAACTGAAAAAAGAGATCGTAACATTAGGTGTTGAAGGTATAGACCCTCGCCACGTAGTGGGTACTTACGTGAAACCTCAAGAGTGGAACGATCTTATTGCTGATCCTGAAGTGTTTGTTGTCGATACACGTAATGATTACGAAATCGAGATCGGGACATTCAAAGGCGCTGTAAACCCAAATACTGAAACCTTTCGTGAATTCCCAGACTATGTAAAAGAAAACATGGACCCGGCAAAACACAAGAAAGTTGCGATGTTCTGTACCGGTGGTATCCGCTGCGAAAAATCAACGGCTTACATGAAAGAACAGGGCTTTGATGAGGTCTACCACCTAGAAGGCGGCATTCTTAAATATCTTGAAGAAGTTCCTCAAGAAGAGAGCATGTGGGAAGGCGATTGTTACGTATTTGACGGTCGTGTTGCCGTGAACCACCAGCTAGAAAAAGCAGATTACGATTTATGTAACGCTTGTCGTCTACCAATCACTGAAGAAGACAAACAGTCAGAATTGTTCGAGCAAGGCGTGAGCTGTCCAAAATGTCACGGCACACACTCAGAAGAACAAATTGCTCGATTCCGCGAGCGTGAAAAACAAGTTGTTCTTGCAGAGCAGCGAGGCGAGCAGCATGTTGGTGGTGAAAGTGCCAAGCAAAGAGAAGCCCGACGTGCCGCTAAGTACGCGCAAAAAGAAGCGCAGCGTAAACAAGACTAAGCCCAACTCTCCTTATATTTAGCGAGCTGCCGTAAGGTGGCTCGCTTTTACTACGCACCAATACTCTTTCAATACAATTTTGTATCCCTCACCAATACCTCTAGTTGATTGTCTCTTTTGCCTTCGGGTAGCCCCACCATTTCATCATAAGCACTTTGATGCACTAGAACCTGCTTATTTGCTTTGATATTCCTGCACTTCTTTTGCATCTCGATCAGGGAATGAGCCCTCAAAAAGATACCGTTGTCATCAGTGATAAATTGCGCTTCTCCATCAATCACGACAGATGCCTGGTACAATGCGAGATCAAGCGAATGAATGACCAATTTGTCTACATAGAAGTATTTTTGTAACTTACTCAATGGTATTGCCATGTGTCACCTCCCTGAAAGTTACCTCTACGTTTTGTAGAATAAAACCGATCATTGGATGAGATTTCTTCGGTTTACTTGCGTACAACATCGGAAACAAAGAGGATTCCGATGCAAACAATCAATGTCGTGTGGTTAAAGCGAGATTTAAGGCTGACTGACCATCAACCACTAACTCAAGCATTATCAACAAAGCACCCAACTGTGCTTTTGTATATTGTTGAACCATTGCTATTGAACAACCCACACTATTCTGAGCGCCACTGGCGATTTGTTTGGCAATCACTGCAAGACATGGATGAAACGCTCAAAGCGTATGGGCATCGAATCACGGTGCTGTTTGACGATGCCTTAGCATGTTTCCAATCAATTCAAGCGCAATATCAAATCAACGCTGTTTTTTCTCACCAAGAAATAGGACTCAACTGCACCTTTGAACGAGACCGACAAGTTGCCGCTTGGCTGTATGAGCAGAACATCGACTGGTTTGAATTCGAACACGGTGCTGTAATCAGAGGTGCAATAAACCGGCAAGGTTGGGACAAACATTGGGACTCTGTCATGAGAGCCTCAATAAGCCCTATTGAGCTCCAAACCGACTTATTGCATTCATTGGATGCAGAAGCTCTCGGCTGTTCGTTTTCGCCACCATCATCCTGGCTATCAAAATGCAAAGGAATGCAAACGGGAGGAAGCCGGCTCGCTTGGAAAACACTAGAGGACTTTTTCCATCGTCGAGGTCGTGATTACTATCGAAGCATTTCTAGTCCCACAGCCTCACGCACAGCCTGTACTCGACTTTCTCCATATCTCGCTTGGGGTAACATATCCTTGCGTGAAGTTTATCAATACCTTTTGAAACACTGGCAAGTCGCTGGGTTTCGTCGCAGCTTAATTGCATTGTCTTCACGGCTTCATTGGCACTGTCACTTCATCCAAAAATTCGAATCGGAATACGACATGGAGTTTTACTGCGTTAATCGGGCTTACGAACCATTGATTAAACAAAGTAGTACTTTCGATGAAGAAAAGTTAGCAGCATGGAAATCCGGGCATACTGGCGTACCTTTGATTGATGCCTGCATGCGCTGTTTGCACCACACTGGTTACATTAACTTTCGCATGCGTGCCATGCTGGTTAGCTTTCTTACTCACCACATGAACATGGATTGGCGAGTAGGTGTAACGCATTTAGCGCAACTATTTCTCGACTTTGAGCCTGGAATTCATTACCCACAATTCCAAATGCAAGCAGGAGTAACCGGGACTAACACAATCCGTATTTATAATCCGATCAAGCAAGCCCAAGAACATGATCCTAACGGTACGTTCATCTACAAGTGGGTGCCTGAGTTACAAATGGTTCCTCCCCCTCTTTTATTCGAGCCCTGGACAATGACCCAGATGGAAGCTGTCATGTATCAGTTGCAGCCAGATAGCCGTTACCTTGCACCTATTATCGCACCAGACAACACAGCTAAGGCAGCAAGAGAGCGCTTATGGGCGTGGCGGAAACGAGCCGATGTGAAACAAGAAGGCAGACGAATTCTTGCGCGACATGTTAGGCCCTCAAAAGAAAGTAGGACGCGATGATCATCTTTCAATCACGATGCGTACAAATGCAAACACACTCAAGGGAACCCGCTGTACCCTCAACTAGTAAGGAACACACTATGTTCAAACGTATCTTAGTTATCGCGGCGACACTGATGGCGACATTATCTTTTATGCTTCCCGTCAAGGCTCATGAGCATGGCATGATGAAAGCCGATATTGTCGACGTTGCCGCTGAAAACGGCTCTTTCAATACGCTTGTTGCTGCGGTGAAAGCAGCGGGCTTGGTTGACACTCTCAAAGGGGAAGGCCCATTTACTGTTTTTGCACCAACGGATGACGCTTTTGCAAAACTGCCAGACGGCACAGTCGACATGCTCTTAATGCCGGAAAACAAAGACAAGTTAGTATCTGTTTTGACTTATCACGTCGTCCCAGGGAAAGTGATGGCTGCCGATGTTGTTAAGCTAGACAAAGCGACTACGGTTCAGGGGCAAGATGTGATGATTAAAACCATGGGCGATAAAGTCATGGTTAACGATGCAAATGTCATTGCAACCGATGTGAAAGCTAAAAACGGTGTCATTCACGTGATTGATACTGTCATCATGCCGAAATAACACCATTCAAAGGGCGGGACACTCCGCCCTTTAGACAGAACTTCTTCCACCCTTAGCACGATTCCTCTCCACTTATCCCCAACAAACCTCCATTCATTCACTGTGGCTATAAAAAAGATAAAAACAAAATTAAAATCAATATCTTGCAAAACGATACTGCATAATATTGACGAGGTTAAGATATCATTATCTTTCAATTTGAGAACAGGATTCCATGTCAGTGACGTTTACTTTTCCACATGTAAATTCTTAAGCTAAATTTTGGCTGCTCAATCACATTTCGGCAAACCATTCGAAAGGGTGGGACGCAAAGCTTCCGGTCTGTCAGCATTTAAAAATCTAAAAGAATGCTCATGATAGCGGGGTTACCATGACGCAGTGTTACAGAAGTCCAATTTCTGTAGCGTTGCTTTATGCTCAGCATGTGCCGGGGTGTGACACTAGTTTGTCAGCCATAACAGAGGACATGTGATGAAATCATTTCCAACCAAATCCGTACTCGCGTTAGCACTTGCAAGCATTAGCTCAGGTGCTGCGGCTCACGGTTATGTATCAGAAACCAATGGTGGTGTCGCTGCAAGTCGCTCGGCACTATGTAAGTATCCAACGCCAGATACTAACGAAAAAAATAATAACTGCGGTGCGATTCAATATGAACCGCAAAGCGTTGAAGGCCCTGATGGCTTTCCCGAAACAGGGCCTCGCGATGGTAAAATAGCGAGTGCCGAAACCGCTTTAGCAGCTGCCCTTGATGAGCAAACTGCCGACCGCTGGGTAAGACGCCCTATTCAAGCAGGTACACAAACTTTTGAATGGACATTTACCGCTAACCACGTGACGCGCGACTGGAAATATTACATCACCAAGCCTGATTGGAACCCAAACGCTTCACTATCACGAGACTCTTTTGATCTAACTCCTTTCTGTGTCGTCGACGGCAATATGGTTCAACCCCCGAAACAGGTAAGCCATCAATGTAATGTGCCTACTCGCGAGGGATACCATGTCATCCTGGCAGTATGGGATGTTGGCGACACTGCCGCCTCATTTTATAACGTGATCGATGTGAAATTTGATGGTGACAGTCCCGTTATTCCAGATTGGAAGCAAGGCGGTCAAATTATTCCTACAATGGATTTAAATATTGGGGATTCGGTTTATACACGCGTATTTGATCAAGCAGGTGAAAACGTGGCGTATAGAACTGAACTAGAAATTACCGATGCAGCAATGGGCCAAGCGAAAAACTGGTCTTACGCACTCGCGACTAAGCTAAACCAAGAACAAGCAAAACTGCAAGCCGGGCAGTATGCAGAGGATGAATTCACTCCTGTTTATGGTACTAATCCGGTGTATCTGCAAGCAAATAGCGGCCTTGAGCGAGTAGAGATCGGCTATAACATTGAAACTCCTGTCCCAGAATACTCACTCACAGTAGATGGCTTAGCAGACGAGTATATCATTGAGTCAACACCGACAACGTTGGATCTGACACTAACTGCTGAAGGCGATTTAAATGCAGAACTCACCGTTTACAATCACCATCGCGAACCACTTGCAAGTTGGGCAAACGAAATGAAAGACGGCTCGGTAGAGGCGATATCGCTCGCTTTAAGTAAATCAGAGCCGGGTCACCATATGCTCGTGACACGTATTAAGGACAAAGATGGCAACTTGGTGGATCAGCAAACACTCGACTTTCACTTAAAAGAAGAGTCAGTTACTCCACCACCATCTGGTGAGTACGATTTTGTCTTCCCTGAAGGACTATCTAGCTACACTGCGGGCACGAAAGTGCTTGCCAGAGACGGGGGCATTTATCAATGTAAACCTTTCCCATACTCTGGTTACTGTATGCAGTGGAAAGAAAGCGCAAACCATTACGAGCCTGGAATAGGTTCACACTGGGAGATGGCTTGGGATAAAGTCAACTAAATCACCCTTTGAACGTTACGCAAAAGAGCCTCACTATGAGGCTCTTTTATAATCAAACGCAAAAATGACAATTTTCCCGGTCTAAACCATAAACACCGGATAAACTAGAGAGATGCGCTCGCCCCTCAATCAGCCCCATTTCATACCCTTCTAGTAAAACGGATTGTCGCATTGATAAGCGCTGAACATGAAAATTATCTGGTGGGGCAATTACCCTAACATGTGTTCCTGGTGGAGGGTTACGAATAAACTCCAATGATTGATTATAGTTATCTGCACGTCTTAACATCGCATCCGCCATTTTGGGGTGCTCCGCAAAAAGTTTCTTCATCAGCCATGTGGTCTTAACTGGCTTTTTGGCATAATTCAGTGGGTGAGAGAGTACTACGGTTATGTCGCGAGCCCCTCGACGATAAGCCTCACGCACTGGGATAGAATCAGCGACCCCACCATCGGTATAACAACCGCCAGAAAAACAAGGGGTATGCTTGTAGGCAATCGGTAATGCTGTTGTCGCTTCAATCGCATGGTGAAAATTATCACGTGTCACACGGTAATAATCTGCCTGCCCTGTATCTACATTTGTTGTCGCTGCGAGAAAAGGAACGCCATTAAACAGTTTATTTTCATCGACGGGATACAAGCGATTAGATTCTTCAAACAACCACTTCACATCGATGAGGTCCCCACCTTTAACGAAGCGAGTCGGGTCAAAAAAGCGTTTGCTTGTGGCCAGCTTAGTAATGACGTTAATACTGCGATGCGGGTAGTCGGTCAAATACCCAATCAAATTTGATGCACCAGCAGATACACCGATTGCAAAATCAAACGGTTTATAACTCTGCTCTAAAAACGCATCTAACACTCCGCTTGCGAAGACGCCTCGCATCGCGCCACCTTCTACTACAATTGCTTTTGTTGCCATATTTCCCCCATTCTCCTTGCCAAAAGAGTAATGAAATTCGTGCAATCACAACAATTGAATATTCTTATTATTGAAATAGGTGAAGTCTATTTATTTCTCTCTTAGAAAATGAAAACTAAAGTTCAAAAAATCCGTACCCGTTAGAAATGTAATTGCGGGCTTAACCAAGGTGGCAAGGTCTAAGAGAAATCTAGGAGAAAACCGTTTTATAAGCTTCGCCCGCGCCATCAATGAACATTTGAGTACCAATAACCGCTAGAATTAAGCCCATCATTTTAGTCACAACATTTAGAGCACTTGGTCCAACCGCTTTGACCAATTTGTCTCCAAATAAAAACAGTACATAGGTGATCACACAGAGGACAGCGAAAGAAACGATAGTAATAATGGTTTGATCGAAACCACCCGCTGTCGCAAAGTTCATCGCGGTAGCAATCGTTCCAGGCCCAGCTAATATTGGCATCGCCAGTGGAGACACTGCAATACTCAATGCCGCCCGTTGCTGAGCTGGTGAATACGCCTTCTCTTTGGTTTTCTGATGCGTCGAATCACCTTGAAGCATGTTAAAACCTATCAAAAACACCAAAATACCGCCTGTTATTCGCAATGCATAAAGCGTGATACCAAACAAATCAAAAATTAACTTACCGGCAATAGAAAATATCGCGATGATAATAAATGCAATAAAAACCGAGCGAAGCGCAATGGAACGGATGGTTTCTTTATCTTCATCAGCAGTTAAACTCAAAAAGATGGGAATATTGGCGATAGGGTTCATGATGGCAAAGAAGCCCATAAACACCGTAACTGTATGAACAATGAGTTCTTTCATATTTTCCACTGCATTTAAATTATTGATTCTAAAAACAGTATATACGCTCTCAAACAGAACGAGTGGTGTATTCTCGATTCGTCTTCACACTTATGCACCAAGCATTGTTTTTCTTTTGAGATAGTTTACCGACTCATCAAATGTCGCTAAGGTGAGTCTTCAGCCTTTAACGTAACAGGGGATGTTAAGTCACCATGAACAGCACGATTCAAACAATTCTCAATCACCGCTCAATTCGAAAATTCACCTCACAACCGATTGAGAGTGAACAATTAGATGCCATTCTTCAAGCCGGCCTTGCGGCGTCCTCATCAAGCATGTTGCAAGTCGTTTCAATTATCCGCGTGACCAACAAAGAAAAACGTACGCTATTAGCTCAATATGCCGGAAATCAAGGGTACGTAGAAAGCGCGGCTGAGTTTTTGGTGTTTTGCATTGATTACCAACGCCACGCCAGTATCAACCCAGATGTTCAAGCTGATTTTACCGAGTTAACGCTAATAGGCGCTGTAGACTCGGGCATCATGGCACAAAATTGCTTGCTTGCGGCGGAGTCGATGGGACTAGGAGGTGTGTATATTGGTGGTTTACGAAACAATGCCCAAAAAGTAGACGAATTATTAGGTTTACCTAAAAATACCGCCATTTTATTTGGTATGTGTCTTGGTCATCCAGATCAAGCCCCTGAAGTAAAACCTCGCCTACCTAAGCATGTCGTGGTGCATGAAAATCAGTATCAAGACCTAAGCTTGGATGATATTCAGACGTATGACCAAACTATGCAAAACTACTATGCAAACCGTTCGAGCAATCAAAAACAGAGTACTTGGTCGCAAGAAGTCACCAGTAAACTGGCTGGGGAATCACGTCCGCACATCCTGCCTTACTTAAACAGAAAAGGGCTCACTAAAAGGTGATGACTACAATACGATAGGATCAAAAAAGGCCTCTGAAGAGGCCTTTAGAATTTATCAGCAAAAACTTGCTTAGTTACCGCCTGAACCGCCTGATGGTGGAGCAACCGGATCAACTGGCTTACCAGGCTTCGCATCTGGAACTGGTGGAACGGTAGGTTTGATTTGGTCTACAGGCTTACCTGCAGCAATGTCTTTTTCAACCTGCTCAACAACGTTCTTCGTATCTTCTTCAGAGATTTCTACGTAAATCACTTCTTCAGAATCCGCGCCTGCTTTAGGGTAATGCGGGTATTTCGCAATCACTTCTTCTGCCATTGATTTTGCAGCTACAGCTACGGCTTCAGGTGCAGCTGTTGGGTTCGCTTTAATGATATCAGACACGATATTTGCCGTAGCAACTAGCTTCGTAGCAAGTTCGCTATTGCCGCCTTCACTTTGAAGGTTAGCAACTACAGACTCTGTATCACGAAGGATTTCGTCAACTGTTTTACCACTTGCATTGATATCGATACCTAAATTGGCAAATACTTTTTCAGCAGTATCTGATGAGTATACCTCTCCGTCATCTAGAGAGTTAGCTACCAACGTTGTAAATGGAGAACCTGTAACTAAAGAGTCAGCTTGGGCAAGACCTTTAGGAATCTTGTAATCAGACGTAATAGGTTTTCCGTTAGATGCATCTACACTCTTATCAGTATGCTTCAATGTGAAAGTACATTCACCTGGTGCACTCACTACGTCGATATGGCTGATGCGAGCTTTACCAACCATGCCTTCATAGTTTGTTGTTAGCTCATCAGCCTGACCTTTTAAGTCTCCACCACAGTCATAAGATACTTCCATGCCGATAACAGCTGGGTCATAAGCCTGTACTGAGTATGTTTTTACCTCAGGATCGCTGTCACTACCACAACCTGCTAGTAGAACAGCAGCCACACTTGCCGTTAAAAGTTTGATTTTCAAAATTAGCTCCAATATTTGTTGTTATATCCGACCGCAACACGAAGCATAACGGCAGTTGCATATAGTGTAAATAGGATGCATACAACTTTGGCATGAGTTTTTTCACATTACTGCCTGTTTGCTTGTGCAAAATCATGCATTCATCTCAATAACGCTAAATAGACACAATTTTGTCATGTATTCGTCAGTATTTTTTCGAGTAACTTGTTGCCTTTATTGCAACCAGATGGATAATAGTTGACTATTTTTTGTGGGTCGGATTTTCACACCTTCATTAATAAAACTAAGAGCTCTAAGTCGCTAGCAGCCATTTGGAGTGTTTATTACACAAATAATTCTGAATGGACTCGCTTTCTAAAGGCTTAAAACTGCAGTAAATCGTCAATATTGATGAAACGCAGTTCAATTAGAATGAATCAATTTCAGTCGGCAAACTTTCTTTCGGTAGTTATAAACCAATGAACACATTTAATAAATTTTTGGGGATATCAGTACTTCCAATCCTTCTTACAGGGTGTACTTTGCCTGGTAGCCACCTTTCGGTCAGTGACAAAACAGTCATGAGCACTGAATCGAGTGATATAGAGTCTCAGGTTACCGTTTATCCCTTAACTTTGGAGCGCGTAACGTCTTTAAATTCAGTGGACCCTTTTTCAAAACCAAACCCAGAGTTAGATATTGAAATCGCAAAATATGAATACGAAGTAGGACCTGGCGATATCTTAAACATCACTATTTGGGATCACCCAGAGCTAACGATCCCAGCGGGCTCATACCGAAGCTCAGCCGAAGCGGGTAACTGGGTGCATTCGGATGGCACGATCTTCTACCCTTACATCGGTGTCGTACATGTTGAAGGCAAAAACGTACGTCAGATTCGCGCAGACATTGCAAGCCGCCTTGCAAAATACATTGAGAGCCCACAGGTCGATGTAAGCGTTGCGGCATTTCGCTCTAAAAAGACTTATGTAACTGGCGAAGTTAACAAGCCAGGACAACAACCAATTACAAACATCCCCCTTACACTTCTAGATGCTGTGAATAGAGCTGGCGGACTGGCTGCCGAGGCTGATTGGCGTAATGCGACACTGACACGCAATGGCGTTGTTGAAAATGTCTCTTTGTATGCTCTGATGCAACAAGGCGATTTAACTCAAAACCGCCTTCTAAAGCCTGGCGATATTGTTCATATTCCTCGTAACGATGCGCAAAAAGTATTTGTTATGGGCGAGGTTAACGATCCGAAATTACTCAAAATTGATCGTAGCGGCATGAGCCTTACTGAGGCTCTTAGCAGCGTTGGTGGTATCAGTGAAATCTCCGCAGATGCTACCGGTGTGTTTGTCATCAGACGTTCAAAAGAAGAAGCTAAAATGGCGGACATTTATCAGCTAGATGTTTCTGACGCTTCTGCTTTGGTGATTGGTACTGAGTTTGATCTCAACCCTTACGACATAGTCTATGTGACGGCTGCACCTGTTAGTCGTTGGAATCGTGTGATTGCTCAGCTCGTTCCAACCATTTCCGGCTTTAATGAACTAACTGAAGGTGTACTACGAGTACGCACTTGGCCGTAAAACAACGTGCCGCAAGAAAATTATCTCTTGCGGCACGTAATCGATAGCTACTCAGCTCAATTGCGCAATATATAGAAGCCAGCAATTCAGTTGAGATCATAAGCATACAACTTAAAGTAGGGTAAGCATTTGTTTTCTAATATTCTTGTCGTCTGTGTCGGTAATATTTGCCGCTCTCCAACAGGAGAGCGGCTTTTGCAGTCTTTACTACCAAACAAACATGTCGCATCAGCAGGAATCGCAGTAGATAAGAGCCATCTAACGGGAAAAGCTGCTGACGAGATGGCAACCACTATCGCGAACGAACATGGCGTAAGCTTAGATGGACACGAAGCACGACAATTAACACCTGAGCTTTGCGCTCAATACGATCTGATATTGGTTATGGAAAAAGGTCATTTAGAAGCCTTAACCAAAATCGCTCCTGAGGCACGAGGTAAAACGATGCTGTTTGGACAGTGGATAAATGAAAAAAACATCCCTGATCCATACAGACAAAGTAGAGAAGCTTTCGAACATGCATATACGCTTATAGAAAAAGCAGCAAAAGCGTGGTCTCAAAAACTATAAGCCGCAAGGCTAAATAAACGCCAATGGCAAGGTATTTAAGAAGTTAAAGTAATGACAACACAAACTATTAAGCAATCACGTCAAGCCGACGATGAGATCGATTTGGGAAAGTTATTTGGGATCATTCTCGATGCCAAATGGCTCATTCTATGTACCGTAGTCCTATTTTCAATTATAGGCGTCGGCGTTGCCATTCTATCAACACCTATCTATAAAGCTGACGCTCTTATCCAAATCGAAAGTAAGAGTTCAGGTGGTATTTCAGCGATGGTTGGTGATATGGGAGAGCTGTTTTCAGCAGAATCATCAGCGACAACAGAAATAGAGATCATCAAATCTCGTATGATCTTGGGCGGTACTGTTGATAAGTTCAACTTAACGACTGTCGTTTCTCCAAACTACATGCCAATTATTGGTAAAGGCCTCGCTCGACTACAAGGTGAGCAAATCAGTCTGAGCGTTTCACGATTTAATGCTCCTTCTTACGCAGTTGGCGTTCCTTTAACTCTTGAAGTTATTGATTCTGAAAAACAGACGTTCAGGCTCTTAGAAGATGACAATAACGTCATTTTAGAAGGTAAAGTTGGTGAACTGCTTGAGAAGAATGGATACCAGTTTTTGGCGACTGAACTTGTGGCTCAAACTGGTGACTCATTCACGGTCAGCAAAATCAGTAAATTAGATGCAATTAATAAACTTCAAGAAAACTTATCGATTAACGAACGTGGTAAGCAAACCGGGATTATATCTTTAAGCTTCTCTGGTGAAGACCGCGCTAAGATTCAAGATATCTTGAACGACATTAGCCAAAACTACTTCTTACAAAACGTTCAACGAAATTCTGCAGAGGCAGAGCAAAGCCTCGAGTTCTTGAAAGGTCACCTCCCAGACATCAAAACAAAACTGACCGCTTCTGAAGACGTTTTAAATCGGTTCCGTCAAGAAAATGAATCTATCGACTTAGGCCTTGAAGCTCAGTCAACGCTGAAAGTAATGGTTGAGTTAGAAGCACAGCTAAATGAGCTTACATTCAAAGAAAGTGAGATCAGCCAACGCTTCACACAGGATCACCCAGCTTATAAGTCGCTACTTGATAAACGTGAAACACTACTAAAAGAGAAAGAACGTCTTAATAAACAAGTTCAAAAGTTACCGAAAACACAGCGTGAAGTTCTACGTATGACACGCGATGTAGAAGTAAACCAACAAATCTACATCCAACTATTGAACAAGGTTCAAGAGCTCAACATTATTAAAGCCGGAACAGTTGGCAACGTTCGAATCTTAGATAACGCTCAATCTTTCTCTAAGCCAATCAAGCCGAAAAAAGCGCTTATCGTTGTGCTAGCAACACTGCTTGGCGGTATGGCAGGCGTGGCTTTCGTATTAATTCGTGCAGCATTCCACCGTGGTGTGGAAACACCAGATCAAATAGAACAGATTGGCATGCCAGTTTACGCAAGCGTTCCAAAATCTATTCAACAACTGGAATTTGCAAACAAGCTTAAGCGCAACAAAGGCAGCAACAATGAGCTAGTCCTTCTAGCGGAAGCTAACCCAGCCGATCTTTCCATTGAGGCTCTACGTAGTCTTCGCACTAGCTTGCACTTTGCAATGATGGAAGCGAAGAATAACGTTCTTATGATTTCAGGTCCTGCACCATCTATCGGCAAAACATTTGTATCGACCAACTTTGCGGCCGTCGCTGCGAAAACCGGTCAGAAAGTGCTGCTTATTGATGCGGATATGCGTAAAGGTTATTTGCAGCAATGCTTCGGTCTACGTTGGGACAACGGTCTTTCTGATTACTTGAGCGGTAAGACATCCCTTAGCAACATCATTAAATCTACATCCATTGATAATTTAGATGTTGTGACTCGCGGCCAAGTACCACCAAATCCGTCAGAACTTCTTATGCACCCTCGCTTCAAGAGCTTTGTTGACGAGATGTCTGCACAATACGATCTAGTCATCATCGATACGCCGCCTGTACTCGCAGTTACCGACCCAAGCATTGTTGGCGCGCTTGCAGGAACAACTCTGATGGTCGCTCGTTTTGATCAAACGACTTTGAAGGAGATTGAAGTCGCGCAAGGTCGCTTCGAGCAATCAGGCGTTGAAGTTAAAGGTGTGATTCTCAATGCAGTTGAGAAAAAAGCATCTAACTCATACGGCTATGGATACGGCTACTATAACTACGCGTACAAAAGCGAATCATAAATTGAATTTAGATCGCTAATTAAATCAAATATTACAAAGCCCTGCTAGAAACAGCAGGGCTTTTTCTATTGCACTCTTAATTGCTTGTACGTAATCAGACTAAGCAAGACAAAGAATATTGGGTCACTCCAACCAAAACCGACAAATACTCCGATAATGCCGGCATAGGTAGTAATCACTGCCCCTAACCCATTAGTAATAAATAGTGCTTTAAACAGCTGTTTCGCAGTCTTACCAGATTCCACATCTCGTAGCATCAAACTCACCGCAGCGATTCCACCTAAAAAGATCGATGTATGTTGCGATAAAAACAGCGCGTATTGGTCGTTAATTTGTACGCCATACATCGGCCACATCATGGTTGGTACAAAAAACAACGCAAAAGCGAATACCGTATATATGACGCCATGAACGGTTAGAAAAGTGCGGTTGGTCATCATCTCCTTATCCTCCAATAGGCCCTTGATTGATCGTCGTTAACGGCAGATTGATATCGAAGATTTGACCTCGTACTTCGACTACGCCCATTTTTCGTAAGCGTGCGGCATGCATTTCGAGATAAGCTTGCGCCGTGGCTTCATCCTCAAAAAGATAGATACCACCACCGAGTTTGTCTTTTTCGTTTTCCGTCCAGATTTTCCAAATCATGCCCGGCTCTTGGTTAATCGACTTAGCTAAGTCGACCAGAGCATTCGACATCTCGTCACCAAACGGACCATGAAATTCAAAATCAACTTGCAATAATTTCGCCATCTTGAGTCTCCTCTTCTTATTGACTCGTTTTCGATGACAAGATTATTACCTTTATAAAACTGACAAAAAAGTTCATAATTTTGCCATTAACTGTCTAAAAAATTGACTCATGAGACTAAAAACGACCTTAGAACAATGGCAAACGCTACAAGCGATTGATCAAGAAGGCAGTATTCAATCCGCAGCTTTACTGCTCAACAAGAGCCATACCACATTGATCTACTCGGTGAGGAAGTTAGAAGACCAACTTGGTATTCAACTTATCGAAGTACGAGGGCGCAAAGCGGGTTTGACAGAGCACGGCAAAACCATACTGCGTCGTGCACAATCCATGCTTGAACAAGCGCGGGAACTAGAAGTCATCAGCGAGCAGTTAAAAAGTGGGGTGGAATCTCAAATCACGGTCGCAATAGATCATCTTTGTGACCCTTGTTGGCTTTATGCACCACTCAGTCAATTTTTGGAGGACAACAACACGACCTCCGTTCAAGTGGTTGAAACGTCACTGAGCAAAACAACCGAAATGGTCGTAAATGAGCTCGCTGACATCGCAATCATCAACTTACCGATAACCAACTACCCTGCCGAAGCATTTGGCGTAACAACCATGCTGCCTGTAATCGCAGCACACCATCCACTCGCTAAAAAGCCGCATGTTTCCATCGACGATTTTGCAACCACCAGCCAAATTGTCATCCGTGACTTAGGTGATTCAGACAAAACGAAAAGAGATGTGGGTTGGTTACGCGCACGTCAGCGTATTACCGTCGATAACTTCGACCACGCTTTTCACGCCGTAGAGCAAGGCGCTGGATTTTGTCGGCTACCAGCGCACTTAGTCGCAGCCCGCAAGAGCGATAAAATTAAAGTATTGGAGATCGAACACTCCCATCAATATCAAGTTGCGCTGCACCTCACTTTACCCAAAGGAGCCAAAAGTGGTCCTGCTACTCAAGCGCTTTATCGTACTTTACTCAAAAGTGTAGAAACTCGAGCCTAGCGACAGTGGTATTGAGTTGAATCGCTAGTGTTATCGCCTATTGATTCTCCCTAAACATAGAGAAACGGCCATTTTGTGACGCTACACTCTCACAAAAGGTTGCACGAAGGATAGCGACCACCTACTATCACTCTGCTCATGCCTAAAGCACCCAACACTCGCGGAAAGAACTCGGTTCACGGCAATATCCTCACCTGCTTGGTTTAGCAGGCACAATCTGTTTTTACCTTCTTTTTAGCTTCTATTTAGGCGAGTGTGGAAGAAATAAGAAAGGTGAAATATGAACTCTACAAATAGCTTCTCGATCAATATCAATCAGCAAAAATCCATTGCTAAAAAAAGGCTCAAAGCTATCCGCCTACACGATGACGCTACGTTGGAGTTAGTTAAGCGATTTCACTCCAAGCCAGAATCTTTGGCTCCCAATACAATTCAATTGGCTGACGTTCAACATGCACTCGCAAGAGAACTGGGCTTATCCAGTTGGAGTAAACTAAAAGCTCATGTCGAAGAGCTAGAAGCGCACAAACTAGCCATCAAACAACAACAACCGCCCCTAGATGCGAAAGTAAAAACGCTACACGTTCGTTGCGGTCACGATATACAACAACAGCTTAAAGCCAGTGGATTTGAAGGGACATTTTTAGCCCTGATCGATCCGCTTTGTATTGGCCCCATACCAACAACACCGCAGAACTTCCTTGCCATTCGTGCCCAATATGTCGTAGAGACTCTGCTGCCCGTGATGAAGCGTGAAGACTCGGTTCAAGATATAGTCACATTGGAACAATCAAACCTCGATTTGTTGCAAAGCGATGTATTTGAACGAATCGTCTTTTGGGTCGAACATGACAGCTATGATCAATTAATGCTAATTCGTGCTCTAACACAGTTAGAGAATGTAGAGAATAAAGTGATAGAGATCATTGAGTTGAACCAGTTCCCGGGCACTGAGCGATTCATCGGCTTTGGGCAGTTGCCTGAAGAAGCTATTCGTTCTTGTTGGCGATACCGTAAACCTGTGACAGCAAAATTATTCAGTCAGGCTAAACGGTGTTGGCACGCTATTACATCACCGACACCTATTTCCATAGTTAATTTGATTCAGCAGCATAACCTGGATTGCTTGCCCAATATATTCAACGTGCTTAAACGCCATTTGCAAGAGTTACCTAATTCACAAACTGGATTGAGCTTGACACAACACCTCGCACTAAAGGTCTTGAGCTCGCAAAATCGTTCAATTCCCATCAAAGATTGGTTTGAGCAATATCAACAACTAGAACCTCTTCCTTACCTAGGAGACGTGATGTTTTACGCGTTACTCCTCCCTCTAGCACAGTGTCAAACACCTTTGATCACGATTGAGTCACGTGAAAGGCACTGGTGGGAACAAAGCGTCCGTATCACTGAGGCTGGCAAGCAGTGTTTGGAAGGCTTAATACGAGCGAAACAATGCTATTGGGTTGGAGGGATTAAAAATACCAGTCAAAGTTATTGGAGCTGGGATCACCTCCAACTAACTACACTTGCCAACCATCATTGAGTTGACAAATATGAAAGCATAAAGGGTTCGTTGGCTCTGATGAACACTCAATACTAAATTATCCCTAAAGAGGCGACCGCTAGCCTGAATATAACTTAAATAGTTATGCAGAAATGCATTCACTCAAAGAGAGTATGCACTCTATCTCTTATTAAAATTTATTGTAAATCCTCTTTGTTATCGGTTGTATATTCGATAAAAGTGTTAAAATACAAACTTTTCATCCGGCCAATTCGTTAATATTTGGTTAAAATCCCATTTTTATTAGTGATAAAGTTCACATCTATTAACCATTTAGAGGATTATTCTTTCGTATTTTCTCACTCCGCTGCTAATCTGCTCGCCGCTTTGAAGTGAACTCAAGGTGCATAACTATAAGGAGTGTTCTCATGAATACCAAGAAACCGATGTCGCTTACCAGCCGCGTAATTTTAGGTATGGTTGCGGGTATCTTGACAGGATTTGCAATTCGCACACTTTTTGCCGACAACGGATTTGTCGACGCATACATTGTTAATGGATTATTCGAAGTTGGTGGACAGATCTTCGTTGCCAGCTTAAAAATGCTTGTTGTACCGCTAGTATTTGTTTCGTTAGTTTGTGGTACTAGCTCTCTCAAAGACCTCTCTACACTGGGTCGCATGGGCGGTAAAACCCTCGCTTTCTACGTTACGACAACGGCTATCGCGATTACGCTTGCTCTAACTATGGGTACTCTATTCCAGCCAGGTGCAGGGGCAGATCTAACGGCAGCAAGTTCATTCAAATCAGCTGAAGCGCCATCTTTAGGTCAGGTTATCATCGATATGTTCCCGACCAACCCAATCAGCGCAATGGCAGAAGGTAAAACTCTGCAAGTTATCGTGTTCGCCGTGCTATTCGGTATCGCGATCAGTGCAGCGGGTAAGCCAGGCGAACGCATCGCAGCATTCTTCTCTGATCTGAATGAAGTGATCATGAAACTGGTCGCGATTTTGATGAACTTGGCGCCTTATGGGGTGTTCTTCTTAATGGCGAAGCTATTTACTGGTCTTGGTCTGGGCGCGATCGTCAATCTGGCAGAGTACTTCTTAGTACTGGCTGGTACGCTTGTCCTACACGGTCTAGTTACTTACAGCTTAATGTTAAAAGGTTTCACAGGTCTAAACCCAATTACGTTCCTACGTAAGATGGAAGACGCGATCATGTTTGCTTTTTCTACAGCATCATCGAACGCGACGATTCCAGTGACAATGGAAACAGCAAAGCACCGCATGGGTGTTGAGAACCGTGTATCATCGTTCACAGTACCACTTGGTGCAACCGTGAACATGGACGGTACGGCGATCATGCAGGGCGTAGCAACTGCGTTTATTGCTCAAGCTTTCAATATTGATTTAACTATGGGCGATTACCTAATGGTTATCATGACGGCAACTCTGGCGTCTATCGGTACCGCAGGTGTTCCTGGTGTGGGTCTTGTCATGCTTGCTATGGTATTGAACCAAGTTGGTCTGCCGCTTGAAGGTATCGCGCTCATCATGGGTGTTGACCGTCTTCTTGATATGATTCGTACCGCGGTAAATATCACTGGTGACAGTGCTGTAACCGTCATCGTTGCAAAATCAGAGGGTGCATTGGATGAGGCTCGCTTCAACGACCCAATGGCAGGCGTAGCCGAAGAAGAAGTGCATCTTAAACGCGCTGACGCCTAAATCGTTCTACGATTAAATTATCCTGTCTAAGCGAAAACCACCTAATTGTAAGGTGGTTTTTTCGTTTCCAATCAAACGTCAAAAGGGTTAAGTTACAATTATAATTGCTCCTAGACTTCTCTTAGTTACGAATCAGCAAGTAGCTAGACTAAGATAATAACTCTTCTGAATAGTTAGGATTCCTCATCCATTATTATCAATTTGAAAGTGATATAACAGACATTTTCATAATAGCGAGATGCAAATTCCATTATTAAATTAAAGCTCAAAACCAAATGGTGATAGATAGTAGTCTGATAATTAAGTTTGCACTAAGATACACATCATAAACTCATGTTTAAAAGTAGTATTTTTTTATTCACTTTCTCATTTTCAATACTTACATTAGGTTTTAACGAAAGTATGTTCGGTTTTTTTAATAAATTTAAATATACATTAAGCCCAGAGATAAAGGGCACTTTAGTTGTTGATAAAACGCCTCTAGAAAATGTCACCGTCTACTTGGAAGCTAGTTTTTTAAAGAATACTTACAAGAGAAGTTCAACCACCAATGAGTTAGGTGAATTTAATTTCAAACCTGTCATACATTCTCAAAGATTCAAAGAATCAGCTTTAAATCAAACATATTCATATATAGGTATATATACCTATATAAATGAAGAAAAGAAATATATTTGGGAGTCCCAGTTAAACTACGTTTCACCACCTATATTTATAGAAGACAACCTAAATAACCTTTACTGTGAAATTGAAAACAAAGAATTCCGGTACTTTTTCAAGAATATCAACCTAGATAATGCTCGAGATCTAATGGTTATTAGCAACTGCAATTTAAATGGATTTTTATATAAAACAGAGTTTACGGAGGATACGTAATGCCGTCTTTAACACCAAAACTTGCATCAGAGATCGCGAACATACCGTATGGAGTATACCAGGGACAAGGGAGACTAGCCTTTATGGGACAAGACGGTTTTGAAAAACACTTTGTATTTTCGCAGCAAGATGTTTTTAGTGGCCGAACTGGAGGTATAACAGGATTAGATCGTATCCCATTGTTTAGAAAAGTGATACCTGGTGTAATGAGAACATCTGAAGCGTTTGCGGTAATTGGAGTTGGAAAAGGAAAATATAAGGGAGATTTAGTAATTTCCATTAGAGGGACACAAAATGCCAATGATTGGGTAACTAACCTAAATGTAGGCCTCAAAGGCGCTCCAAATGGCTCTATTGCTCACTCTGGGTTTATTAATTCATTTTCAAGCATCAAACCTAGTATTAAACAGTATTTACAGCAATGCCAACGTTTACCTAGACGTGTTCACTGTGTTGGGCATAGTTTAGGAGGGGCTCTGGCTTCATTATGTTCTGATTGGCTTAGAGAAGAGTATTCATTAAGAGTGAATTTATATACTTTTGGCGCACCTAGAGTAGGTTTAGAACAATATTCCCGTAAATCTAGTAAAAGTAACGACAAAGTATACCGCTGTACTCATGGCGCAGATCCTGTACCTAAAGTACCTGTCTGGCCATTTATTCATGCACCACACAATGGAGATGAGTACCGCTTAGACGCTAGTACTGGCTTTAATATAAGTGCTCATAGTATGTCTAGCGAAACAAATTTAGGGTATTTAGACAATGCTAACTCCGAAACGTGGGGAGCGATAAAAGTCAGGTCTAACAAATACTTGTATACACCTACTAGATTTAAGTTTGAGCACAGAAACCAAGCATCATTTACAGAGTATTGGTCAGAAAGAATTCAATCAGCCTTAATAACCTTATTAAAAGATACTGGCTTGTTTGCAGCAATAGCAGCCCAAGCCACAGTATCTACTGGAATGACATTTTATGATATACTCGCCAGAAATATAGAAAAAGTAGCTAAAGCTTCTAAAGTAAGAGAATCACAAGTCAAAGGGCTGTTAGGCCATATGCTGGTGTTTATTGGAAAACCAGTAACAGCAATTGAAGATATGTCTGCAAAGTTTATTAGAAACGTTTTTCTTATGGTATTTGGAAAACTTTATCGAGCAGCACAAATGGCTATTAGTGCTGTAAAATAAACTTTCAACTTAATCAGACATCGAATTCAGTTTTTCTCTGGCTTGTGCTTCGTGTTCTTTAGTGATGGCATTACCGACTGAGTTCGCGGCTAAGGTAAGTGCCGCCATATCATCGGTAAAACCGACGCCAGCTAGTACGTCTGGCACCATATCTGTTGGTAGGACGAAGTAAGCCAGCGCGCCACCTAGTATAGCCTTGTGGCGAACGGCGGTGTTGGAATCTGTCATCGCGAGCCATGATTTAATGCCCATTACGGCAATTTCTTCACCCGCTTTCTTAACCGACCCTTTCATTTTTCGCCAGAATGTTTTCTCATCTGGCGCTTGCATCGTTTGATCTTTGGCGTCTTTCGGCGCCGATTTTACAGACATTGTTGTGGTCATCGTTGCCTCCGAAATTTATGACTATGTCCAACATATTAATAAATCGAACCTGAACGCAAGATTAATAACAAGAAATGATAGTAAAGTGAAACACAGATAGAAAAATCCCCAAACCGAAGTCCGGGGATTATTGCCTTGGAAACAAAAAGTCTTGCAAACCAAAAGGTTGAAGCCAAAAGCTTTGGGAACCAAGCTTTAAAAGCAGAATGCCCTATTGAGCAATCTTCTCCAATACACGCATCAGCATTTTGATACGTGGTTCGATAGACTCAAGCAACAAGTACTCTTGGTCACTGTGGAAACCTGCACCGATAGGTCCTAGACCATCCAAAGTTGGAACGCCAAGAATTGCCGTATTGTTTGCATCAGAGCCGCCACCCACTTCTTTCCAGTTGATGTCAATAGACAGTTCACTTGCTGCTTCTTCAACTAATGCCATCAAGCTTTCAGTTTGCGTGCTTGGCACCATAGAGGGTTTGTAAGCTTCACGAACCAACTCGATGCTAACGCCATCAACGAATGGTGTTTCCAGCATGCCGTTTAGCTTGCTATCGACATCATCGTATTCTTCATTACTCCAGAAACGCACATCCACGATCGCTTCAGCGTGCTCAGGGACGATGTTTGCGCCGTTACCGCCAGACACAATACCCACGTTTAATGTGGTGCCAGATTCGAAGTTCGTCATGGCATTGATTGCGAGAATCCAGTTCGCCATCTCGGTAATTGCACTGCGGCCATTTTCTGGCTCGTTGCCAGCGTGGGCTGCAATGCCATTAAACGTGATTTTGTAACGCGCCATGCCTTTGCGCGCTTTGACTAAACCTCCGTCTGCGCGTGCTGCTTCTGCCACCAATACGTTTTTCGCGTTTTTTGCAACAGATTGAATCCAGTCGACCGAATCTAACGATCCAGTTTCTTCGTCTGGGTTCATGCAGATACAAATCGACAGTTTATCCAACACCGCTTGGTCGAGGTTACGCATCGCGTACACAATATTCAGCAAGCCAGATTTCATATCCGAGACACCCGGACCGTACGCTTTGTCAGCGTCTTGAGACATAGGACGTAATCCAGCGGTGCCGACAGGGAACACTGTATCCATGTGACCAATCAGCATCACGTCAACTTGCTCAGCCTCAGGCTTGTTTCGAACTTCAAGACCGATGCCCGCTCTGCCACAGTCGATGCGTTTTACGCTCCAACCTGACATCGCTTGGTACTTCTCTTCAAATTGAGAAGCGATAAACTCAATGCCATCAGTCGTGTACGTGCCACAATCGACATTGATGAGAGGACGAAGTTCTTCGAGATATTCATTGAGAGAAAACTGCATGATTGCCCCCTAAACAAACAAGTTCATGACTAGCATTGCGCCAAATGCGTTCAATACGGAAATCGCAATCATAATTGGGATATAACGACCTTCAGTACCGATAGGTCCCATAATTCGACCCATGTACTGAACCTGAGAGCCCATTAGATAAATTGCAGGCGCAAGAATCGCAATGTGCGTGCCGTTCAGGATACCTTGGTCAAACAGTGTAATCACTACGCCAACCGCGCCGCCCATCGACATCCAAGCCCCGATCAATACCGCTGCTGCTTCACCCGGAAGACCAAACACTGCCATGATTGGAGAAAACACAGTGCCCATCAGATCCAGCGCACCAGTGATTTGCAGCGCTTTGATGATAACGAACGCCATTAATACGTTAGGCACCGTAGAGGTAGTCGCAATTACCCAACCTTTCTTAGCACCTTCAACGAAAATATCCGTCACCATTGGTTTTTTCGCTTTAACGTCACCCATTATGCCGTCTCCTCTTTTAGGTTATCTGATTTGTTTTGGTCTTGCTTGTCTTCTTTACCTTCCGTCATGTTTAGGTAGATACGGAACAGGTTCGCACCAATGATCTTAAACGCGAACATCACCACAACCGCCAAACCAATAGAAGAAGTTACTGCTAGAGAGCCGTCAGCCATCGTCAACGTGAACAATACCGCACCCGATGAGAAGAAGTTCACGATGGTTGCACCCGCAGTGAACTGGAACATGGTAAATACGTCCGTTTCACGCTTAGTTAGGTGACCTTCATCTTTTAGTTGACGCGTCATAGCCGCACCTGCATCGGTACTTTGTAGAGAAGCAATTAAAGCCAGACCAGAGTTACCAGGGATGCCCATTAGAGGACGTAGTAGAGGAGTAAGAAGCTTACGAGCGGCTTCAAGTGCACCGTAGTGCTCAAGTACGTTGATCATACCTAAGGCGAACATAACAGTTGGAATCAAAGTAAGTGCGAAAATGAAACCGTCACGAGCACCGCTACCACCAGTACCGCGAAGCGACGTTGTTGCAACTTGCACACCGTCAGCCGTTTCGGTGACACCATACGCCACCTTGCCGAAAGAGCCATTGAGCGTTGTAAAGTCGAATACACCGTACCATTCGCTAGATTGCATCAGGCCAGAAAAGAACACAACCGCAAACGCCAGAGCAACGTAGCACCCCAGTGTAACTTTACGCTCAGTTTGAACAGGAATTTTCATAACATTACCTACACATGTGGAACTTAACACATATGTTCACCTGAATAATGTGCTAGAGAGATGATCAAAATCAATCCGCCTGCCGAACATTATCGCGACTCAGTTATGAAGTTTTGTTTTATGATTTCAATCACAATTGAAAGATAATAAAAATTTGTGCTAACAATTAGGTATATTAATCTATGTCGATAGCTCACGACTTCTTCATCAACTCAAAAAATGATTCTGACGAATATTGCTTTCTACAACATTCATGACGTACTTCATACTTTGGCATTGAGGCAATATCGATTAACTCGAAAGTAACATTCAGCCACGAAATTTAGGTTAGGATGGTCCGGTCATATGTAAACGGCATAAACCAGAATTAACAGGACTATACGACCCATTGTTACGCTCACAATATAAAATAGCCAAATGGACACTCGCCCTCGTGCTTTGGGTGGTGATGATATGCTTAAGCCAAAATTCTGGTTTCTCGAAAAGCTGCCCAAAGGCTCACCAAATACAGAGTCAGCAAGATGAAAGCGTGAATTTATCACCATCTTGCGACCTTTCAGAAAAGTTGGTTCAAGCGTACCAACATCAGTTTGATCATATTCTTATTCCATTTTTTCTGTTTGCTTTGATTGTGGCGCTGCCGATGACAACCACAGCAATTCGCTATCTGGAATACACAGAACCGATACCGGAAAAGTATCGGGTTCACCTAAAGCTTTGCGTGTTTAGAGAATAAAGCCAGCAAGGCGAGAGACCTTTCTGCCTGACTTTTGTACATATTTTATTCACTTCACATAACAAACAACGAAATTTAAAAGTTTTAGGAAATATTATGACATTCACTCGTACACTTTTGGCGTTAACGATGGCTATCGTATCTGCCGTATCTTTCGCATCAGAAAAGACCGCAGAACAAAAGCTAGAGGAAGTTACTCAGATACTAAAAGAAAACCCTCAAATTCTTGATTCATTGCACCAAAACCTTCAAGAGTACATTGCGTATCAACAGTCATTTGGCGACACCTTGAAGGAGGTTCGTCAATATCTAAGTGATGGCAAACATTCCTCTTTTGGTGCTGAAAACCCTGAGTTAACCATTATTAACGTAACAGACTACAGCTGCCCTTTTTGTAAACGTTTAGAAGGAGAGCTGGTCAAAGTTGGTAAGGAATATCCGCAGGTAAAAGTGCTTAACCTCAATGTCTCTTTTAAAGAACAATACGAGAAAAACGGCTACAACTCGGCAAGTTACGCATTAAATGTTTGGCAAAACCAGCGAGATAAGTACGAACAAGTGCATGAGTTATTGGTGAAAAAACCGGGCGCACATGACGCACGTTCCTTAAATCAAATCGCGAAAAAAACGGGGACAGAAGCGCAGCTTGTCGACGACAAAGAGACCAAGGCGTTGCTTGATAAAAACTATCAGTATTTCACGCAACTTGGTTTACGCGGCACGCCTGCGTTGATCATTAATGATCAAGTCATTCCTGGCTATGTGCCGTTTGACGAGCTAGAAAAAGTCATCGACCAAGAACTGGCGAACTAAAACAACAAAGCCCTTCCCTGATAACTCAAGGAAGGGCTTTTTCTATCTAGGCTTAAAACGAAGTTCTAACTACTTTTCGCGACCCACAAACGCCACAATGACTTTGTCATTGCCAAGCGAGCGAGAGAACACGTACGCGCCTTCTTGTTCAATTACTTGATGCTGACCCGCACCAATCGCTGGGTGCGCTTTACGGAACTGACCAAGAGTTTGCCAGTGTTTGAGCAGCGCTTTCTTCTCATCCGATAGCTTCCACACCATGTCAGAACGTGTGCCTTGGTGGAAATCATCCGCGTAAGGACCAATGTTACGGCCAACTTCATCACCATAATAAACCTGAACAGCACCAGGACTCAGAAGCAGTGCATTCGCGGCGTTACGCTGCATACCGTAATCTTTGAAGCGAGAGAAGAACAGCTCGGTATCGTGAGAAGACATGTAACTGACTGGGTTGAAGTCTTTCTCGTTCGCGATAGTGTCCGCATAGCTTTGGTAAGTGTCTGCCATTTGGCTAAAGCAAGCCGCGCCTTTGTCTAGCTTCTTCTGCATATCGAAGTTGATCAACGCGTCAAAACCATCATCGAAATAAGGGCTGCGATACGCGGTGTGTCCCCAGACTTCGCCCATCATCCAGAACAGCTGACCTGACTTACCGTTCTCTTTACGCCACTGCTCAAGGCTGCTTGATGCCTCTTCTTTCAAGCGTTTCCACACATCGCCTTCAACGTGCTTCACCGTGTCGACACGGTACCCATCAATACCAAAGCGTTTCACCCAATCAGTTTGCCACTCAATTAGGTAGTCCGAGACGGTGTAATTATCACGCGCCTCAACGCGAGTGCCAGGGTTATCCAATAGCCATTGAGCTGGCTTCACGGCTTTGTCTGATTCAGTGATAAAGTCAGGCAAACCCGCCAATGACATGGTGATATCACTGCTGCCCGGAGCTGGGTATCCCGGTAGACCTGTTCTTACCCAGTCACCGCCCCACCATTTCGCCCAGTTTGGACTCTGGTAATCAATATTCTGGTGATAGCTATGCCAATTTTCACCCGCTTTTGGTTGCCAGTCACCCCACTTATTCGGTAAATCAGCGTTTGGTTTTAACACCTCAATACCGTCAAATTGCAAATCGGCTAACGTTGAGTAACCGGTGTGGTTGATTACTGCGTCCATCAAGACTTTAAGGCCACGTTTGTGTGCCTCTTCCACCAGCTTTTTCAGATCAGCTTCGTTACCGAAGTTCTCATCAATCTTGGTAAAGTCACGCGTCCAGTAACCGTGGTAAGCGTAGAATGGGAATGAGCCGCTATCGCCGCCACCCACAAAACCGTGTACTTGCTCAACGATTGGCGATAACCAAATCGCATCGGTACCTAGGCTATTGATGTAATCTAGCTTTTCGATCACGCCTTTTAGGTCACCGCCGTGGAAGGTGCCGATCTCTTCTTTGCCGTCTTTCTTACGCCCATAGCTGTTGTCATTGCTGGTATCGGCGTTGTTGAAACGGTCAACCATCACGAAGTAAATGTTGGCATTGCGGTAATCAAACGGCACTGCTTCTTTGGTTTTCTTCACTGGCTCTAGTAGCACCAAACCGCCGGAATCTTTGCTCGGCGTCAGCGATACTTGCTGATCTTTTACTTCGACCATCTGCCCAGAGTAAGCATCACGCAACTTGGTGCCATCGGGGAAACTGTCACCCAGCGCAATGGTGACTTCGCCGCCTTGATAAACCTCACATTGCACTTGTGGGATTGGGCGTTTGAATTCTGTCTTGGTGGCTTTCTTAGGTTCACGCTTGAAGCGCAATGTTTTCGCTTCCGCATCAAAAGCAAAAGAGTAATCGCCAGTAAAGCGGATTTTTAATGGCAGTTCTGTTGGCTTTCCACAGTTCAGCGCGATAGGTTTGTTGAATTTGACCTTTTGACCGTCAGGCGCGACACAGTCGCCTTCAACACCCGTGATTTTGAGCGTATAGCCATCTTTGGTTAATGGCACAACCAAAGGCTGCTCTGCACTTAACGGAAAGTCACGGCTGTTGGTCGTGGTAGAAATGGTGATGTTTGGCTCGGCGATGGCACTTGCCGATGCAAGCAATAAGGTAGTCGTAATCAGATTCAGTTTCATCGTTCAGTCCATTGGTTGCGCATAGGCGCAGTATTCGTGTTGTATTTTTATTCACACTAATAGTAAATGGATGAAAAACTGAGCACATCATTCTGAAAGGCTACGCCCTAAAGCTTGTGACGCTTCACATTTTATTGATATAGGGGCGTAGTTCTATTTAAGTGCAATAGATTGAGGGAGTTAAAGTTGCACGCTGCCAAGATTGCTCATTTGATTCATCGCCCATCTTGTGCGGCGAGCAGTGTACTCACTTTGTGGGTAGACTTTGATTCGATATGGGTTTGGCAACACCACGGCTAAACGCGCTGCTTGCCACTTCGAGAGTTGCTTTGCACTGACACCAAAGTAATTCTGCGCCGCTGCTTCGGCTCCGTAAATACCGGGACCAAATTCAACCACATTTAGATGCACTTCTAGAATACGCTCTTTACTCCACATCAGCTCCATCAGTAAGGCAAAGTAAAGCTCGTAAGCCTTGCGAACGTATGAGTGAGACGGAAACAAAAACACATTTTTCGCGGCTTGTTGGGTAATGGTGCTCGCGCCTCTCGACGGACCATTATCACCAGCCTCGGAAATCACGTCGAATAGCGACTCGAAATCGACACCATAATGATGAGGGAATTTTTGGTCTTCGGTCGCAATCACCGCTAACTGCATATTTTTTGAGATACGCGACAAGGATACCCATTCGTGTTGGCTGCTGTCTGGATAGTTCTTTGGTGGCGCAACAATGCGGCTTAACTTCCATCCCCATATTGGTGGATCGACATATTTCATCATACCAACCAAAAGAACTGGGGCGATCAGTAATATCAACACCATTTTAAACAGAAATGACTTAAGCCTTTTCAACATGTGTGGTTCCCCAATGCATTAGCGATTGATGATAAACAAACCAGCGAGCTTGCCTGATTCAATCAGGAACAACAAGTTTTCGAGGTAAAAAATAGGTCAAAAAAAGCCCGATTTACATTGTAAAACGGGCTTAGAATTTGATTAGACTGAATTATTTATTCAGCTTGTAGAACACGGTTGAAAGTGGTGGTAAACGAAGCTCAAGTGATTGAGGCAGTGATTCACTTTCGACTTTTTCCGTTTTCACACTGGTTAGCACTTTAAAATCGCTGCCGCCGTATTTGCTGTCGTCCGTGTTCAGCAGTAGTTCGTATTGACCTACATTTGGAACGCCTAAACGAAAACGCTCGTGTGGTACGGGCGTAAAGTTGGTGATGATGAGAATACGCTCACCTTCTTGACTGATACGCTCGTGCGCTAGGATACTCGCATCCGCTTCGTCTTGTAGACGCCACTCAAAACCAGCAGGAACACAATCTTGATCGTGCATCGCCGCTTCATTTCGGTACAAGTGGTTCAAATCTCGCATCAGCTTTTGGACACCTTGATGACGCTCATATTCCAGCAAGAACCATTGCAACTGATCATCGTGGTTCCACTCCGCCGTTTGGCCGATTTCCGCGCCCATGAAGTTCAGCTTTTTGCCCGGTTGACCATACATGTAACCGTAGTATGCACGTAGGTTTGCAGTTTGCTGCCATTCATCACCCGGCATCTTGTTATGGATAGATCCTTTGCCGTACACCACCTCATCGTGAGAGAGAGACAAGACGTAGTTTTCGCTGTGCGCATAAACCAGCGGGAAGGTGATGGTATTGTGGTGGTATTTGCGGTGAACAGGATCTTCTTTGATGTATGAAAGACTGTCGTGCATCCACCCCATATTCCACTTGAAGCCAAAACCTAAACCACCCATAAAGGTTGGCGCAGACACCCCCGGAAACGCCGTTGACTCTTCCGCAATCGTCATCGCATTCGGGAAGTGCTTGTACACTTCTTCGTTCATCCATTTTAAGGTTGCGATTGCGTCGTAGTTTTCGTTGCCACCATCAACGTTCGGGACCCACTGATCGTGGCTACGTGAATAATCGAGATAGAGCATCGATGCGACTGCGTCCACGCGAATGCCATCAATATGGAATTGTTCAAACCAGTACAGCGCATTCGATACAAGGAAGCGACGCACATGTTCACGGCCTAAATCATAGATGTATGAGTTCCAATCTTGGTGCCAACCGCGACGTGGGTCCGGGTCGTGGAACAGCGGTGTGCCGTCAAAGTTTGCTAAACCGTGGTCATCCAATGGGAAATGCGCCGGAACCCAATCCAGCACCACACCGATACCAGCTTGGTGACACGCATCCACGAAGAATTTGAAATCATCCGGAGAGCCGTAACGGCTAGTTGGCGCAAATAAGCCAACGGGTTGATAGCCCCATGAACCATAGAATGGATGCTCAGACACAGGCATCAGCTCAACGTGGGTGTAGCCCATATCCACAAGGTATGGCACCAACTGCTCCGCGAGTTCGCGGTAGTTGAGGAAATCACCGTTCTCGTCGCGCTTCCATGATCCAGCATGCAGCTCATAAAACGATAACGCTTCATCACGCTTTTGTGTCACTGCGCGGTTTTGCCATTTCGCATCTTGCCATTGGTAACGCTTGTGATCGTAGGTAATGGATGCGAACGATGGGTATTGCTCAGAATAGAAACCCCAAGGGTCTTGTTTGTGTGGCAGCCCTTCCCCATTTGGCCCTTTGAGCTCAAATTTGTATTGTACCCCCTCTTCCAAACCAGGAATGAATAGGCCCCAGATACCGTAGTCTAGGCGTTGCATTGGATGACGACGGCCATCCCATTGGTTGAAGCAACCCACAAGGCTAACAGCAGATGCATGTGGTGCATAAACAAGGAAACGCACACCAGAGATGTTTTCACCGCCACGTTCTAGCGTGACAAAGTGTGCGCCCATGTAGTGATACATGTCTTTTGGCGTATGCAGATGCTCGTACTCTTGGTAGATATTGTGGTACTGGTACGGGTCATCAATAATTTGTTCAACACCATTCCAATCGACCGCTAAACGGTAGTGGGTCAGGTGTAAATCGCGTTGCTCTTTTAAGATGAAACCGCTGTCGCCATCACGCTCAAGCGCCACGCGAGGTTCACCATTAACAAGCAGTTCAACCTTGTTTGCGCCCGGCATCCAAACTCTCAGCGAAGCTTCGTCGTCAATGAATGGACCCAGCGCCGCAAATGGATCTGAGTAAGCCGCCTCAGCAAGCAGTTCGTATGCGCGTTCGTGTTGTTTCTTTATTTTCTTGGTTTTGGTGGTTTTCAAATCTTTCTCCCTAGAGCCAACATCCTTTTCAAGACCAGAGATCTGAATCAAACATCGGTTTCTCCACAGCCAACGTTGTGAACTCACAAAAAGACTCCGCTTCTCACATTCGTTGCGTAAACGGCGTCAAAATACAAAAATGCCCGCTATTGTCGCGGGCATAATAACGGTACTTCATCCTAACGGATTGTGTTTTAGGAATGAGTGACCTAGACGGAACTTTCGTACCTCTGAGCTAACAAAATTGGTAATCAGCTCGTCCATCTACGCCACTCTAGGCATCTTACTTACTCGCCTGTGCACGAACTTCAGTAAGGCGTTTAGAAATACGATTCACATCTTCACGGCTGAAGATTTCATCTAGGTTCATCGACAATTTACGACGCCAGTTTGGATACTCATCCACCGTACCAGGAATATTGACCGGTTGATCCATTTCTAGCCAGTCTTCAAGCTGAACGCTAAGCAGTGCAGAGTCACCCGCGGCTACGTGCAGTTGCAGCGCTTCACTTAGGTATGAATCCATTGGCACGTACTGAGCATCATGACCAATGCCTTCTGGCAGATAGCCATGCCAGCGAACGCTGTCTAGAATGCCTTGTTTGCACTTCAAGCGGTCAGCGAATAGGCCTTCCAACTGCTGTTCATCAGGGTACAGACCAATCTCACGCCCCATCTTCAAGTCATCACAGTGCCAGAAACCGCGTAGTGTTGGCATATCGTGCGTACACAATGCCGCCATAGACTGCTCTGCGTAATGCTTCGGAGAAATAAAACCACCGTCGTCTTTTGATGTTTCGAAGAAGAAGACTTTGTACGAATGCACACCCGCATCACGAAGGATATCAACGATTTCATCAGGTACAGTACCCAAGTCTTCACCGATTACAGAACACTGATGACGGTGAGATTCCAACGCTAGGATTGCTAGCATGTCTTCAACTGGGTAGTACAGGTATGCGCCTTCTGTCGCTTTCTCGCCTTTTGGAATCCACCAAAGGCGAAGCAGGCCAAGTACGTGGTCGATACGCAATGCACCACAATGCTTCATGTTAGCACGTAGCAATTTGATGTAAGCGTCGTAGCCAGTCGCTTCTAAAACCTGAGGGTTAAGCGGAGGCAGACCCCAGTTTTGGCCTAGTGGACCAAGTACATCCGGCGGCGCACCGATGCTTGCATCCAATACTAGCGCGCCTTCGTCTGCCCATGTTTCGCTGCCTGAATCTGCAACACCCACCGCAAGGTCGCGGTACAAACCCACAGCCATGCCTTTTTCTTCGGCTAGCGCTTGCGCTTCTTTGATTTGATCGTCTGCGATCCATTGCAGGTACATGTACAAGTGAACACGATCTTGGTTGTCCTTAATGTACTTCTGAGTACCAGCTGCGTCGAATGTGCGGTATTTCTCAGGGAATACAGGCCAACCCCACATGTTTGCATCTTCTGCATGTAAATCAGCATGAAGTGCATCGAATGCAGCTTGGTGTAGCAAGCTGTCTCCGCCTTTTTCAACAAAGTCCAAGAAGGCACGAGCGCGATCAGTGTTCTTGTCTAAATGGCGAGCTTTAAACTCACTGAATAGCAGCGGAAGAACGCTCATTTTTAGTTGCGAAACTTCGGTGTAATTCACCCAATGAGAGTCTCGCGCTTTTTGTAAACGTTGTTGGAACTCTGCACTACCCACTCGCTGTTGTGCTTCTGCACTTAGCGCGAATTCAGGTACAGAGCTTACGTCGATGTACATAATGTTCAACCAACGACGAGAAGACGGGCTGTATGGGCTTGCCCCTTCTGGATTCGCAGGGAACAGCGAGTGAATCGGGTTCAAGCCAATGAAGTCACCGCCACGAGAGGCAATATCACTCACCAGTTGTTTTAGGTCGCCAAAATCACCGATGCCCCAGTTATGCTGAGTACGCAGTGCGTAAAGCTGGATACTAGGACCCCATAGCTTTTTGTGTTGGTTTAGATCGTCTTGTTTGAAACACGCTTTCGGCGTAATGATCAATGACATCTCGTAAGGTGTTTTACGACGCTTACGACTGATGATCAGTTTGTGATAACCCCAAGCCAAGTTCTTTGGCAATGCAAACACTAGAGGGCCACCCTCAGCACGCTCATCACGAACAATTTGGGACTGAAGATAGCCTTCAAGTACCTCTCCTTGTTCTGTTTCTAAACGCCAGCTGAATTCACTCTCACGAGCACTCGTACCTAGGTTTAGTTCCACTTCGACTGGTTCGCCGTCGCGTAAAACAAGAACAGGGGCTAGTACGTCTTTTTTATGTTTCTTTTCAGCAGAAGCCAGTAGTTTTTCATCACTGCTAGTATCGTAGCCAAGCGAAGCGAGCAAGCGGCGTAGCGTCTCCTCAGACACTTTAGCCTCATCTCCCCAAGCACTGACATAGCTATCAGCCAATCTCGCCATTTCCGCGACTTTCTTTAATGCTGTTTGTTCTTTCATCGCTTTCTCCGAAGGTAATACCAACACCTTCCATGTAGGGTTTTATTGTTATCAATAACTTCTTTTGGAAAATGACCAAAGGTAGCACTTGGCTACCTTGGTCTTAACTAGGTTCTATTAGCGTTTCACCGCTTCAAGTTTCCAGATATTGTTCACGTAGTCGCGGATTGAGCGGTCTGACGTGAACTTGCCAACAAGGGCGGTATTAAGAATGGCCTTCTTCGCCCAGCCAGCTTGATCTTTATATTGTTCGCTCATGTCTTCGTGTGCTTTCACATAAGAGGCGAAATCCGCGAGACATAAGTATGGGTCACCACCGTCTAGCAGGCTGTCATACGTTGCACGCAGTAAGCCTGGTTGGCCTGGTGTGAACTCTTCACCCAATAGCAAGTCCATTGACGCTTTGAGTAAGTGATCCGCATTGTAGTAATCAAATGGGTTATAACCTTGAGCTTTCAGCGCTTTCACACCTTCAACATCTAGACCGAAGATATAGATGTTCTCATCGCCTACTTCCTCACGAATCTCAACGTTTGCACCATCCATTGTACCGATAGTTAGCGCACCGTTTAGCGCCATCTTCATGTTACCTGTACCTGATGCTTCTTTACCCGCTAGCGAGATTTGTTGAGAAACGTCAGCCGCAGGGATAATGATTTCAGCCATGCTCACGCGGTAGTCAGGGATGAATACCACTTTCAGCTTGTTACCGATGCGAGGATCGTTGTTCACCTTGTCTGCAATCTTGTTGATTGCGAAGATGATTTCTTTCGCTAGGTGGTAACCCGGTGCTGCTTTTGCTGCGAAGAACACAACGCGTGGCGTACACTCAAAACCTGGTTCATTAAGAATACGGTGGTACAGAGACAGTACGTGTAGCAAGTCTAGATGCTGACGTTTGTACTCGTGCAGACGCTTGATTTGAACATCGAAGATTGCATTAGTATCGAGCTCGATACCCATGTTCTCTTTCACCCAAGTTGCTAGGCGTTCTTTGTTCTCTTTCTTCACTGCCATGAATTCTTTTTGGAATGTCGCGTCAGTAGCGTACTTCGCAATACCTTCAAGTTGCTCTAGTTTCGCTGGCCATTCTGGGCCGACTTTCTCAGTGATAAGCTGAGACAGACCTGGGTTACAGAACTTCAACCAGCGACGTGGCGTAATACCGTTCGTTACGTTGTGTAGACGTGTCGGGTACATTTCGTGGAACTCTGGGAATAGGTCTTTCTTAACCAATTCAGAGTGAAGTGCTGCTACACCGTTTACTGCGTAAGAGCCGATTACACATAGGTTTGCCATGCGAACCATGCGGTGGAAACCTTCTTCGATGATAGAAAGCTTCTGTTGCTTCGCGACATCACCCGGCCACATTGCACGTACGTCTTGTAGGAAGCGGTGGTTGATCTCGTAAATGATCTCCATGTGACGTGGTAGCAGGTGCTGGATTAGCGACTCTGGCCATGTCTCTAGTGCTTCTGGAAGTAGCGTGTGGTTGGTGTACGCAAATGTCTTAGAGCTGATTTCCCAAGCCGCTTCCCAAGCTAAACCTTTTTCATCCATCAGGATGCGCATTAGTTCAGGAATCGCAATCGTTGGGTGCGTATCGTTAAGCTGGATAGTCTCTTGCTTAGGTAGATCCGCTAGCGAGTAGCCCGCAGCTTCGTGGCGACGTAGGATGTCACGTACAGACGCTGCTGAGTGGAAGTACTGCTGCATTAGACGCAGTGTTTTACCTTTCTCGTGGTTGTCGTTCGGGTAAAGCACTTTAGTGATGTTACCTGCGTCGATCAGTGCGTGCTGAGCTTCGAAGTAATCACCATTGTTAAAGCTTGCTAGTGAGAATGGTGCAATCGCCTGACATTCCCAAAGACGTAGCGGGTAAACCGTGTCTGATTCGTAACCCACAATTGGAAGATCCCAAGGCATTGCTCTTACTGTCATGCCTGGTACCCATTTGCGAACTTCTTTACCGTTCTCGTTAATCACTTCAACGTGACCGTAGAAACCGATCTCTTGCGCAAGTTCTGGACGCGCAATTTCCCAAGGGTAGCCTTCTACACCGCGCCAAGCGTCAGGTGCTTCTTGCTGGCGACCATCTTTGAATGACTGTTTAAATAGACCGTATTCGTAATGTAAACCATAGCCGACAGTTGGGAATTCTTGTGCCGCACATGAATCCATGAAACACGCAGCAAGACGACCAAGGCCACCGTTACCCAATGATGGGTCGCGCTCTTCTTCTAGCAGATCAGTTAGGTTGTAACCCAGTTCAGCCATTGCTTCTGTTACTTGTTCGTACAGACCCATGCTGATTAGGTTGTTACCAGTCAAACGACCGATAAGGAATTCTAGCGAAAGGTAGTTAACGCTCTTCGCACTTTTAATGCGTGGGTCTTCTTCTGTCGCAAGCAAATCTAGAGTAGTAAATTCAGCCAGAGCATGCCCCATTGCTAGGTACCATGCGCGGCTGTCTGCGTTTTCAATCGTATGAGCGTAAGTTACAGATAGGTGTTTCTTTACGCTTTCTTGGAACGACTTCTTGTCAAATTGTTTTTGTTGAGTAGGTTTCATTACGAAATTCTCACGTCTTTTGGTAATTCATCTGCCATACATCGTGCATTTACCTCTGTGAATAAACATCCTCCTAATTCTCATCCTTTGAAGGAGGAGGGCTGAGGGCGTAGAGGGGGTACCATTGCTAGGTTAGTGATCCAAATCTCAACAAAGTGAACTTTGCTCCAGTTCTTAGTGATTTTGATCACAATGGAATGTGCGAAAGGTTAAAACCCGTTCATGACGCTTTTTATAGTCCACTCATCTGATGATGTGAAAATTGTAATATCGGTCACATTAACTCGGTCAGCGTAGAAGAAATTTTCGTAATCTATGTGCAACGCGATCTTAACGCCAACGAAACAAATGATATTTAAGTGACGACAATCACAAATAAAGGGCGTAGTTGATGGTAAATCCATCAACCCTTGAGAATTAGGAAGTGGATCAAAGTAACGAACATTTCTGATGTCGTAACATCCCACTCAGCTCACAGGATTGTACGCTTTTTATACAAACTAGAATTAGGCGATGTGAGTTATTTCTAGTTTTCGCTAGCTTTTATATCTAAGTGACCGTATGGAATGGTTTTTCAGACGGACGCAAGCCCCAACAGTAGCGACATTATCCGGCATTCAAACAGTGTTTTTGATGCTGATGACATCATTCAGTAAGACGGCTTTCAAGGGGGCTTTACTAGAATGATCACGTTGCTGTCATTTGGGTATACACAAATAAGGACATAACTACTAATGTGGATTCCATCTAAGCTTACTCGACCAGGACGCCTGCACAATGCCATCGTGCGCCCACGAGTGTTGGACTTACTACAGCAAGCGCCTTACTACAAATTGGTTTTATTCCGATCCCCAGCAGGTTACGGAAAAACAACAATGGCAGCGCAGTGGCTATCCGATAAGCCAAACGTCGGTTGGTACAGCATTGATGACAGCGATAACGACGGCTTTCGCTTTGTAAACTATCTGCTTCAAGCATTAAACAAAGCCACCAACTTCAGTTGCGCTAACGCACAAAAACTGGCGGAAAAACGTCAGATCTCGTCTTTACGCTCCCTATTTAGCGAAGTATTCGCTGAAATGGCTGACTTTCATCAAGAGTGCTACGTGGTGCTTGATGACTACCATTTAATCACGAATGATGAAATCCATGAATCCATGCGTTTCTTCTTAAAGCACATGCCAGACAACCTCACCGTTGTGGTAACCAGTCGTGCAGCGCCGCCTCTGGGCACTGCAAACTTACGTGTTCGTGATTTAATGATCGAAATCGGCAACGAGATGTTGGCGTTTGATACCGAAGAAACCACTCGCTTCTTTAACCAGCGTATCGCCGATGGTATTGATGAAGACATGGCGAACAGCCTAAGAACCTATGTTGAAGGTTGGCCATCGGCGATGCAGTTGATCGCATTACAAGCCCAACATCAAAACCGCACATTGGCACAAACTGTAGAGTCGGTATCGCAGTTCAATCACGCGCACTTGTGGGATTACTTGGTCGAAGAAGTGTTTGACTTACTCGATCACGAAACTCGTCACTTTTTAATGCAAGTATCCGTGCTTGACCACTTCAATGATGAGCTAGTGTTTGCCCTTACCCAACGCGAAGATGCACTGGGAATGATTGAATCGCTTAACCGTTACGGCTTATTCATTTATCCGCTCGAAGGGGAACAGAACTGGTTCCGGTTCCATAACTTATTTGGCGAGTTTTTATCTCATGAGCGCCAAGCTCGTATTCCTCAGCAAGAAAAAGATCTCCACCGCAATGCTGCTATCGCTTGGTTACAACAAAAAGCACCACACCAAGCGATTCATCATGCACAAAAATCGAATGATAAGGACTTAGTGGTAGAGATCCTAAACGAATTCGGCTGGAAGATGTTTAACCAAGGCGAACTCAGCACACTGGAAAGCTCAATTAACAAGTTGGACGATGATCTGTTGTTCAGCCACCCAAAACTTACGATGCTCCGAGCATGGTTGGCTCAAAGTCAGCATCGTTATAACCAAGTGGGCCACCTGCTTGAAGAAGCGGAAGAGGAACACAAAAAGCGTAACATTGCGTTAGATATTCATTATCAAGGTCAAGCAAACGCGTTGCTTGCTCAAGTGGCTATCAACAGTAACCAGCCAGAAAAAGCTCTCGAATTAGCGGAGTTAGCGCTTAGCCAACTTGATAACACAATTTACCGTAGCCGAATTGTGGCGACTTCGGTTGTTGGTGAAGTTAACCACGTGCTAGGTAAACTAGACCGTGCTTTGCCAATGATGCAACAAACTGAAAAGCTAGCTCGTCAGTATCAGGTATACCACCAAGCGTTATGGGCAATATTGCAGCAAAGCGAGATTTTAATTGCACAAGGTTACGTGCAAGCTGCCTTTGAACTACAAGATTCCGCATTTCGTCTGATTGAAGATCAGCAGCTTCAGCATGTTCCTCTTCATGAATTTTTGCTGCGTATTCGCGCGCAAGTACTTTGGTGCTGGAACCGACTTGATGAAGCGGAAGAATGCGCGTACAAAGGTCTGCAAATTCTCGAAAACCATTCACCAAGCAAGCACTTACATAGCTATTCGATGTTGGCGCGTATTGCGATTGGACGCGGTGAATTAGACAAAGCCGGTAAATTCATTGAGCACATCCAACACTTGATGAAACAGTCGACTTATCACGTAGATTGGACTGCAAACGCTTCACTATCGTTGATTCTATTTTGGCAAGCGCGCGGGAATACCGATGCAATGCAAGAATGGCTCAACACTGCGGTTCGTCCTGAATCGGCATGCAACCACTTTTCTCAATTGCAATGGCGTAACATTGCTCGCGCCCACATTAACTTAGGCCAATATACCGACGCTCGTACTGCGTTAGATTTTCTCCAAGGTGAAGCTCGTCGCACTAACCTAATCACAGATACTAATCGCAACTTAGTGGTTGAAGCGGTCCTTTCTGCTCGCCAAAAAGATGAGGAGCAAGCCAAGGCTCTGTTAAAAGAAGCATTAGTAATGACGAACCAAACTGGCATGGTCGGAAACTTCCTGATTGATGGTGCAACCATTGGCGGTCTGCTGGAGAAGTTGAGCCTCCGCCATGAACTGGGCGATCTTGAGCGTCACCGTGCTCAACAGTTAATGAAGGACATTTCATCGAATCAACGTAGCCGGTCGATTCACTTTGATGAAGACTTTATTGAAAAGTTGGTGAATCACCCTAATGTGCCAGAGCTAGTACGTACTAGCCCATTAACACAACGCGAATGGCAGGTTCTGGGGCTGATTTATTCAGGCTTTAGTAACGAGCAAATCGCACAAGAGCTGGATGTGGCAGGTACGACAATTAAAACCCACATTCGCAACCTGTACCAAAAGCTTAATATTGCTAATCGTAAAGAAGCCATTGTGACAGCTGAAAATTTGCTACAGTTAATGGGATACTGAACTGCTAGATAAACGGGTTAAAACGTAAAGTAAAACACAAGGGTTGGCGTAACACGTCAGCCCTTTTTTATGACTGACAGAAAGAGAAGTGCAATTTGCAAAGCACGTAAGTAACGTTGTTCATATAAAAAAATAGCCAACCGCAATAATCGCGATTGGCTTATATTTAGTGTGAACAAATTGTATTCACTAACAACGTCAGTTGGCTAGGTGACCCTCGGCTTAAGAAGGGTCGAGCAGTATTATGCATTAATCATGCCAAAATGCAAAGACTTATTTTTGGGCACAAGATCTCATATAAGCTGGATTTACTCACGCGCAAATTATCAAAATGCAATTTTATAATGCAAATTGCAATTGCATAATGCAACCAAGATTGATAATTGATAGTAGAGTTAATCATCTCAAAAATGTAAACCAAGCATTAAAAGCTCGTTACGGCGGCATTGTCTCTTGGCGGGTAATAAAGATAGGCAACAGATTGGATATAAAACCAAGTAGTTACAGCACTATTTCATACTTTTTTCATCGCAATGTTTGTATACTCTCTGCCATCGAAACGACTTAGCATTAGAGCAATGAACTACTTAATTACTTTCTTCAAGGGAATCGCCATGGGTGCAGCAGATGTTGTACCTGGTGTATCTGGCGGCACCATCGCGTTTATCACTGGTATTTACGATACGCTGCTTGAAAGCATTCGACGCATTAACCCCTCACTTTTCTCTATCTGGCGAAAAGAAGGGGTTAAAGCCGCGTTTAATCACATCAACGGATTCTTCCTTATCGCTCTGTTTGCCGGCATTTTCACCAGTATCGCAACGCTAGCAAAGTTGATTACTTGGCTTCTTGACACACACCCGATCCCACTTTGGTCATTTTTCTTTGGTCTGATTTTGGTCTCTGTGTATCACATTATTCGTCAGGTTGAGCAACGCGATCTTGTCCGCTTTGTCATTCTGCTCGTTGGTGTCGGGTTTGCTTATAGTATTACTGTGCTCAAACCTTTACACATGGAACCAACGGCCATTAACACCTTATTCGCTGGAGCTATCGCGATTTGTGCGATGATCTTGCCGGGTATCTCTGGCAGTTTTATTTTGCTGCTGATTGGCATGTATGCTCCTGTATTAGCCGCAGTGAAAGGTTTTCAAGTCGATACATTAGCGCTATTTTTGTCTGGCTGCGTGATCGGTTTACTGTCCTTCTCTCACTTATTGTCGTGGTTACTACGCAAGTTCCGTGATTTCACCCTGATGTTTTTGACTGGATTAATGATTGGTACGTTGCCAAAGATTTGGCCATGGAAAGAAACCATCACTTGGCGCACCAATTCGAAGGGCGAACAAGTGCCATTGCTACAGCACAACCTATCACCATTTGAATTTGAACACGTGACATCACAACCTTCTCAGTTAGTACTTGCTGTCGTGATGATGCTTGCAGCCATTGCTCTGGTTTTGGGTCTAGAGAAATTCGCAGATTCAGATAAATAAACTTGGTATCAAACACATACTGAACCAAATAAAAACGGAGCCAATTGGCTCCGTTTTTATCTACTGGCTAAGGGCAAAACATCTCAATTGAAAACTCTGCTGTATTTGATGCAATAAAGTCCGTCGCGTTACTAAGAAGCTGGTCACCGAGGTATAACGCACAATTTACCGAGGTCACGAGTTGGCGAGCGGCGCATCTGTGCTACGATGCTCGTAATGTTAAGTGATAAATGCTGAACCTTAATGAAACTGTTACAAATCGCCGCTGTTTCAGCCGCATTAGTTGCGGGATTTTATGCCCCGACTCTAATAAAAAGCTTTTCTTCTTCCACTCAAAGCATGTCAATAGATGAATACTGCTTTCTCTCTACAACCTCTTGCGTCCAAGAAAATGTTACGATGACGCTAAACTCAGAAACTGCTCAACCCTTGGTTCCTACCACTCTAAATGTTGAGTGGCATACAAGCGATGCTAAGCAACTCATCCTAAGTCTTTCAGGAAGAGAAATGGAGATGGGTGAGCCTAAGTTTTTGCTGAAGCAAATCGCTCCTGGCCAATATCAAGGTGACATCATTCTCCCGGTTTGCACGGAGGATGCAATGACTTGGGTTGGTGAACTCAGTGATGGAGAGAATACCGTTTACCCTGCTATAAAAATGCAAAGATAAGGAATCGTTATGAGCCGCAATTGGTCCCTATTTCTCGTAGCTGCTTTCGCACTCGGGTTTGGCGTAAAGAGCTATTTAGATAATCAGAAAACGAAGCCAGAGCAAGTGGATAGTTCCGCCTCTCAACAAACGGTATTGTTTGGGGAAAATAACCAAGCCGTCAATATCTTCGATGTGAATGACCCTCGCATCCGAGTCGTCTATTTTGGCTTTACTCGCTGCCCAGACGTTTGCCCAACTTCTCTTGCAATGCTGGCAGGAGCACTGAATCAAATTGACGACGCGCAAAAAGCGCAACTACGCCCGATGTTCATTTCTTTGGACCCAGAGCGTGATGAGGCCGATGCATCAGCAAAATATGCCCATTACTTCCATCCAATGATTGAAGGCCTATCGGCACCACTTGATGTAACGACACCTTTGGCACACAACTATGGTGTCATTTTCCGCAAGACAGAATTGGAAGGCTCGGAACTAAAGTACACGCTGGATCATAGCTCTTACTTCTACTTCTTGAAGCCGGATGGCACGTTAATCACTAAAGTACCGCATACGCTCTCGCCGGCACCGATTGTTGAAGCCATTTCAAAACTAACGACCGAAGGCTCTTCAAATGACGGTTAAGTCAGCGCTGAAGCAATTTTTCAATTTCCTAACTCATACCAACCCCAATGTCGAACAAGACGTCGATACGATCATTGACGCCATTGGGGGCATAGAGAACCTGCTAGAAACTGGTGCATGTGCGACTCGGCTGCGTCTTACCCTCAGAGCGACGTCCGTCATCGATAAGAACGCACTCAAAAATCATGGCGCGCATGGAGTCGTGATATTGGATGATCGTCATGTCCAAATCATATACGGCTTAAAAGCCAACACGTATTCGCAGATTATGGAAGAGCGTATCACAAAACAAAGTTAATATTTTTGCAGTATAGCTACCCTCTTTAAAAAAGGGCGGCTATACTCTTTTGGCTTAATTAACTCACTTATTTATTAACCAACGAAGAGGACACAAGATGATTGTATTGAATAACACTAACTGGGCATCGCAAGGGTAACCCTAACAGCACCAACTCTGTGGCATAACCACAACTTCCCCTTCTCTGCCCGGTCTTCACCGGGGTCAACTCTATCCGAATTAGACCCTAATGCGATTTGTATTAAGGCGCTTTGTTGCGTCTGGGATAATTCAATAATGAATCAAACACATACTTTTTGTGACACATTAGTTTCAACTTCAAACCCTCTAAAACAATTGGGTTGGAAACCATTTTTTCAGCAACAACTGACATTAGACGATTACGACAACACTATCTTTGCTCGTGTAATTGCGCATCACCGAAGTGGTTATTTATTGGCAACAGAAACTGGGCAAGTTCATCTTAATGCCCACCATTCTTTACCCAATATGACCGTCGGAGACTGGGTAATCTTAAATGAAGATCAGCAATTTGTTCGCTTACTGGATCGCTTGAGCCTCTTTAGCCGCAAAGCCGCTGGCAGCAAAGTGGCAGAGCAACTTATCGCAGCCAATGTGGATACAGTGTTTATCGTCTGTTCCCTTAACGACGACTTCAATTTAAGTCGTATTGAACGCTATCTTGCCTTGGCTCATGAAGCCGAAGTCGAACCCGTCATCGTGCTTTCCAAAGCCGATTTGTGTGACAATACTGATGAACTAAAAAGCCAAGTACAGAAGCTCGACCCTCTATTAGCTATAGAGACAGTCAACGGCTTAGAAATAGAGAGTGCTTCTAAACTCATGACCTGGTGCAAAGAAGGACAAACCCTCGCTTTTATCGGTTCTTCAGGCGTTGGCAAATCAACTCTTGTTAATGCATTACTCGGGCAACAAGAACAGGCAACTGGGCATATTCGTGAAGACGATAGCAAAGGTCGACATACAACTACATCGCGCTCTATCCATCTATTACCTGATGGCGGCATCTTGATTGATACTCCGGGAATGCGCGAGCTTCAACTAGCAGATTGTGAATCGGGGGTCAGTGAGGCGTTTTCTGACATTGAGGCTCTCGCTCAACGTTGTCGCTTTGGTGATTGCCAGCATCAAACTGAGCCGGGTTGCGCAATTCAAACTGCGATTGAAAATGGCAAACTGGAAGTTCGTCGTTTCAATAACTATCAAAAACTATTGCGAGAACAAGCCTTTAACGGTGCGACTTTGGCAGAGCAACGAGCACAAAGTCGACAATTCGGTAAACTTGCTCGCAATGCCATGAATGATAAGCGCAGGCGCCAACAAAGTTATTAATTTGTTGCGTTTGAGTTGTCAATAAAATCAAAGGAGACGAAAGTCTCCTTTTTAACAACTTTATTAAAAACCATTACTCATAACTAATGATAATTTTCAACATAAAAATCTTATTTAAATAACATTGAGCAAACATTTAATCCAAAAACAAACTAAAACTAGACACAAAATATTACCAAGCTAAGATATGTGATATTCAGCAAGAAAATGGCTGAATTTATAACAACAGGATAATTGATAATCATGTGTCTTAGTGACCAGAAGCAATGCTCACCCCTTGCAATACAAGGGCATTATCGCCGTGTAATGATGGACTATTGCCCTGCCACTCTGGCATAAAATTGCAGGAATGATGTATGCAACACAACAGCCTCGTTGCCCGATATGCTCGTGGTAACCTCGTCGTCCAGATCCTTGTCGGTATCGTCTTTGGTATTTTGCTCGCGACAATTTCTCCAAGCCATGCCGAAAGCGCGGGATTAATTGGTAGCCTTTTTGTCGGTGCGCTTAAAGCGATCGCGCCAATTCTTGTGTTTATTTTGGTTGCCGCTTCAATTGCAAACCAAAAGAAAAACCAACACACTTACATGCGCCCAATCGTTGTACTGTACCTGATGGGTACATTCTTCGCGGCGCTATCAGCAGTGGTTCTAAGCTTCCTTTTCCCGACCAATTTAACGCTTGTCACCGGCGCTGAAGGTGCAACGCCTCCTCAAGGTATTGCTGAAATTCTACGCACATTGTTGTTTAAACTGGTCGACAACCCAGTAAATGCACTAGTAGAAGCAAACTACATCGGCATTCTTGCTTGGGGTGTGGGTCTGGGTCTTGCACTACACCACGCATCGGCAACAACGAAGGCCGTATTTGAAGATCTAAGCCACAGCGTGTCTCACATTGTGCGCTTTATCATTCGTCTTGCACCATTTGGTATCTTTGGCTTGGTTGCTTCAACGTTTGCGACAACAGGCTTTAGCGCGCTAGCAAGCTACGCACACCTTCTGGCGGTTCTTCTTGGCGCAATGATGATCATCGCACTCGTTGTAAACCCAGCGATCGTGTTCGTTAAAACCAAACAAAACCCTTACCCACTTGTATTCCGTTGTCTACGTGAAAGTGGTGTAACAGCGTTCTTCACTCGTTCAAGTGCAGCGAATATTCCAGTAAACATGGCACTATGTGAGAAGCTAAAACTGGACGAGGATACATACTCAGTATCTATCCCTCTAGGTGCGACCATCAACATGGCTGGTGCTGCAATCACTATCACAACACTAACGCTTGCAGCTGTGCACACTATGGGTATCGAAGTTGATCTACTGACTGCGCTACTGCTCAGTATTGTGGCTGCGGTTTCTGCATGTGGCGCATCAGGTGTTGCAGGTGGCTCTCTACTACTTATCCCACTTGCGTGTGGCCTGTTTGGTATCTCAAACGACGTAGCAATGCAGGTTGTAGCGGTTGGCTTCATCATCGGTGTGATTCAAGACTCTGCAGAAACTGCACTAAACAGCTCAACAGACGTTGTCTTTACGGCAGCAGTTTGTAAATCAGAGCAGCAAAAAGCTCAGTAAGACTGACAGAACAAATAGAAAGGGGAGCCGATGATGGCTCCCCTTTTTTGTTTAATTGCGCTCAATTATGCGGTGACCAGAGCCACTTCTTCAATCGGGAAGTGTTTGCTTGGCTCAACAAACTCTTGCTGCGCCGCAATAGTTTGCAGCTCCCATTCGCCTGCATGGTACGTTGCACTCAACACCCCGTAACACGCGTCGTGACAATGTTGGAAAGCTTGTTTAGGAGACCAGCCTTTTAAGAGTCCCGCGGTAAAGATAGCTGAAATAAGATCGCCCACGCCAACAGGTTGTTTAGCAAACTCAAATTGAGGACGCTTCGCAAGGTAAATGCCTTCTTGCGTAGCCAATAGCATGTTGAAGCTGCCATTTTCTAGGCAGTAAAGGTGCTTAACTAGCACCACTTTTGGACCTTTCTCTAGCGCACGTTGGCATGCGGTGATCGCATCGTCTAATGAGTGGATTTCCATCTCAGCAAATTGACTTAGCTCGAATTGGTTCGGAACGATCACGTCCGCCATTGGCATCAAACGCGTTAGAAGATTTTCAGCAATGCCCGGAGCCACAATGCAGCCTTTGTCTGGCGCGCCCATCACAGGGTCGCAAACGTAAAGTGCGTTCGGGTTCGCTTGCTTCACTTTCGTCACGGTATCTTCAACAGCAAGGCACTGCTCTGCGCTACCTTGGTAGCCCGTCAATACCGCTTGGCACTTTTCCAGCGCGCCGATGTTACCAAGTCCACGAACTAACTCGCTGATGTCTTCAGCCGCAAACGCTCGCCCAGTCCAGCCTTCTTGATACTGCGTGTGGTTAGAAAATTGAACGGTATGAATCGGCCATACTTCGGAACCCATGCGTTGCATTGGGAAAACAGCACTGCTGTTACCAGCATGACCAAAAGAAACATGAGATTGTATAGAGAGGATACCTTGCATAGTACCTTACCTCTTATTGTAGTTATCGATAGTTCAAAGACAGCGGCAAGCGCCAGTTTTGCGAAACCAGTAGTGTATCCGACAAACCAAGATTCTCTAACTCAATTCTCCTCAATATCTTCAGAGTAAGTTGGAGCGCTGGTTTTCAACACCATCTTCTTAATTTCCATTTTGTCTTTATTCAGTGCGATTTCTAGGGTATCTCCTTCCCTTATCCCGAGCTGAGCCAGGATTACGCTTGGAATGACTACGGCGGTGTCGTCACCGATTTTAACAGGTTGACTTATCATCTTTCGTCCTCCAAATGTCGAAAATGAGTTTTCACGTCATTGGATGTCTAGCCTCAAATACATTAAGCTGACTTGGATTTGGCGTAACATTTTAAAGACAAAAGAAAAGCCTCAATCTTGAGGCTTCTGGATAAGATAGGTTATGGCTGAAGGAAGTTTTGAGTGAAATCGAGCGCCTCTTTAGAGAGTTTTTTTTCGTTAGGCGATGTGCTTGCCTGACCTTCTGCTGTTACCGTTGTCATGTTAGGCTGAAAATCTAGTGTTGATGTCTCCTCCCAAGCTTCGGAGGCGTCTTTATTCTCATCATTCAACACCGCATTGAGCTCCTCTTCCGCAGGAAAATACGCTTCGCGTTTGTACACTTTGTTAAGGGCTCGAATAATAGAGTGCTTTCTCACCATTCCTGAGGCCAGCTTTCTTTGCAACGGCTTCGCTATGGACTGCAATCCAACGACAACATCAACACCAATATTGGTCGCCACTTCATCACGCAACGTACGCGCAGGTTGGTAGCCCATATTGGCAGCAAGAAACAGCCAAACGTAAGCAATTGCATTACCCGTTTTACCTTTATCCTTCCACGCTTCGCCAGCATGATACATCGCTTTAGCACTGCCACCTTCCGCGGCCCGTTCTAGCCAGTAGCAACCTTTAACCATGCTTTTTTCTGTACCAATGCCATTTAGGTAACATAAGCCGACTTGGATCTTGCCATCTGCACTGTCTTTTTCCGCCGCTTTCATAAACCAGTAAAGCGCATCTGCACTGCGTCCTGCACTATTGTCTGGTGAAAGCTGCCATTCCCCCATATAAATCATGGCATCAATGCAGCCTTCTTCGGCGGCAGTTTCAATCAGTTGGTTACCTTTTGGGATATTTTTTTCAGTTCCTCGGCCAAAGACCAAGGCCTTGCCCGTCGAAAATTTCGCTTCGGTATCTCCTTCCATTCCCGCAATTGCGGTACGCCAGAAGTTTGCCTGCTCTTTTAAAATCACATCTTCGCGCATGCGTTCACTTAAGCGAACAATGCCGTACATCCCCGTCACATTGTCCAGTTTAGCGGCTTTATCATACCAATACAGCGCTTGACGAATGTTGTCCTTTTCGGCTTCTTTCGCTAGAAATAAAATGGTGGGGATATGCCCGGTTTCTGCTTTGAACTCTCGCTCTTTACGCTCTTGCTCTCGCGCTTTATGCATCGCCTTTCGATAAGCGGCTTCGCGAGCTTTCCTCTCTGCCTCGAGTCTCTGTTTCCGCATCGACAACGAGATCATCCACACAAATATCAGGACGAGTGAAAGGCCAGTTGCCGCAATGGCAATGCCCATACTACTCATAAATAGCCTCTTTTGGTTTCAGGGCCCAATTCAACTCCCTTTCAGGGAAATCTTATGATTACGCGCCGACGTAACGCCGACTACCTTCATTATATAACGACCACTTAGCGAAAATCTGAAGCTTGCGAAGACTTAATGGCGGTATTTTATTCAACATCACTGCAACTTATTTTTATAAGAAAAATATAGCCCTCATTTTTATAGAACTTAATCACGGTTTTGGGGCTGAGACATTCTCATCCCCTATCATCCCCCCTTACTCATCCCATAAAAATTTACATTTTAATGATGTGCAGAATCTCTCACTATGCGCCTGTTTTATTATTTAATTTGTGAACAAAATCGACTGTGACAGAAAATTTGCACCTGTAAAAAACTTAACAGCCTGCTCTCACATTTTGCTGATGATTCAGTGTATTAGCATCTAATTGAACATTTCCTTTTTTGGCATCTGCCTTTCTAGCGTGTGCAAAACCTTCTTGATGATTGAGTCAGCGAAGGCAGCGCGCAGCTCAATATCAATTCAATAACAATGGATTTGTAAACGTGGACAATAAGACATTTAAATTATCAACAATTGCCAAAACCGTACTGCCTTTGATTTCCGTCGCGGTAATCAGCGGTTGTGGTAGTGATAGCACGAACGAAGATACGACGAACCCTGGCTCAGGCTTGTACCCTGCGGGAGAGAACGAAGTCGTCATTTATTACAAACGCGATGTGGCGTCCGCTTCAACAGCAAGCGACTACGAAGGTTGGGGCTTGCACCTATGGAACGGTGAGGGCTGTACCAGCACAGATTTAGACGCAATGGGCATTCCGGGAACAGGAACGGATTGGTCTGCGCCACACCCATTCGATGGCATCAACGACACCTACGGTGCTTACTACGTACTGAAAATAAACCCTGATGCCTCTGACCCACACGAATGCATGAACTTCATTCTGCACAAAGGTGATGAGAAAGCATTCGGCAGTGCAAACTCAAAAGTGGAGCTGACGAAAATCGGCGAATCGAAAGGTTTGTTTGGCTTCCACGGCAGCAGTGAACTTTACTACGAGCCAATAGAAGAGCGCCCTGTTGATATTGATGGTCAAAAAGCGCATTGGCTAGATGCCAACACCATCGCGTGGGAAGCGGCGGCCAATGCGGATTCCATGAAGCTGTTCTACAGCCTCAGCAACGACATTAAAATGGATGAAGATAAGCAAATCTCTGGCGGTACAGCGGTTGAGCTGACAAAAGCTGGTGAGTTGTCTGATGGTCTGAAATCACGCTTCCGTCACCTTGCTAGCCTTCAAGCTGCGGGTATCGATGTCGATGACGCGACCTTGCGTACGATCCTGAAGTCACAAATCGTTATGGTGGCTTACAACGCAAATGGTGACGTCATTTCTGCAACTGAAGTGCAAAAACCGGGCGTTTTGGATGCGGTGTTTGCCGATTCCAAGGCAGGTAACGCGATCGGTCAAGAACTCGGTGCGATTGTGGAAGGCGGTGCCGCAACCTTCAAACTATGGGCACCAACTGCCCAAGATGTTGATCTGATAATCTACGATGAAAACTTAGCAGAAGAAGCGACCGTTGCCATGACGGAAGACCCAGCAACAGGTATCTGGGTTTCTGAGGCACAAAGCAACGTTGTCAACAAATACTATCGCTACCAAGTTAAGGTATACCACCCAACAACTGGCGTCGTTGAAACGCGTTTGGTAACAGACCCATATTCAATGAGCTTGTCTAAGAACTCACGATACTCGCAAGTGGTTGATTTAGATGATCCAAGCTTAATGCCTCAAGATTGGAAAAACTACGCACGCCCAACAGTTAAAAAAGACGAAGACCACGTCCTTTACGAGTCACACATTCGTGATTTCAGCTTTAACGACAGCAAAGGCACACCAAGTCTTGATGGCAAATATCTGGCGCTTACAGAACCTGAGCGTGAGTCTGTATCTCACTTACAAGCTTTAAAAGATGCTGGCCTAACAACGCTACATATCTTGCCAGCATTTGATATTGCAACCGTGGATGAAGACGCTGACAAGCGAGTCGATATCACCGACACCGTGGGTAAACTTTGTGGCATCAAGCCAGAAGCCTCCATTTGTGAGACCGAAGATGACGGCAAAGTAATTGAAGAGGTATTAAATAGCTACGACCCAACAACGGGCAAAGCACAAGCGTTGATGAACGATCTTCGCATGCTAGACAGCTTCAACTGGGGTTACGACCCTTACCACTACACCGTGCCGGAAGGCAGTTATGCGACCGATCCTAACGGGTCTAAGCGTATTCTTGAGTTCCGCGAAATGGTTCAAGCGACGCATAAAATGGATCTGAAACTGGTCATGGACGTCGTGTACAACCACACAAATGCATCTGGTGTGAACGAAAAATCAGTACTGGATAAGATTGTCCCTGGGTACTACCACCGTCTAAACGTCAACACTGGCGGAGTCGAAAACTCAACCTGTTGTGATAACACCGCAACCGAGAACTTGATGATGGGTAAACTAATGGTTGACTCATTGATGGTATGGGCGGATGACTATAAAGTCGATGGTTTCCGTTTTGACCTTATGGGCCACCAGCCGAAAGATGTGATGGTTTACGCACTTGAAAAAGTCCGTGAAATTGACCCGAATACCTTGTTCTACGGCGAAGGTTGGGACTTTGGTGAAGTCGCGCAAAACGCTCGCTTCGATCAGGCGACACAAGTCAACATGGCGGGGACAGAAATCGGTACTTTCTCTGATCGTCTGCGTGACGCAGTTCGTGGCGGAAGCCCGTTTGATGGCGGTGTAGATTCTGAAGGTAAGCACCCACTTCGCTTTAACCAAGGCTTTGGTAACGCCGCTTATCCTAACGAAGAAACCAAAACTGACGCAGAGTCGGTGAATGGTCGTTTACACAACCAAGATCTGGTTCGTCTAGGTATGGCTGGTAACTTGGCTGATTACATCCTTCTTGATTACAAAGGCGAAACCAAACTGGGTAAGAACGTTGATTACAATGGTGCGCCTGCAGGCTACACAAAAGTGCCATCAGAGAACATCTCTTACGTGTCTAAGCACGACAACCAAACATTGTGGGATAACAACGCCTACAAGATTGCGACAGGCACTTCATCTGCCGAGCGTGCACGTATGCAGTCTGTGTCCCTATCAACGGTGATGCTTGGTCAAGGCATTCCATTCATCCACATGGGTTCTGAGCTATTGCGCTCTAAATCCATGCAGCGCGACTCGTACGATTCTGGTGACTGGTTCAACCGTGTATTCTTCGACGGAAGCGACAATAACTGGAACGTTGGTCTACCACGTGAAGACAAAGACGGTGCAAACTGGGAGCTGATCAAAACCATCGTTGGTGACAGCACGGCGAAACCAGATTCAACCGACATCGAGCTGACTAAGCAACAATTCCTAGAGCTACTAAAAATCCGTAGCACAAGCGAACTGTTCCGCCTAGATACCGCGCAAGAAGTGATGAACCGTGTGGACTTCCGCAACGTAGGGAAAGACCAAGTGGAAGGCTTGATTGTGATGTCTATCGACGATGGTACATCAGCAGGTGCCGATTTAGATTCGAACTACGATGCTGTTGTGGCCGTTGTGAACTCAACATCAACTGAGAAGTCTTTCAAAGTTGCTGGCGCAACTGGTTTCGAGTTACATGAAGTTCAACAAAACTCTGCGGATGACATCGTGAAAGGTGCAAGCTTCACCAATGAAACGTTCACAGTACCAGCACTGACAACAGCGGTATTCGTGCAGCCACAAGACGGCGCACAAGGTGCTGGCCTGCCAGTAAACACGGATAACAAAGACGTATCGAGCATTCCTCCTTACGGCGAAACCGTTGTTTACGTGAAAGGCACGATGAACGAGTGGTCTGATAGCAGTGATTGGGCGATGACCTTTATTGGCAACGGCATGTACTCTGTAACTGGCGTTCTTGAAGCAGGTGAGCACGAGTTCAAATTCGCGGACTCTGGTTGGGCAAATCCAAACATCGGTTGTGATGCTGCGAATATAGCTTCTGGTTCACTAGACTTAGGTTCAGAAGGTAACTGTAAGCTGTCTGTTGCTGAAACAGGTAAGTACAACTTCACTCTGAACGCGCTGCATGTTCAAGATGAAAGCGTAGAAAAACCGGTCGTGTCAGTGACCAAGTCAGCAGATGCACCAACATTCGGTGAAACAGCACTTTACTTACGTGGCACTATCACTACATGGGATGCTCCAGCACAAGACTCAACAGCGAAGTTCAGCTATGTTGCAAATGACGTTTATTCGCTAGACATTGACCTAGCGGCGGGCAACTACGAGATGAAAGTTGCGAGCGCAGACTGGGCAGCAGACACCAACTTCGGTGGCGAAGGCAGTGTTGAGCTTGGTAAAGCGCTAACGATGGAAGTCGGTGGCGGTAGTGCAAACCTGAAAATTGCGATTGCAGAAGCAGGAAATTACAACTTCCACTTCAACGCGGCTGACAAGTCGGCGCCAATCGTGACGGTAACGAAAAACTAGTTTCATTTAAAAACATCCGTAATGAAAAAGGGGAAGCATCACGCTTCCCCTTTGTTTTGTTGGCGTCACTAAATGGTGGATACCAAAATCAAAAAGGTGTTAGTTTCCCCAAATCTGTTCAACAAACTCAGGATGATCAATGAATGGATTACGATTGCCCTGAAAATCAAACACTTGTTGATTGCGGTTTCGTTCTTTTTCACTAACGGGATCATTTTTGTGCCAACGTTTCAGCATGTTTAACATCCAAGGTTCAAAAACCGTTGAACTTGAACCATCAAGGACAGCATCCGCATTGCTTGAATTGCCTTCCCAGTTACCTACAATATTTTCATAGCGGGTTGCCATGTAGAAATAGGCACGAGCAAAATCGCCTTTAAACTCATCAATCGGCTCAAACACCGTACCGGAGTAGCCCAGACTAGTGCTTGCTTGGCCAAGTTTAGAGCCATTACTAGACACGTAGGTCGCGGTGCCCACTTCACCAAATGGCCAATTACTGCGCTTCGCGTTTACATAACCATCAGTTGCAAACAAGTGATGACCGTCTGAGTTCATCGGCTCAACCTTACCGCCAAACCAGCTTTTCGGAAAAGAGTGCTCACGGTTGTAGCAATCCCCTTCCGTTTTGTATTGGCCACATTGGTCTGTGACTTTGGTAAAGCTTACCGTATCGCTAGCAGATGGCTTTTCAGAGTACATATCGAGAATAGAGCCATCATTTTCATAATAACGATCAATATCGGCATCTTTTACCAAGGTCCAGACCGCAGAATAGCCTCGGCTGGAGTGATTATTGATAATGTTAAACAACGCTGTTTTTAGAGCGTATCCCGTCTTACCAGATGCCGCTTGATAGTAACCATCAACCACTGGTGGGGTCGTCGTTGTGTCACCTAAGTTAAAATCGGTGGTTTCACTTTTCGAGAATTCAGCGCCAGAAGCAAGAGTCTTATCTCCCACCTTCAACGCGTAAGACCCCGAACCATTGCCACAGCAAATGCCGTCGCCATAGCTGTCTTGAATCGTAAATTGGTAGTTACCATCGGCCAAACACATGGTCTTATCTACAGAGGTTGACGACTCATACCCCTGACCAGAGAAAAGCACTTGCGCTTGGCTATTTTTCAACTCCCAGCTAGTTTCTGAGCCATAGTTGTCCGTCGTGAGTGTAAGAACCACCTCATGATCACTACAATTTTCTACAGGAGGTTGTGTACTCGTCTCAGTCGGTTGAAAATTATCGACGTAGACAACTTCTGAGCCATCAAAACTGGCTTCATCGTAAAAACGCAAACCGACGTTGATGGTCTTGTTCGAGCTCGCTGTGTAGTTGTGCGCGAGCTCTTGCCACTGGTTTATCTGTTGTGGGTTCGAGTAATTGTGATAACCATCAACCACCAGACGTGCTTTTACATTTCCTTCGGTATGATAAACCGAGACAGAAAACGGATAGGTTTTCCCTTGCTCCACATTAATGGTTTGCAAAAAGTCGGTGTTGCTTTGGGTACCTGTATTCACGACGACCTGGGCAGCCAGACCACCCGATTTGATTTGCTCGCTGCTTGGCGACACTGTAATGCCAGCGTTAATCTCTGACCACTGCGTAGGTACATTGCCATTCCACTGTTCAAAGTCACCGTTGATAATTTGGCTATATGCAAACGGCGAGCTAACAGCAGCAAGGAGACAGAGGGAGTTCGTTATGGATTTCATTATACTTTTCCATTAGTTATATAAATCCCAAACACGATAAACATATTAGTGGGGCATAAGTAATCCTTCAGTCACATTTTTACGTTGCACAAGTGTTAATTTACTTTTTAATGTGCAGCTTATCTCACAAATATCCATCTGCTGAAAACAAACGCCAATACAAAAAGCGAAGCAACTTGTTGGCTACATCGTCGCAAAACCATTAAGGGAAAAGTAAAACAGACAGAAAAAAGCCAAGTGTGCGCCTATGGGGGTCAGCAACAACACTTGGCTTGTTTATAAGAAAGCTTGTGGTCAGCTCAACTGGTGAGCATCAATTCTGAATAATTCCTTAAGGTTTTACCGCAAAGAATCGTCCTTGTAGTGGCGACATCAGAATCTGATATTGACCATTACTCGGAGTAATTTTTTCATTCGTGAGCAAATCCACCAACTCACCAGTACCAACACTCTCCTGAGTAAGAGTGACGCTTCTAGCGCTCTCTAAGGTATTTAGCGCAAACAAGACTTTGTCCGAACCAGATTGTTTCAAATCCACATAACTGCCGTTACTCGCAACTAAATTCGTGCGTGACCCCTGATAAAGTGCAGGATGCGCATCGCGCATTGTCATCAGCGATGTCACATAAGATTTGAGATCGGCTTGGTTTGCATCAAGCGTCGCCGTCACGCCTTCAATTTTCGCACTGCTGCGCGCAACGTGATCATCGCACAAACCTTGAATGGCGCAGGTGCTGTTGTCTTCTTTTACGGCAAAACCATCCACTTGATCCCCGATTTCATCACCGTAGTACAACGTGATTGGCCCTGTGTACGCCGCTTGGAAAGCAAACGCGGCTTTATGGCGTAACCAATATTCTGCATCATTCACATCCGCCAAGTTTCCACGCTGTAACAAGTCACCAAAGCGCACTAAATCATGGTTGCCGATCATCAAATTCGGCTGCGCATGTGTTGGATATTGATTGTGTGTGCTGTAGCCGTTGTCTAACCAATCCGCACCGCGACCACCCACGCCACTCTCATTCACGGCCAAAGTTTCAACGATGCGATAGCGCATAGGAAAATCAAATGCAGAGCACAGTGCTGGATCGCTGTTCGATCCATACGCCTCATTCGCGATCTCAGACTCCCCTTTCCAAATCTCTGCCACCATATAGCCCAACGGATTCACTTGTTCGCCTTTGCTATTGGTGTACGTCACACTTTGTGAGGCTTCATCGACGGCTTTACGAAGTTGTGTCCAAGCGTCTGTCGGAACTTGATAGGCTTGATCTAAACGCCAGCCGTCAATCTTCAGTTCTTTGATCCAATACGTTGCCACTTCTTTGTAGAAATCGAGACTGGCCGGGTAATCAACGGGATTGCTCGATCCCGATGGCAACAAACCGGAGGGAGATGGTTTGATCAAACCATCTTTGTGATGACCAAATACACCATCAAAAAACACGTATAAGCCGCGTTTGTGTGCTTCCTCGACCAAGGTTCTCGCCGTTTCTAAATCACCAAAACGTGGATCAATGGTGAAGTAATCCGTTGCAAAGTAGCCCGTGGCATCCAGACGATCGGCCCAGTGTTCTTGGCCCGCTATCGCTTCCGATTCAAAAACTGGCGTCAACCAAATCGCGTTCATCCCTAAATCTTGGATGTAATCGAGTGAATCAATCACTCCTTGCAAATCGCCGTTATGATGGCTGGTGCCATAACCTGTACCGTGACCAATGCTCGCATCACCATCCACAAAACTCTCTACCATGATTTGATAAGTACGAAGTTGGTTACTTTGCGCCATGACATTGGCTTGGCAAGCATAACTGGTATCCGGTAGCGGAGTGCTGCTATTAGTGTCGCCACCACCAGAAGAATTACACGCAGATAAAGCACCAATCACACTTAACGCAAGCAACGATCGAGACAGGCGATGGTTACGTAGGATATTACGCATTTTATTCTCCCTAACTTACTCAAATAAACTACGGAAATTTGAGTAATAAAATTAACCCCGACATGTGTTTCATGCAGGGGTTAATAAATAAAAATAGATTTTAAATAACTGAATGGAATATTATTGGCACTTATTTACCATGACATGAACAGGTTTGCCTTTTCCTTCAAACTGAAGACTCCATACATATTTACCATCTTCTTTAATATCAACCGAAGTGTCCGTACCGTAACCACCAAATGTTAATGGTGTTAATTCACCAACGTTCATTCTATTACCTTTTGCGGTAAATTGTGGGAACCACAACTCGGTCGCGTACTGCATTTTGTAGGAGCCTACTTTTTCTTGAACCACGGCTTGGTAGAAATTATTCCCTTTGTAGGTGTATTGACGCTGAGGCACGTGTTTCCAATCGGAATCCGCAAAAGTACCCACCACAAATAGTGGTTTAGAAATAGGTCCTTTCGCTGTGCTATCTGGGTTGTCACACGCTTTCATGAAAGCAACCACTTCGTCTTGAGACATATTAACAACAGGCTCTGCGGCCGCTTCTGGTTCTGCAGTCGATTGACAACCCACTAAGGCAACAAGTAGAGCAGCAGCAAGAGAGGTCTTCATCATGTTCATTTCACGTAATTCCTTTTTAGTATATCCAAAGCAAAATAAACTCAACGGTTAAAAGAAATATTAATCGTTATTAAAATGGAAATATCAAACGCCAAATAAATATTTTCGGATTGCGAATTTAAATCACTTCGAGAAGTTTGTTTATTTCCTAAGTACAAAAAATAAATTAGGAACTGCCATTAATTATTGATCCAACCTATATAAAAAACAAAGTAATAAAAATAATTATGTGAATAAGGTAACTCTATGTAGGGGTATTTTTATTGGTTTATTTTCTATGAAAAAGGTCAGCATTTCGCTGACCTTTTTTATCTGATTATTTTCTATTTACGGCTTTCACAAACACTTGTTGTGCACCTTCGATACCCAGCTCTTTTGCTTCATCAAGCAAAGTGAGCGCTTTCGGAATATCATTCGCTGCGACTGCCGCTTCAATGGAGCTGTAGTAGTAGCTAGTAAGGTCCGTACCTTGGGGAATGTTGTCGTTTTTCGCAACAATCTTAGTATTCACAATATCATTCGCGGATACCGAAAAGCGGAACTGACCGAGTGGGCTATGTTTCGCTAGAGGGTCTGCAATATCTGGCGGCTGAGTGTGACGCGCCATGGCGAAGGCTTTTGCAGGGTGTAAAACTTGTGTACTTCCTTTTAGATCGGCGGAAGTCGTGTAAACCAACACATGCAGATCGTTACCTGTCATGTCTGGAATCACATTGAGATCAAGTACGAATTTATCGTTGTCCAACAGTTTTGCTGGTTCATACTTAAACTTTGAAAAATCTGCTTGGTAAATGGTTTCTCCTGCCGAGTTCATCACTGCGACATTAGGAGCATAAAATTGAAGTTCTTTACTTACGAATGTCTCTAATTTGATATCGAGACTGCCACGGTTACCTGGAAGAGCAAACGCTGCAATAGCGCCAGCACTGTTACCATCCAACAACATTTGGCTTTTATCAGTCAAAGCGAATTCAGTAACCACAGGCACGTTAAGCGGTACCCATTGAATATCACCCGATTGCGTGATCACTTGTTGCTGACCTTTTGGACTCATCTCTACTTGTTCTACAGACGCACAACCAGTAGCCAACATGCCCAGCAGTACGGGAGCAAGCCATTTTTTCATTACTGTCTACCTCGACTCTTTATTGTTTTTTAAATAAATACAGCCAGATAAGTTCTGGCTGTATCATTCTAGGACAATTTAGGACTTAGTGGTTAGATGATTACCACCAAGCTTCAGCTTGTACACCGAACTGGAACGTATCGTCTGAACGACCGTTGTCAAATGTGTTTGAGTTGTCTTCTTTGTCAGCCGTTAGGTAAGAAGCGTAAACACGGATTTCAGGACGAGCCCAGAAGCTAGAGCCAGCAGACCATGCTTGAGCAACAGTTAGCTTACCGTATTTGTTTTCTTCGCCGTCGTTATCGTCGATAGCGTAACCAGCTTCGAAAATAGTTTTGTGGTTGTCATCCCATTTGTACATTGGACGAACAACAACAGACATTGTTTCCCACTTGTCTTGGCCAGCCCACATGTCTTCACCAACACCGTACACTAACTGGTGACCCATTTCCCAGCTGTCGCCCATGCCGATTACACCCCAGTTGATTAGGCGGTAACCAGATGCACCGTTGTCAGCTTCTGCGCCGTACCAGCTACCGTCGCCGTAGAATGCCATTGTTTTTGAGTAACCTTCAGTACCGTACTGAAGCACTGTTTTGTTGAAACCAGCGTCTAGACCTTGAGTCAATTCTGCTGTGAACATTACGCCGTTTTTCGCATCTTTAGTGCCGTTTGGCGCAGCGTCAGTTTCGTTAAGAATTGCGTAGTTCAAGCCCATTTCTAGAGAGCCGTTGTCCCATAGAGGAAGACCTGCGTAACGTACGTCTAGAGTGTTTACGTTTGTTGCGCCGCCATCGTTGCCTGGGTCTGCGATATCGCCGCGGTCGTTACGAACCCAAGCGAAAGAAACTTTACCAGGACCAGCTTCGATACCTTCAACACCAGCGCCCGCGCCAGAGATGTTCCAGTAGTAGAAGTCAGAGATATGAATGTCGTGACGTTGGTAGTAGCGTTTACCTGCCCAAAGCGTTGCTTCAGGAGCAAAGTTTAGTAGGCCTTTAGCTTGAACGTTGAACTGACGTAGTGCGAATTGTGCATCGTCTACACATTTCACTTCGCCGTTATCCAAACCACAGTTAGCAGAAGTGCTTTCCCAGTCGTTTGAACCGTTAGAAGTCATTGCAACCATAGAGTCTACGTAGAACGTTTTGCCGTTGTTGTTGTAAACTTCTTTACCTAGTTGAATCTCGCCGTAGATATCGCTTTCATTACCTAGACGACCGATCTTGTTCTTTTCGAATGTTAATTGTTGACCACCGTCAGCGTTCACGCCAACGCCAGCACGCATGTAACCGTGGAAATCCACTGCGAATGCAGAACCAGCAGCTAAAGTTGCAGCTACAGCAGCAGCAATTGCACTTACTTTTTTCATTCTTAACTCCATTAAGGGTATTTATAATTCTGTCTTCCCTGCTCACTCTTTTAGGTGAATATAGGCAGTAAAAACACACCTAAAGAAAGAGAGGTAAGATGGGAACGAATCCCCGTTTGTTTCAACAGTTGTGAGATTACCCGAGGCGTACAAGGATGACTTCCTCCGCCCTAAACTAATTTAAGGGGGATGAGAAGGGAGTAGAAAATTTACCGAATGGTGTTTTTTCGAGTCAGATCACCAATCTAGGGAGGAATTAGTAAGTTTGTTCGGTTTTGAGCCGCTACAAAGTGATAGCCATTTCATATTTTTGACTCTAAGCCGTCACATAAAGTAATTAAATTACACGAATATTTTTATATTTAGGGTGGTTGACCTTAGTAAGACAAAGTTTTTAACTTATAGTTTCCTAAAGGTAGCAATAAATATTAAATAAAGTATCTCCGATGACACGACTTCTCTCTCGCCCCTACCCCCTGGGCGCAACATTGAATAAAGAAGGCTGTAACTTCTCTATTCATGCTCCGGGCGTAAAAGACATTCAACTGGCATTGTTTGCAAACGATGGCAGCTACGAGCTTCACGGTTTACCGAATGAATACGCTGGCATACGTCATACTTTTATTCCAGATATTAAGCCGGGGCAAAAATACGGTTACCTTGTCTCCCACAAGGACGAGCCACTGTTAATTTCTGATCCGTACGCAAAATCAATAGATAAAGCCCTCCACTATCACCCTCCCTACTCTCCAGCCAAAAGTTTCGATATGCCGAAGTGCGTCGTTATCGAAGATGATTTTGACTGGCAAAACACGGATCACCCGCGTATACCCAGAGAAGAGATGGTATTGTTTGAGACGCACGTCAAAGGGCTTACCCAACGCCACCCAGAGGTTGAGGACAAGCTGAAGGGGCGCTATTTAGGTCTTGCATCACCTGAAATGCTGGCCTTTTACAAACAGCAAAACATCAACACGCTGCAATTGCTACCTGTCGCAGCATGCATGCATGAGCCTCATCTACTAGAGATGGAAAAGGTCAATTATTGGGGATACAACCCTTATCTCTTTATGGTGCCCGATCCGCGCTACGCAGAACAAGACGCCGTTACGGAATTAAAAACAACAATTCGCGAATTGCATAAAAACGGCATTGAGGTGATTCTCGACGTGGTTTACAACCACACTGCTGAAGGTGGTGAAGGGCCTACAATTTTCAACCTGAAAGCCCTCGACTCCTGTTTTTACATCAAACATGGCAACCACTTCGCCAATTACACTGGCTGCGGAAATACAGTGGATCTCACCTACCAACCAGCCTTAAACCTTGTGATGGATACATTGCGCTACTGGGTTAGCGAATTTAAAGTCGATGGCTTCCGTTTTGACTTGGCTGCAACGTTAGGTCGACAGGGCGATGATTACAACCCAGAAGCCGCTTTCTTTAAAGCCGTTGCGCAAGACCCAATTTTGCGTGAAACCAAATTGATTGCCGAACCTTGGGATATTGGTCCAAATGGCTACCAAGTGGGTAACTTTCCATTTGGTTGGAACGAATGTAATGACAAACTGCGTGATATTTCCCGCAGTTTTTGGCGCGGTGATCAAGGCTATTTAAAAGAGTTTGCCACTCGATTAATGGGCTCTCGTGACATTTATAGTGCAGCGAACTGGCCATACAAACTCACCGTAAATTACATCACGTATCACGATGGCTTCACACTGCAAGATTTAGTGTCTTACAAGCACAAACATAACGAAGCCAATGGCGAAGAAAATCGCGACGGTCACGGTGACAATCGTTCAGAAAACTACGGTGTTGAAGGCGAGACCGAAAATCTGATGATCATCGCCACGCGTGAGAAGCAAAAACGCAACCTTATTGCTAGCTTGCTGTTTGCCTTCGGTATCCCACACATTCTCACTGCTGATGTTCTGTCTCACACCCAAGGCGGTAACAATAATGCCTATTGCCAAGACAACGAAACCAGTTGGCTGAACTGGGAAGAGACAGAACGTAAGCAACATTTCAAAGCATGGATGTCACAAATGGTCGCCAACCGAAATCAATACATGGTGCCATTTATCCGAGCTTTCAGTGGCGAAAACCGCAATAACAACCGTATTTTCTGGCGCCGTACAGACGGTCGCTTAATGGAGCACGATGATTGGAACCGTTTAAGCTCTGTCGCACTTCACCTTGGTATCGGTAAAGAAGGGCAAGAGCTGGTCTACCTCATCAACCAAACTAACGCCACAGCGCGCTTTAAGCTCCCCAATGAGCGAAAGCAAGAATGGGTGACGATCTGTGATACAAACGTACGTAATCTCAACCCAGGACATGCTGAAGGCGAAGTCTTGCTGTCACCCACCTCGATGGTGATTTTGCACTATCAACCAAACCAAAGCACACCAAAAGGTGAGCAAACGCATAGCTAAGTTATAAACGCTCCAAAAAAGGAAAGCCGATGCATCTCAGTGCTTCGGCTTTTTTGTTGGTTAGATGTACCTAACTCATTATTCGCAAGGCGGCGCTAGGTGAATCAAAGCTAACCCACCCAGTGACGTCTCACGGTATTTCTTGTTCATGTCTTTGCCCGTTTGGTACATGGTTTCAATTACCTTATCCAACGAGATCAAACATTTACTGTTACGCTTTAATGCCATGCGAGATGCATTGATCGCTTTCATTGCGCCCATTGCATTACGCTCAATACACGGTACTTGCACTAAGCCACCTATTGGGTCACAGGTCATGCCTAGTGAGTGCTCCATGGCAATCTCAGCCGCAATACAAATTTGCTCATTGCTGCCACCACGTAGCGCGGTCAAGCCAGCTGCCGCCATAGAGGAAGATACACCGACTTCGCCCTGACAACCCACTTCGGCACCCGAGATAGACGCATTGGTTTTGTACAAGATGCCAATCGCACCGGAGACAGCAAGAAAGTCTTTAAGCTGTTTAGTATCAAGCTCTTTGATGAAGCGATGGTAGTACATCAATACTGCCGGAATCACACCCGCCGCACCATTAGTTGGTGATGTTACCACTTGTCCACCAGCCGCGTTTTCTTCACTCACAGCAAAAGCAAACAGGTTAATCCAATCCATGATTTCCATTGGATCGTTTTCAATCGCTGCATTTGCTTCAAGCTTCTTCAGCAAGTTAGGCGCACGGCGGGTCACGTTCAAGCCGCCATCCAAGATACCTTCTGTCTCGAAACCGCGCTCCATGCAACGCGTCATCACACGCCAGATCTGTTCTGCGCGTTGATTGATGGCTTCCATATCCTGAAACGCTTGTTCGTTTTTCAGAATCATGCCGCCGAGGCTCATGCCGTTCTTCTCTGCTTGTGCCAACATTTCGTCTGCACTGGAGAATGGAAACTCAACTTCTACAGGAGCAGTCGCACTGCCATTTTGCAGTTCATCTGCCGTTGCGATGAAACCACCACCGATAGAGTAGTAAGTTTCAAACCCAACCTGATTGCCGTGCGCATCTAAGGCAGTGATCGTCATACCATTCTCATGCAGAGGAAGGTTCTCTTCATGGAACAACATGTCCGTTTTGTAGTTGAATTCGATTTCATGACGGCCATCGACAGACATCATGCCCTCTTCAATCGCCTTGCGCATCGCTTTGTTCGCAGAAGCGATTTTGATGGTATCTGGTTTATTACCCAACAGACCCAAAATCGTTGCACGGTCAGTATGGTGACCAATCCCCGTTAACGAAAGTGAGCCGTATAAATCGACTTGAATACGAACCACTTTAGCCAAGTTCGATTCAATCAAACGAGTGAAATGGTAACCCGCGATCATTGGACCATTGGTGTGAGAGCTAGAAGGGCCCACACCAATCTTGTAAATATCAAAGATGGATAGCATAAACTTACCTATTACGACAATGCAGCATAAAGCCAATCAGGGAGAACCATACAAGCAGCGATGGTCGCCACAGCGAACACCAACAGCCCGTAATGGCTTGCGGTTGGCTTTGCAAAAAGATGTTTTTGATTATTGATAAAGATTTGTTGCTCGGCGGTCACAGCGCCCCAACGACGGCTCACTAACACACCAAACAACAGGAAGACGAACGTACCAATTGGCGCGAACCACGGCCAAGCCACGTCGAGATATATCGCAGTAAACACCGCAATCACACTCATGATACTGCCAACGATCACGCCTTTCTCATTGGCTTTCACCCAGAATAAACCAAGCACGAATGAACCCAAACGAATACCAACAAAGATAGAAGTCAGACTAGCGATGGTTTTGAGTACCGATTCATTCGATACAGCCAGAAGAGCTGGCACTACCACCATACCCGCCGCAAGCAAACTCATTTTTCTTGCGACTTTTTCGTAGTGCTCATCATCGGCACTTTTGCGAACGAAACGCTTGTAGATATCGAACGTTGCGACGGTCGCCATTGAGTTGTAGGTCGAATCCAAGGTCGACATTGCGGCCGCCGCCAACGCGGAAATGATCAAACCAACGACGATTGGGTTAGTGTGGTTGAAGACGAAATCCAAAATCACTTCGTTGCTGTTTTCAAACGATTGATCTTGATAGAAAACACTTAGAAGAACACCGAGTACCGCGAAGAACAAGTACACGAAAAACGCACCGTAACCACACAACAGCATCGACTTCTGCGCCGTCTTTTCACATCTCGTCGCTAACGTGCGTTGGATAATCAATTGGTTGGTGCCGTACACACTCAAATGCAAAAAGCTCACGGCAACCACGCCAGCCCAGAGTGTGGTATCTACGCCTAAATCAAAGTCTAAGTTGATGATATTCAGGTGATCACGAGAAAGGTAATCTGCCGCATTAATCTCTGTCATTAGAATGGCAAAGATGGCGATGCTGCCCGCCACCAATACTGCAGATTGCAACATATCGGTCCAGATCACCGTGGAAATCCCGCCCGCATAGGTATAGCAAGCGGTGAAAATACTGATGTAGATAATGGCTTCAGAAATACTGATAGGCAGAACTTGCACTAAGATCAGCGCCACGGCATACAAAATCACACCCGCAGAGATACATTGAACCACAATGAACACAATCGAGTTGATGGTTCTTGCATACACCCCAAAGCGGTGCTCAAGGTATTCATAAATCGAAGTCAGACCCAGCTTATAGAAGACAGGCACAAAGAAAATGACAGTGAAAAAAATAACGATGGGATAGTTAAGGTGAATACTCATCGCTTCCATGCCAGAGCTATAAACCCAACCAGGCATCCCTACAAACGTCATCGCACTAATAATGTAAGTCGCAAGTATCGAAACACCCGCCGTAAACCAGCCAAATTGCTTTCCACCCGTAGAAAAGTCGCCACCATTGCTGTAGCGCTTGTTCACTAAATAGCTGATTAATATGGTGATTAACACGTATAACGCAATCACCACAAAACTTGAGTACGTAACCATTTCAGGGTTTCCATAATTCTGGGTGCTAATTATTTGTGCTTGGATATTACTTTAAAAAAGCATATCTAAACGATAATCCCGCCATAACTGTGACTATAGTCACCAATATAGACGGTTATATATTCAAAAATGCCAAAAAGACCGATTTAATGAGACTCCCATCACTAAAAATCACTAATTGGGTACGCATTCATTTTAAAATTGATATTGATCACGGATCTAATGACCTTAAAAAAACTATGATTCACCACGACACGAAATCGAAGATGATCCCAATAAGATCGTGTTCTTTAAGTTTGAATAGCAACAAATCCTAAGTGAAATAGAGGTTTATCGGTCATGAATGCCAAAAGACACATGAGCGAAGTTCCTATGATTCAAAGGGTAGCTGCCTATCTAGCGATACTGGTTGGTTACTTTTTCTATTGTTATAACTTTGTAATTATTGACTACGTACGCCCATACATCGTTGAAGCGTATGATGGTATTAGCCTGTCAGACACTGCCCAGTTCTATACATGGCAGTCGGTTGGTGCACTTATCGGTGCATTGAGCTGTGCTTGGTTCGCAACAAAATTTGGTAAGAAATCCACTCTTATTACCATCACAGCCCTAAACGGTGGCGCAACGATCATCAATATGATGTTCACCGACTACACAACATGGGCAGCAATGCGTTTCATCATTGGTTTGTCACTGGGTGGTTACTTCACCGTGGCAGTAAGCTTGATGATCGGCCTATTTACGCCAACGGTACGTGGTAAGTTGACGGCATTCGCGTTTTCTATGTTCTCTGTAGCACTGATGGTAATGGGTGCGTATGCAGCATTTATTGCAAGTATTGATGCACCATGGGAAAGCCTAATGCTTGTCGGTGGTATCCCACCATTGGCAGCGGCTGTTGTCATGATCTTTGTACTACCTAGCGACAGCAAAGTGATCGCTTACGGTGAAGAAGAGCAAGCAAAAGCAGAAGAATCAGATGCACCAGCGAAAAAAGGCTCTTGGGGCGAAATGCTAAGCAAGCCTTACCGTAAGATCACTCTAACGTGTCTATTACTGGCTGGCCTTAACTTCTACGGTTTCCAATTCTTTGGTGGCTTCGTAACCACATACCTACGTGATGTACGTATGTTCGACGGTGCAACCATCGGTCTCATCTTCTCTATCTCAGCATTTGGTTCACTGTTTGGTGCGTGGTTCTGGGGTTGGGTAGCTGACAAATTCGGTCGTAAGGTGAACGCATTTGGCTTCATCCTAGCGGGCATCATGGTTTCAATCTTCTTTGTTGCACCTGGCGACATGGTGATTGGCGGCCTAAACATGCTGGCTCTACTTGGTTTGATTTACAACTTCGGTCTGTCTTCTTCAGCGGTATGGGGTGGTTACTTCTCAGAACTGTTCCCAGCACACCTACGTAGCTACGGCGCAGCGCTATTCCACGGCGGTCGTATCCTCGGTATGTGGGCACCAATGGTACTTATCTTCATCCAAGAGCGTACCGACCTACAAACCGCAATGTGGGGTTCACCAATCGTATGGATCCTTGCTGGTCTTCTATGGCTATCACTGCCAGAGACACTAAAAGGCGGCGTGTTCGATAAGAGCAAAAAAGCCGAAGCAGCAAAAGCGTAACTGAATTTCAAAAACTCCGGCTGGCTCCCCGGCCGGATGAAAAAACTTAGTTTCGAGTCCTGTTCCCAAAGCCGACTCGACAGCAAATAAGAGAGTTTATTATGTCTAAATATCAAGAAGCAAAACGCGTTGTACGTGAATACTTCAGCGCAATGGAAAACGCAACTCACGAGAACGTGGCAGAAGTACTAAAAGCACATACTTCAAAAGATTACCTATGGCGTGGTGTTTACCCATTCCGTGAGCAACAAGGCGCTCAAGCAGCGGCTGACGTTTTCTGGGCTCCTTTGATGAAATCAATGACTCGCATGCAGCGTCGTCAAGACATCTTCATCGGTGGTGAGAACGAAGTAACATCAGGTGAAATCTGGGTAATGAGCATGGGTCACTTCATGGGTCTATTCGACGCTGAATACCTAGGCATGCGCCCAACTGGCAAAATCATGAACATCCGTTACGCAGAGTTTAACTGTGTTGAAAACGGCAAGATCACTAAGACTGGCCTATTCCTAGACCTTCTAGGTGCGATGGACCAAGCGGGTTGTTACCCACTACCACCATCAACAGGTAAGCACTTCGTATACCCTGGTCCTCGTAACCACGACGGTCTACTGTTCGAAGACGCAGCACCAGAAGAAGGCGTAGCAACACTAGCACTAGTGAACAAGATGGTTGATGACCTATCTGCACTAAACGACAGCGGTGCTATGGGTTGCCCACCAGAAGTTCTTGAGAAGAGCTGGTCTAAAGACATGATCTGGTACGGTCCATGTGGTATCGGTGCGTCTTACACAATCCCTCGTTACCAACAGCAGCACCAATTGCCGTTCCGTAACAACCTGAAAGACAAGAAGTTTAACGGCCACGTATGTCGTTTCGCAGAAGGTAACTTCTCTTGTTTCTTCGGCTGGCCAAACCTATCTAACACGCCAATCGGTGGTTTCCTAGGTATGACAGGCGGTGAAGTACGTGCAGACATGCAAGTGGTTGACGTTTACTACCGTGACGGCGACAAGCTATCTGAGAACTGGGTACTGATCGACCTTCCTTACTGGCTAAAACAGCAAGGTCTAGACGTGTTCGAGCGTACTCAACAGATCCTAAACCCTTCTCTATAAGAAGTCCTAGGGGCGGATTGTCAACCCGCCTTTATGTTGCCTGAATCCCCTCTCGGTTCAGGCGACATGCTCCCAACTCGTGCCTCAAGGATGGGGCACAACCTCAAGATAGAACCCTTATTCAAAACGGGCATGAACGCACGGTGGCTTTCTGCGCCCTGAATAATGAGATTGATGATGAAAAAGTCGACCCTTTCTGCAGTGATTTTAGCAGCGCTTACTTCTAGCTCAGCCTTTGCTGCACACACTTTTGTTAATGACGCTGGCGACAGCCTAACCATCGATGGCCGTTTCGATCTTCGCTACCAAGACCGTGGCGGTGATGACAACGGCGAATGGAACAGCGGCAGCTCACGTTTCGGTTTGAAAGGCCAAATGGGTCTGGATAACGGCTGGACTGGTTTCGGTCACGCGGAATGGGGCTACAACTCTGGCGCGAACGGCGACAACATTTACGACCGCTTGCTATACGCAGGTGTTGATCACGAAAAATACGGCAAGATTGCTGCAGGTACTAAGCAGTGGTCTACCTTCTACGACGTAGCATGGTACACCGATTTAGGTCGTGTATTCGGTACTCGCGGCTCAGGTGTTTACAACCTAGCTGACTGGGGTATCGCATCCGGTGCAGGTCGTGCAGAAAACTCAATCACGTACCGTAATTCAATCAATGAACAAGTGAGCTACGGCTTTACTTACCAAACCACGCGTGAAGATGTTGCTCTAGCAAGCAATGCGACAGCCTCATTGAAAAACGGCATGGGTGCGTCGATCACTTACAAACCGGTTGATGGCGTAACACTGGGTGCGGCTTACCATCAAAATGAAGTTGCGGATCTAGACGCAAGCGTGGTTGGCGTAGAAAACGGCGACAACATGCGCATCATGCTATTGGGCGCAAACTACAGCAACGGTGGCTTCTACGCGGGTGCGACTTTCCACGTTGGCGAAAACTGGGAAGCAGTGAGCCAAGGCGGTACGGACGTAATGTTCGATACCCTAGGTGGCGAAATCTACACTTACTACCACTTCGATAACGGCCTACGCCCAACGTTGAACTACAACTACATGGAAGATCGCGGTGACGAGACACAAGGCTACGAGCGTAACTTGCTGATTCCTGGTCTTGAATACCACTTCCAGAAGAACAAATTCCTAGTTTGGACTGAATACCAGTTCGACCTAGGTAAAGATCAGTACGATGGCAGCAAATTCGAAAACCGTGATGATCAATTCGCGGCAGGTATTCGCTACTACTTCTGATAATACTCATCGCTCACCACCTATACCCAAGTAACCTTAAGGTGGTGAGTGATGAAGTTCTTATCAACACTAAGCAAAGTTATCTTGAAGCCAAGTAGTCATCACTTCACTAATAATTAAAGGCTGCTCAAGCGTAGATAGATGCCCACACTCAGGGATAACATGAAGCGTGACGTTTGGGATGCATCGCTCCATGAGCAGATGATTGTCTAGCGGACAAAGCTTATCTTCTTTACCTGTTATCACCAACGTAGGAGCTTGAATGTCCGCCAATAAAGGTCGAGCATCCGGGCGAGTTGCTAACGCTTTAGCATGTGCTTCAAATGCCTCCAAACCTACATTGACCGCCATGCCTTCTATACGCTCAGTTAACGCTTTGTCTTGCAAACGGCTTGGATGAATCAGCACAGGCATCAGAGTGTCAGGCGTAATGCGTTCAAACTCACCATTTAATGCCTGACTAACCAGTGCATCACGCTTTTGTGTCACCTCTGGCTTTTCATCTGCTGCATTGGTATCCATGAGGATCAAGCCTTTGACTCTGTTTGGCGCTTGACGGTACACCTCAAAGGCAAGAATCCCACCCATTGATAAGCCACCCAAGACAAACTCCTGCGGTGCGTCTTGCAACACTTTCTGCGCCAGCTGTTCCATTGACGGCAATGAGGCCAGCGTCGGGCATGAAGGCTCAACCCAACTTGGCAACACTCGGTTGACTTCCTCAAACAATGTGCCATCACAAAGTAGTCCGGGTAGCCAAACTAACGAGGTGGGTTGCGTCATTTTATTCTCCTGCCAGCGGCTTTGGTTGATCAGACCCAAGAATGCAATACGTCAAACTATTACCACGCAAGTTCGTCAGTGAATAAGACGCACCTTCTGGAACATTCAGCACATCACCGCGCGTTAAAACAACACTCGCTTGTTCGCCTTGATGCGTGAGGACCACTTCAGTATCGCCATCAAAGTTGATAAGCACTTGTTTTTCTTCTCGGCAGTGTTGAGGAATCGAGCCACCTTCAGAAAGCTCATAAGCCATGATGCTCACTTCATCTTCACTCTTTACTTGGAAGTCATAACTCGCCAAAGGATGACCCGTTAAGGCGTATTGTTTCACGTTGCTTCCGCCGAAATCGCCTTTGATTTCACGATAATCTTTTTGCAGAGCGACAAATGGCATCATCTCTTCTGCGGTGTAGGTATCGAAGGTCGCGAGCTCTTCTTCGGTAAGCAGCGGCATCAATTCTGATTCTTGTGGCACCGGGTCGCCATTAATGGTGTCCACGAGTGTGCCATCGGCTTTGAGGTATAAACCATAACCTTGACTGTCTTTAATAACGTTTGGATGCCAAATAACGCCGCCACCTGAATCGTCGCCGCCAAGTACCGAGAACATAAAGCCGTAATCGCGGCCAACCACTTCAAATCCACGGAAGAGATTGGTTGGAATCGAGATGACGTCACCGTGAGACAACACCGCCTCATGCTCTCCATCGTTCCCCCAATAAAAACGGAACTGACCTTTGAACACCAAGAAAAGCTCAGCGGTGCGATGAGAATGTAACGAATTTTTGATGCCCGGCGGTTGGCCTGCGGCACCAATATTAAAGCCCGCCGTATCGCGAATATGAACATGCTGACGACTGCTCTCTGCCACCCCTGCACCGATAATACAAAAGTTATCTTTGAGATCACTGCCTGGCGTGCGCGCATCAATAAACGCACTCGTACCCGGAATCAGTTCCATGTAGCGGACCAGGTTATTATTCATTTTAGATTGTAGAGTCATTGTAAATCCTTGTTGTCCTTGTTTGGACCTAGCCTTTGAATTGTTAGTTACAAACCTAAAGTTAGTTACAGACCGAAAGTGTGTTACAGACCTAAAGGTCGCCCACCATCAACCGCGATGGTATTGCCTGTCGAGAAGGTCAGAAGATCTGCCGCGGCGTACACGGCTTGAGCGACTTCTTCATCATTGGCTAAACGCTTAAGCGGTGTGGATTGTTCTTGTTGATTACGCCATGCGTCATCCAAGCCTTTGACAAACTCAGTGTCGACAAGCCCTGGAGCAACAGCCAGAACTCGAACCTCGGGAGACAGAGCGCGAGCTAAAGAACGGGTCATGTTCTCCGCGGCAGATTTACTTGCACAGTAAGCAATGTTGCTCCCCATCGCAGTCTGTGCCGCGATAGAAGTAATGTTCACCACACAACCATTGGCTTGCTTAAGCCAAGGCTCAAACGCTCGAACCATGGCAAAAGGCGCACGGACGTTCACTTGGAAAATTTGGTCAAACAGCTGGTCATCTAAACTTTGCAAATCAGAGTGCGCGACGAATTTCGTCATCCCCGCACAGTTGACCAACAAATCCAGCTTGTCGCTTATTTCACTGACTTGATGTTTAAGCTGTTCAATCGCACTAGAATCTGCCACGTTCAATTTGAATGCTAGATGCTCGTTACGTGGCAGCGAGGAAAGCACATCCTCGGCCGCTTTCTGATTACTGTTGTAAGTCAGAATTACGCGATATCCCGATTCAGCTAGCTTGCGACAAATGGCGGCACCCAGTCCGCCACTGCCGCCTGTGACTAAGGCAAGTTTCGACATATTACGCCTCTTCCACTTTGCCTTTGTAACGGCGCACACGAATATCCGCTTGCTCTTTGTGGCCAGCAAAACCTTCGAGTGCACACAAGCGAGAGCAGTACTCACCGACTTTTAGCGACGCAGCTTCCGTTACACGCTGGTAAGTACAGGTCTTGATGAACTTACCTACCCACAGGCCACCGGTGTATCGCGCCGCTTTCTTCGTTGGCAGTGTATGGTTGGTACCAATACATTTATCGCCGTAAGAAACGTTGGTTTCACGACCTAGGAACAAGGCACCGTAGTTGGTCATGTTATCTAGGAAGTATTTAGGATCTTCCGTCATCACTTGCACGTGTTCAGAAGCGATATCGTCTGCCACTTCCACCATTTCTTCGTAGCTATCACACACAATCACTTGTCCGTAATCTGCCCACGCTTTACCCGCAACTTCAGCCGTAGGGAGAATGGTTAACTGACGTTCGATCTCTTTAATGGTTTCTTGCGCAAATGTTTCGCTATTGGTCAACAATACAGCGGGAGAGTTGTAACCATGCTCAGCCTGACCAAGCAAGTCTGCCGCTGCCAATTCCGGGTCACAGCCTTTCTCATCAGCAATGACCAAGGTTTCCGTTGGCCCTGCAAACAAATCGATACCAACGCGACCAAACAACTGACGTTTTGCCTCTGCTACAAATGCGTTACCCGGCCCTACAATCATATCGACTGGCGCAATAGTCTCCGTGCCCAATGCCATAGCTCCTACCGCTTGAACACCACCGAAGCAGTAGATTTCATCCGCACCCGCCATTGCCATCGCAGCGACAATCGCGACGTTCGGCTGGCCGTTAAACGGAGGCGCACAAGCAATAACACGTTTTACGCCCGCGACTTTCGCCGTCAGTACACTCATGTGAGCGGATGCAACCAATGGGTATTTTCCACCAGGGATGTAACAACCCACGCTGTTTACTGGAATATTTTTATGCCCCAGTACCACACCAGGCATGGTTTCTACTTCGACGTCTTTCATTGAGTCACGTTGAATTTGAGCAAAGTTTCGAACTTGTTGCTGAGCGAACTCGATATCATGACGAGTCGATTCATCAAGCGCATCCACACAGGCTTGGATTTGCTCTTCTGACAGGCGGAATTGCTCCGGCGACCAGTTATCAAACTTTTCAGACAACTCACGTACAGCGCTATCACCTTTCGATTCAATATCAGCAAGAATGTTTTCAACAATCTGACGCACTTTTGCGTCGTTTGATGCTGATGCTTCTTCAGTGATTCCGTTTTTTAAAATGCGTGCCATTGGGTTTCTCCTTGAACATTGAGGCTGACGAACGGTTATTTTTATGCCTTTGGATACGAATGCAAAATAAGATTAAACACTTAATTAACATTTGACAAGTTAAGTCAACAAACCAAAAAAACCACCCTTAAGCCTTTGTATTGATTAATTTAAACAAATAAAAGTAAGTAATAAGGACCTTGATCGAGTTTAATTTTTAATCAAAAATGAGTTTTAGATCACATCATTTTTACTCATCATTTACATTTCACCGTGTTAGTTTTTGCATACCTTTGCAAAGGAGAGAATTATGAGCAATTTTAAGCAACGTCTGACTAAAGAAACGCTATTAGGTACATTTGTTAAAACCCCTCATCCTCACATTATCGAGGTATTGGCACTGGCAGAGTTGCCTTTTGTGGTACTGGATGCAGAGCACGCACCTTTCGATCGTTCCTCGCTTGATCTGTGCATCATGGCGGCTAGAGCGAATGACCTCGCGTGCGTGGTACGAGTACAAGACAGCGCTCCTTCAACCATTTTGAACGCGCTTGACTGTGGCGCGGCGGGTGTACAAATTCCCCATGTTTGTACTGCTGAGCAAGCGACGCAACTGGCGAAAATCTGCCATTACAGCGAAGGTGGCCGAGGGTATGCTGGTTCCAGTCGAGCAGCGCAATACGCCACTAAACCCATGGTTGAACACTTAAAAGACAGCCGTGCGAATACGATTGTCATTGCACAAATTGAAGACCCTCAAGGGGTTGAAAATGTTGAAGCGATTGCCAATGTTGAAGGAATTGATGCGCTCTTCATTGGCCAAGTTGATCTCACTGTCGCTTATGGTGCTGATAGCGTTCATGATGAGAAAGTCGCACAAGCAAGTATGCGAGTAATCGAAGCGGCCAGAGCCGCCAATAAACCTGTTGGCATGTTTGTCGCGACGGCTCAACAAGCTCGGGAATGGCGTGAACTCGGCGTTAGCTTCTTTTGTGTTGGCTCTGAACACAAAATGATCATTGATGGCTTCAAGCAAGAGAGAAATGTGATGAATTCTTGAGTTTTCTCTGATATTTACGCCTTATCAATGTAATGCTCTAGACACAGAAATCCCCTAGCCCATACACTCAGCACGTATGAGAAGGTTCAATGGCCTTAAATAAGGAGTATCACCATTAAAGCGAAAGTAACTTCGATCGACGTCGCGAAGATGCTCGGCGTCTCTCAATCGACGGTATCTAGAGCATTCAGCCCGACTGCGAGTATTAGCGAGAAGAAACGCAAAATGGTGATGGATGCCGCAGCTAAGCTCGGATACACACCGAATGCCATCGCCCGAGGTCTGATTTCGAATCGTTCAGGCTTAGTGGCGATTGCGTTAGATAGCGAATCAAACCCAATGTACGACATGCAATCTCGTGCTTTGGCTGTCGAAATTCAAAAGCGTGGCGGACAAGTTGTGCTTTGCCCTATCGACAAAGACGACCTCGATCTCGCCATTTCACGCGCCATTGAATACCAAGTGGACGGACTCGTTATCGCCACCAGCCGTTTAACCTCACGCGCGTTTGCCCAATGCGAAAAGTTTGGCGTTCACTTAAGCTTGATCAACCGCTACGCCGAAGGCATTAATGCCAACAGCTCTGGTATTGATAACCGCTTGGCGGGCCAACAAGCAGCCGAGTATTTAACGCAGAAAGGCGCAAAACAGTGTGCTTATATCAGTGGCGATGCTGGCTCCATGACCAGTGAAGAGCGTTGGCTGGGTTTCTCTTCAAAATTGCAAGAACTCGGCTCCCCGTCACCAACCTTTATCCAAGCCAAGTACAGCTTTGAAGCAGGCTTAGAAGCGGCGAAAGCGATCTTGTCGCACACTAGCAAACCCGATGCAATTTTTTGTGCAAACGACATCCTCGCCATGGGTGTGATGGATGGCTTGCGACAAGCCGGAGCAAAGATCCCCCAAGACTTCTCTGTGATGGGTGTAGATAACATTCCGATGTCTGCATGGCCGAGCTATGATTTGACCACCATTGCTCAACCAGTCGACAAAATTGTTAAACGAGCGGTTGAAGATTTGATGAATCGAATCAACGGCAACCTGGATGCAACTGGCGAATACCTTTTCGAGCAAGGCACCTTAATCGAACGTAGTAGCACCATTTAATAAATCCATTTTTATTCATTCTTCATAAACAAAATGCCTTGCTTTCGAGTAAGGCATTTTCTGTGATCACGATTAAATTTTCACCAATCGTTATTTAATTCCTCATCAATTCATCAATCTTGTTATTGACTTGTTACTTTAATGTTTTATTTTGGATTCGTATGCAAAATGGATATGAATTGCTCAACTAATTTATAAAAACATAAAAAGTTGTGTGACTTGCCGACGAATGCCAATGGCAGGTCATACCAGAAACAAGGAAGAACGATGAAGAAAGTAATCCTTATTTCACTTACCGCACTGGGGCTTGCATTTAGCAGTATGAATACGTTTGCAACCAGTGTTATTCGTCTTGCTCATGACAGTCAAGAAACCTCTCCCGTACACAAAGCAATGCTCTATTTCGAACAAGAAGTGGAAGCTCGCTCAAACGGTGAGATAGAAGTTGAAATCTATCCGGCGAGACAACTAGGCGATGTGCGTGAGACGACTGAACTCGTACAGCAAGGCAACTTACAAATGACGTTTGGTGCGTCAGTTTTACTCTCTCCCTACGTCCCAGAGTTTAACGTGCTCGACGTGTTCTACCTTTTTGATAGCGAAGAGCAAGCACACAAAGCGCTCGACAGTGAGAAGATCGGACAACCATTGTTGAATGCTATGGAATCAAAAGGCTTTCATGGACTTGGCTTTATGGAGGTCGGCTTTCGTAGCGTGACCAACAACAAACAGCCAATTGATAGTATTGAGGACCTGAAAGGGCTAAAGATTCGCTCGGCATCTAACCCCACTCAAATAAGCGCGTGGAAATCTATTGGTACTGCGCCAACACCTCTGTCTTGGGGAGAAATTTTCACCTCGTTACAACAAGGCCTGATTAACGCTCAAGAAAGTGCTATCTACTCTATTTATGCCGAACGTTTTTACGAGGCACAAAAGTACCTCTCTTTAACTAACCATATATACACCAACTACGTGTTGTTCATGAACAAATCGTTTTGGGATTCACTGCCGGCCGCACAACAAGCGCTGATCAGTGAAGTAAGCAAAGAAACCATCGCAAAACAGCGTGAGCTCGCCGCTAAGCAAAACCAAGAAGTAATCAAAGAGCTCGAAGCAAAAGGCATGACGGTTAACATCGTCCCAGACGAGGTACGCAGCATCATGAAAGAAAAAATGAATGCAGCCGTGTACCAAGATCTGCGTAGCAAGACAGGTGAAGACTTGTTTGACAACGTGATTGCCGAGATAGAACGCTTATAACTCCCACTCTTTTGCACGATCTGGCAACAGGTCGTGCTTTCTCGTTTTGGAGGTGAACATGAAGTGGTTTCGCTTACTAGACAAATACCTAGAACCTACCCTTATCGTTATCGCGATCTCGACGATGACAACTTTACTGTGCTTGCAAATCACACTACGCCTATTTGACGCAACGATCGCGTGGGCTGAAGAGCTGGCTCGTTATTTATTCGTATGGGCGATGTACCTGAGCATCAGCTACTGTATCCGAGATGATCGACACATCCGCATTCGTGTGTTCATCGATAAACTTCCGGGCAATTGGACGCAATTCAGTTTGATTGTCTCTGATCTTATCTACCTTGCCTTTAGTGCCACTGTCGCCTGGTTTGGATTTAAGGTTATAAACCGCAGCCTGCAACTCGGTCAGATTGCACCCGCAATGGAAATTCCTATTGCGTGTTTGTATGCCTCTGTTTTAGTTTGCGCACTATTAAGCTGCGCGCGCCTAGTGACAAGCATTTATCAACGTGTGAACGCGTGCTCCACCAACAATGAACGAGTTCGCTTTTCTCGCCAACGCTATCGCCATATCAAAGCAAAGTATCGTACTTCTAACCGACTATTGGAGTTTAACGCATGACGTCTGCACTTTTGTTTGGCAGCTTTGGTCTGCTTCTGCTCATTGGCGTTCCGGTCGGTATTGCTCTGGCGGCAGCCAGTATGGTCGCGATATTAAGCCTGCCATTCCTTAACATCGAGTTTTTAGTACAAGGCTTGGTGACAGGGCTCGACTCCTTCCCTCTCCTCGCCGTCGTTCTTTTTACCTTAGCAGGTAACCTTATGAGCCAAGGAGGGATCTCAAAACGATTATTGCATGTGGCGGAGGTCTTCTTTGGCCACTTTACTGGCGGGCTTGGTATCGTGGCCATTGTGGCGTGTATGTTCTTCGCATCCATCTCTGGTACAGGGTCTGCCACTGTTGCCGCTATCGGCCTGACGATGATTCCTTCGATGGTGAAGAAAGGCTACGACCGCAGCTTTGCAGGTGCTTTAATCGCGTCCTCCGGCGGAATTGGCGTCATTATTCCACCCTCTGTGGTGATGATCGTCTACGCGATCACTGCTGAAGTCTCCGTCACTAAGATGTTCATGGCGGGAATCATTCCTGGCTTGGTCGTCGGTATGGTATTGATCGGCTATTGTCTAATTGTGTCAAAAATGCGGGGCTACACAGGTAACGAGCGCAAAGCGACCTGGGCAGAGCGTCTTGATGCGTTAAAAGAAGCCAGTTGGGCAATGCTACTACCCGTGATCATTCTCGGCGGTATCTATTCTGGTATCTTCACACCTACCGAATCAGCCGCCATTGGTGTGCTCTATGGCTTATTCTTTGGCATGTTTGTTTATAAAGAGCTCAAACCAGCGCAAGTGGTGAAAATCATTCTAGAGTCGTCACTGTTAGTTGGCGCTGTGCTCGTCATTGTGGGTGCGTCCGTGACGTTTGGCCGCATATTGACCCTAGAACGTCTGCCGACTGAAATTGCTCAGTTCATTCTATCGATTACCGAAAACAAACTTCTGATACTGCTTTGCATCAATGTCCTGTTGTTGCTCGTCGGTACCTTTATGGAAACGCTGGCAGCGATTGTTATTCTCACACCAATTCTGTTACCCATTACGTCAGCACTCGGCATGGACCCCGTTCATTTTGGGATCGTGATGATCGTGAACTTGGCCATTGGCTTTGTTACGCCTCCTCTGGGTGCCAACCTGTTTATGGCAAGTCAGGTAGGCAAAGTACCGATAGAGTCGCTCTCTAAAGCCATTATGGGCTGGATTGGAGCAATGATAGTGGCCTTGATGTTGATTACCTTTATCCCTGCCATCTCGCTATCGTTGCCTGCGCTTTTATCCTGATCGTTGCACTCATAGAGCGCTTATGACTGTTATAGCCACTAGATAAACACCTTTCTAGTGGCTTATTCGTTATCTACTTCCGATTTAATAAAAAAGCCTTTAAGCATTCGTATGCAAAAGGAAAATTTGAAAGATATAAGGATAATTGACACCAAAATAGCTGAATATTAGCGATAAAGTCTATTTGGGTGCCTTGATCTGCATGATTATCAGTTTTGGCTTAATCATTTGTTTCCATTCAAACAGATCAAAATAAATTAAGCGATTAAAAAACAATAAGATATTAGGAAATTCATACAAAAAACTTTGACCTCCTTTCTTATTAACACGTCTCGATAAGAGATAGCTTCCATCTCACCTGTACTTTTTTAGTTTGTTTTCTGCTCAATTGTTAAAAACCTGATCATCAGCACGCTATTTAAACAATCGAAAAACAATCCATTGACAAAATGGCAACATGATATATTTTGAATACGTAATCAAGACATAATTCAAACATAATTATTCAATTACGGAGGTGATTTATGGCCATGGTTGGCTTCGATGAAAAGTGGCGTGATTTTCCCGACTACATTCTTGGTATCACAAAAGAGATTTGGGAAGACCGAGGTTTAAACACCTTAGAACACTACTACTCTCCCGACATTGTTGTGCGTACTCCACTCTCTATCGTTCAAGGAAACGAAGGGGTGATCAGTGCAACAATGGCGACACTGGCCGAGTTTCCCGATCGCACGCTATATGGCGAAGACGTCATTTGGTCAGGCACCCCGGAACAAGGCATGCTTTCTTCTCATCGAATCATCTCTACTGCAACACACAGTGGCAACGGCTTCTACGGGCAAGCCTCGAACCGCAAACTTCGTTTCCGTATTATCGCAGATTGCCACGCTATCAATAACCAAATCAATGACGAATGGTTGGTTCGCGATCAAGCCGATATCGCGAAGCAACTGGGCATGACGTCAGAAGAGTTTGCACGCCAACAAATCGAATTTGAAGGTGGCGTGGAATCAAGCCCATTTCCGTTCACACCTGAAGTCGACATTCCTGGACCTTATTTGGGCGTAGGCAACGACAACGAATATGGTCAGCGATACGAAGCAATTCTCAGAAGCCTTATGAATGCCGAGTTCTCAATAGTACCGAAAGAGTACGACCGCGCTTGCATCGGCGAATACACTAGCGGTCAAACTGCCTTATCACACTCGGAAGTCGATCATTTTTGGATGGCACTTCGTGCGTCTTTCCCAAATGCTCAATTTACCGTTCACCATCGTATTGGCCGGGATGACGACATGATGTCACCACGCGCTGCAATTCGATGGTCTTTGCACGGTAAGCATGAGGGATATGGGATGTTTGGTAAGCCTTCAGGAAAAGAGGTTTACATCATGGGGATCAGCCACGCTGAGTTTGGCCCTTGGGGTCTTCGTCGCGAATTCACTTTGTTTGACGAGACCGCAATCTGGAAGCAAATCCTGCTACAGCAAGGCTAACGGCTGACTAAACACTATTTATTAAAATCACAGACAGTAAGGAAGCAACATGTCACTCAACATCATCGAACAGTTCTACCAGAACTACTTCAAAGCCGCAGACATCGAGCAAAAACAGGCCGCTCTGCAAACTTTGAACCCTGACGTAAAATGGTGCGTGGCGCACCCTGTGAACGATCTTAATGGCCCAGATGCAACCCACGAATCTTTCCTCTCACCACTTGTTAATGCTTTGCCTGACGCCGAGCGCCGACCAATAATTGTTATGCACGGCGAATACGAAGGCCGCACTTGGTACAACTCTACCGGCTACTTTATCGGTACATTTGAACAACCACTATTTGGCATCCCAGCAACAGGGAAAACACTCTACTTGCGTTACACCGAAATGGTGTGTGTGGAGAACGACCAAATCACCGAATCATACATGATTCCAGACTTCATCGATGCGATGAATCAAGCAGGCTGCAACCCTCTTCGTAAAAGCTTAGGTCACGATGGCTTGGTTCCTTCTCCTGCAACTTCTAACGGTATTCAACAATCTATTGTGTCTTTGGAAGAAAGTGAAAAGAGCGCCCAGCTGGTTGAAGATATGCTGTCTTGCTTGGGTCGTTTTGATGGCAAAGATCTTTTCTCGATGGATTTAGAAAACTACTGGCACAATGACTTCATGTGGTACGGCCCTGCTGGTATTGGTACTACACGCGGTATCAAAGGTTTCCGTAACCACCATCAAGCGCCATTTGTGTTTGCCTTCCCTGACCGAAGTGTCGATATTGAGGTCAATTTTTTGGCCAAAAATGACTACGTATCCACAGGTGGTTGGCCACATATGCATGGTACTCACACTGGTCACAGTGGCTGGCTCGGTCTTGCCCCAACCGGAAAACACATCGAACTTCGCGTTATGGACATTTGGCGACGCGAAGGCGATTTACTGAAAGAAAACTGGGTAGCGATCGACATCGTTCATATCCTGCTACAACTTGGCTATGACGTGTTTGCACAAATGAAAGAACAGTTAGAAGGACCTAATTATGCATGAGTTTGGCGCACTTAACTGGAGCATCCTTGGGGGATACATCGCCCTCACGCTAGTACTGGGTGCAGTAATCGGAAAGCGAGTCACTTCGGCTAGCCAATTCGCCTTGGGTGATAAGAGCATCCCTTGGTGGGCGATCGGTATTTCTGTCGTTTGTACTTACGTGAGTGCGATGTCGTTCCTTGGCGGGCCAGCTTGGTCTTACAAAGAAGGCCTGTCGGTTATCGCGATTCACCTCAATTATCCGCTGGTGATCTTCTTCATCGTGGCTGTGTTTATGCCGTTTTTCTACAACAACGGTTTAACCTCCATCTACGAGTATCAAGAACGACGCTTCGGTAAGGCTTCACGACTGACTTTGTCGTTTATCTTCCTTATCAAACAAGCATTGAGCTCGGCAGCCGTACTCTATGCGACAGCAATGATTTTGGAGTTCATTACTGGTATCGACGTGATGTACTGCATCATGATCGTCACTGCAATTGCCCTTATCTACACCGTAATGGGCGGTATAGCGGCTGTCATTTGGACCGATGTTATTCAAGCAGTAATCTTATTTATTGGCGCATTCATCATCATCGAAGCCGTGTGGAATGGCATGCCTGCCCCGATGACGGAGGTCATGGCAGAACTCAAAGCGAAAGGAATGACAGATGCCCTACAAACAAGTTTTGACCTAAGCCAAGTAACGACGGTATGGGCCGGCGTTATCGCAATGACGATGTTCCACACCACCGTGTATGGTGGTAACCAGATGATGGTACAACGTTGTATGGCCGCGAAAAACATGGGCGATGCGAAAAAGGCAATGTTGATGATGGGCTATGTGGCCTTCTTTATTTACTTTGTCTTTATCCTACTTGGTGTCCTATTCAACGCTTATTACGACGGTAAAGAGTTTGAAAACGGCAACACCATCATTCTTCATTATGCGAGTGAATATGGAATGCCGGGCTTGATGGGCATCATTGCCGCTGCGATTCTGGCGGCAAGTATGTCGAGTCTCGATTCCGCATTTAACTCAATGGCGACCGTTTCTGTGGCTGACTTTTACAAACGCTTCTACAAGCAAAACGAGTCGGAAGAGCATTACTTGAAGGTATCGCGTTTCTTCACGGTGGCGTGGGCGATTTTGGTCATCATTCCAGCGATCATGTTTGCCACCAGCACAGGCTCGGTACTGGAAGTGCTGAGTAAGGCAGGCTCTTACTTTGTCGGTGCAAGCTTCTGTATGTTTGTCCTTGGGTTCTACTCAAAACACATTACGGAAAAAGGCTTGTTGATTGGCGTTGCTGCTAGCTTCTTGGTGATTTGGTATGTAGCCGTTGCGACCGATATTGCGTGGCCTTGGTATTGCGTGATTGGCGTCCTTGTGAATGCCGTTGTCGCTTACATTGCTAGCCTTCTCCTGACGGGTAAACAAGATGAAATGCATCTTTACACAGTGAAAGGCCAGCAAGCGGAATATGCTCGTCTAAATAAACCAATCAAGCAAGATGGGTGGTATGTCGTTCCCGGTAAAATCGACGCCCCGTGTTATGGCCTACTTGTTATGTTTGTGTTCTCTCTCGTGATGCTTTGGGGGATCAACGCGTTTACCGACAACGCTCCTATGCTGATTAACTTTATGCGTGGCTGCTCTATTCTTGTCGCTACCGCTTGCATCGGATACATGGGGTATTCACTCCTCTCCCCGAAACGTAAAGTTGCAGTCAAACAAGCAAATTAATGTTCTTTACGTAGATACTGTACGTCCAACAAACGGACAGTATCTACGCACTAAATCTAGTGCTAGCTCAAAGCAAACCAAATGGGTTAACCCACATTTTGCTTTTTAACACTCCAAAGCCATTATTCTACTTAGGATACCCCGTCAGAACATTTATGAATACGTACCTATTTATGCTAGTCTTATGACCTCAATTACTGGCAACTAAGTTTTATTCATGAAATCAATTAAACACGTAGTCACATCAAAAGATGTGGCAAAGATGGCAGGCGTCTCTCAATCTACTGTATCGCGCGTGTTTGTTCCGGGTAGCTCAGTATCCGAAAAGACCAAGCAAAAAGTCTTTGAAGCGGCTAAAGCCCTTAACTACCGCCCTAACGCCTTTGCACGTAGCCTGACCACAAACGAATCGAAATTGATAGGTTTGGTGTTTCCTGATGCGGATTACCCTATCCATATGAAAACACTGCAATTAATTTCCAGTGAGTTACAGAAAAAAGGTTATTCTGCCGTATTGATTCCATGGCAAGTGGATGAAGAAGAGGGCCACTCAATCCCAAATATCTTCCAGTATCGCGTCGATGGTGTCATTGCTGCTTCCGCAACCTTCAATAAGTCCCTTTATGAAGAATGTGAAGAGTTTAATATCCCAATTGTTCAATACGCACGAGTTGTTGAAGGTACTAGGAGTAGCTACGTTATCAGTGACAACTACGAAGCAGGCCAACAAGCTGCGCAACTTCTGCACAAAAGTGGCGTGAAGAACGCGGTTTATTTGACGGGAGAAGTGCCAACCTTTACGAATGACGAACGTCAAAGCGGCTTCTGCTCTGAATTTGAAGACCTAACCGGCAAGACGCCACGCATCATTGAAGCCAGCTATGACTACGCGAGCTCACTTGATAAAGTCCGTGCCATACTGGCAGACAAAAATCGGCCTGAAGCGGTGTTCTGTGCAACCGATAACCTTGCGATGGCGGTCATGGATATCGCTCGTATAGAATGCGGGTTGAGCATTCCTCAGGACTTACAAGTCATTGGCTTTGATAATATTCCTCAGACAGAATGGTTAAGCTATCAATTAACCACATTCCGCCAGGATTTCCGTCGCCTCGCTCGCGAATGCGTGAAGATCATTGTTGATCAAATTAATACAAAAAACGGAAGCCTAGTAAAAATGATGGTGCCAGTGAAGTTAATCGAGCGACAGACAACAAAAGCTTAAATAGCTATAGCCAGCCATTCGGTTGGCTTTTTTATGTGCCTCTGACTCCCAAACGGCTCATTTAGTGTTGTAAGCATTAATGAACCCATGTATATTTATGAGCTATTACACTATATGAACCAAAAGAAAAGAGGCTCATAATCCTTATGACCACGTATCTTTACACTCGTTATTCGCCAAAAAATCGAGCTTACCAAGAGCACCTTAATACTCTAAAAGCTTTTGCGCCCGAAGCTCAGCATTTTGAGGATAAGGTTCGTGGTTGCATGCCTCCAACCGAGAGAGAGGCATTCTTACACCTGCTCGATTCCGTCAGAGCTGGGGATACGATTGTGCTCTGGTGGCTGACCGCATTTGGTCGCGACTTTAGTCAAGCATTGAACACAATAAAAATGCTACTCGATAAAGGGGTAACATTGAAAACCGTATGTGAATCAATAACTTTTGAGCCAGGTTCTGTTCAAACTCAAACACTACTCACAGTGTTATCTGGATATGGGAAAGTGCAGACTGAACATCGCCTGTTTGCCGCAGAGCAAGGGCGACAGGCCATTAAAGAGCAGCCAGAATTATGGAAACAGAAGTTTCGCGGCCGCCCCGCAAACAAAACCAAACACCAACAGATCGCAACGTTACTGCTAGAAGGCTACACATTGCAAAACGTAGCAGAGCAATGCGAAGTCAGTCTATCCACTGTGAAGCGGGTCAAAGCAAAGCTAAATGGAGTGGATGACGAAGGCGGCTTAAGCTCACGACGCCAAAAAGGTTGTTTGAATGGAGACCAGTCATGAGTCGCCCAATCAACTTTCATACTATAATACTAGCCTGTCTTATTATTAGCGTTGGCCAGTTGAGCATGGGACTAGTCATGCCCTCTTTGCCATGGATAGCAAAAGACTTTTCCATCTCCCTCGACCAAGCTCAACTACTTGTGAGTATTTATTTGCTCGGCTTTGGCCCCTCTCAATTTATCTACGGGCCAGTGTCAGATGCTTTAGGACGAAAAAGAGTATTACTTACCGGTTTACTCATCGCGATGTCTGGTCTGCTGATGATTATTTTCTTCAGTGACACATTTACAGGGATGGTGATGGGGCGCTTTTTACAAGGGTTAGGTACAGGATGCTGCGCGGTACTCGCGAGGGCGTCGACTCGAGATAGATTTAGCGGGGATGAACTCCCAGTGGCAATGTCTTACATCGCTATGGCGGCTTCAATCACGCCACTTATTGCACCTGTGATTGGCGGCTTTATCAACTTCCACTTCGGTTGGAGTATGGTGTTTATTTCTCTGTTAGGCTATGTCTCGCTGGCCTGGGTAATCATCGCCTTTAAGTTCACAGAAACCATCACAAAACGTTCTGTCATTCCGTCACCCCGAAAAATGTTACTCCAATACAAGAGCTTACTTACGTCTCGTTACTTTATGAGTTTCGCCAGTATCAGTTGGTTAAACTTCAGCTTAATGATTACGACAGTCTCTGTGATGCCATTTATCATGCAAGATCAAATTGGCATGACCTCCGCTCAATACGCGATGTGGGCGCTCATTCCCGCTTTGGGTATGTTATGTGGTACCACGATTTGTAACCGAGTAAGGCCAATTATTGGCAATAAAAAAATGCTGCTTTGCACCCCATTTCTTCACCTTACTGCCGCAATATGGCTATTTTTCTGTCCCGTTGAGCCTCTATTTCTGATGCTAGGACAGCTATTAATGATCTTGGGTAATGGTATTGCCCTACCTTGTGCACAAGCGATGGTAATGCAACCTTATAAAAAGCAAGCAGGTGCCGCAGCGGCAATGTCTGGTGGTGGACAAATGGTCGTCTCCTCATTGGTCAGCTTAACTCTGGTACAGCTTGGATTGAGTCAAGCATGGCATCTAGCGATCGTTATCGTAATATTTGCATCGCTTACCTTCACCAACATTCAACGTGGCTTCAGTGCAGAGCAACCTTCAGAACGATAACAAAAAACATACGATTGTCCTTATAGTTACGACAAATCGTATAAACTTAAATTTAGGAAAAGTTGGCGGATACTAACATGATGTTGCATTTAAGAATTGGCGCCTTAACACTCGCCACATTGATATCCGCTGGTACTGATGCGAGCGCCAACGAGAACTGGCAGTTCGAGAGTGACAAGAATGGAATCACAATTTACTCCCGAGAACATAGTGACGGTTTAGTTGAGATCCGTGCCCGGATGTTCACACCCACCAGCTATGGTGCATTTTTAACGCTACTGGAAGACAGTGACAATATCCCGAACTGGATTGACAATGCCAGTCATAGCCGGGTTTTAAATCAAATATCGGCCACCGAGAACATCGTTTACACCCAGTTTAAAGCGCCATGGCCTGCCAAAAATCGGGATATGGTCACCTACTCAAAGTACTGGGTCGATGAGCTGGGATTCACGATAGAAATCAAAAGCGCACCTGACTCATATCTTGCTGAACAAAATGGTTATGTTCGAATTCGCTCGGTTGATGCGACTTGGGAGTTACAAAAACTCACAAACGATACAACACTCGTGGAATACAAGGCGTTTGCTGATCCCGGAGGTCTATTGCCAAACTGGCTGATCAACAAACTTTCAAAAGAAAGTGCATGGGCGACATTTAGTAACTTAAGAAAAGAGTTACCTGAATATCAGCAATACTCTCATCCTCAAATAGATGAGTAAGCGTCGCTCTTCCCACTCGCTTTTTAATGCGGTACATAATAACAAAAGGCGGCATATGCCGCCTTTTTCTACTCAATGTGTTACTGTTGTGCAACCGTTACAGGTTTAGTTGCACCACGGTAATCAAACTCAAAACCAATACCTTGGTCTGTCACGTCCATCGTCATACCACCAACAAGCTCGCCTTGTAAGCTTTTGACAACATCATCCGGAACCGGCTCCCCAGTGATTGACGACGCACTCTCTAACACTTCCAAAATACGCTCTGAATCAAAATCAAAGCTGAACAAGCCATTTGGAGAAAGTGATTGCGCCATCACTTCTTTGCTTGCTTCCGCAGCACTATCACCACTGTAAAGGGTGAAATGGTTTTCGTTTAGACGAGCAAACACGTCCACCTTCATGCCAGTATGCATTTCTAATAGGTCACTGACATTAACAGGTTGGTTATCCGGTTGAATTTGCAATTGAGCAAGTTCAGGAACGAACATTTGCGCAGTTTGAATAAGCATCATTGGATCATTGGCAGAAAGAGACAACATACCATCTAGCTGGCTAAATACTTCACCATGCTGAGCATTAGTATCTACTTTGATATCAAACATTTGTAGGCTTAAGCCTTTGAGGCCGTTAACCATGCCTGACCCCATGCTTACAGCAGCTGCTGGATTCTGGCCGCCCATCTCTTGCTGCATTTGTGTCAATAAAGAGCATTGATATTGAGGCTGGGTCAAGTCAGCCCAAATCTGACCAATCGATGGCGCTAGCGTATTAATGTCTAAACCAAGCGCCATACTAAAGAAACTCTTATCACTTTTAGACTCTGCCAATACACCACGAATCGACTTGAGCGCATCTAGAATCACTTTATTGTTGGACTCAACAACAAAAGAACCTTTAATGAACGCCTGATCGCCTTTCATCTTGTATTCTGCAAACGCGACGGACTGAGGCCAGTTTTCTGCAACTTGAGTAAGCTCAGTATGGCAGGCTGGTGAACGCATTTCCTCAATAGTTGGTTCAGGATCTATTGCATCCAACGTGCTAATTTGACGAGCAAACATATTGCCATCTTTCGTCGTCAAACCTTTAATCACTTCGCGATGATCAAAGTAACCAAAAGAGTTGTTGTTTTCACCGTATTTGGCTTGCAACGCCTCAAGACGTCCACTCTCAGCAATATTTTGACTTGGTGCTTCAAGCCCTAATGCCATTTTAATCGGGTTTTGAACGCCCAGTTGCGGAACATCAACCGTTAACGTAAGCACGTTATCAACCACGGCTACAACCAAGCCAATACCGTCCTGCGGGTCAATTGAATCAGTCATCTCGTAACGACGATACTCGACTTCACCAAGCTTAACCAACTCATGCTTAGCGCCGCTCATCTGCTCTTCATGATCCAGTGTTTTCCATAACGCGGCAGGGTCTTCAATATCCACTTTGTACACCGGTACCATACCAATTGTGTACAACACAGGATTAATGTTTTCCCCGGTGCCCAAATAAGCTTTTAATGTTTCTGGCGACGCAGCACTCTCTAGGTATCCATCGAATAAGTTAACTGCAAACTGCTGTTGTGGAGACAGTGGTTCATCGGCAAAAAGTTCTGCAATCGAGCCTTGGTTCGCCGTACCGAATGCGTTCATGTATTTATAATGGTTAAAAGGTTCTGTCTGATACGTCACCATAAGTGAATCTGCAGGAACTTGCGTTAACAGTGAGCCTGCATCACTTGCGGTAGTATTGTTTTGGTACAGGTAGCCAGCGCCCCCTGCAGCTGCGACCACTGCTGTAGCCAATAGTAGTTTTTTCACGACCAACTCCGTTGTCATAGTTATGTGTTCCTAACCGAAATGTAACGCTTAGGTTTAAAGCCAATGAATAGTGCTTTATATCAACCGCTATCATAAACAAGTTATCGATGTAATGAATGTCGGTTTGATAAATTATCCAACATTTATAAGGCAAACCGTGAAGTAAGTTGAATTGCGTGCGGATGCTATTGGCAATATTCACAATCCAATTTCTCGGATAACCGCCTTAAAAATCATAATATTCAGTTAAATGAAGCGATTTGGAGTAATTACGACCAAAATCAGCAGAATATTAAATCTTTATTGAGTCTTTTATCTAATATCTGAAAACGCCTCACGACCTGACACTTCTTTCCAATTTGCCTCTGGCAGTCCCTACTCGTTTTCCTTACATTCCTACTAACTCAGTGACGAGACGTATACCAAATACGAGCAATAGAAGACGATGAAAGACCAGTTGACGATCTCTATATCAACTATCAATGGCTCAAGACATTGGTACTTCAGTAAAAGGATGCAACGCAACATAAAAACGTTTTTCGTTTTTTTTGTTGTTGCTCTGGCCGCGACCGTAATCTTAATTCATCACTTGTACACTCGCGTTGATAATGCAGCGTTAAAACAAGCTGAATTGACAGAACATTCACGCACCATGGGTGAAGAGCTCAGCACACTGAAAACACTTAAATCAGAGCTAGAAAATGACCTTTCAGAACGGGAAGAACGGGTACAACTTGTTTCGGAACGTTTGGGTGAATTAGAGAAAGTGCTTGGGGTTGGAGAACATACCTCGACAAATAACTTGGATGCTAGGCTCGATGCGGCGGCGATAACCTCAAACGTTCGCATGGTGTTATTAAACCAAATACCAAGTGGCTCTCCAGTCGGCAAGGTACGGCTATCTTCCGGATTCGGTAAGCGTATCCATCCGGTGACAAAAGTTGCCAAGATGCATCGTGGGCTCGATTTTGCCGTAAATATCGGCACCAAAATTTATGCCCCTGCCGATGGGGTAGTGGAAGTCACCCGCCGCAGTAATAAAGGCTCTGGTAACTTCCTCAGGCTGCAACATTCTTTCGGTTTTTCGAGTTCTTATTCGCACTTGAAAGCGTTCAAAGTAAAAAGTGGTCAGTTCGTCAAAAAAGGGCAGCTGATTGCAATTTCCGGCAACAGTGGGCTCTCTTCTGGCCCTCACCTGCATTACGAGGTGCGATTTGTTGGGCGAGCACTGAATCCGAAACCATTTGTCGATTGGAGCCTTAATGATTTCGAAGACATTTTTACTAAGGAGCGAAGAATACGATGGGAATCTTTAATCAAAACAGTGGAACAACGAGTAGCTCAGCAGCTTCAACTCTCATCGCCAAAGGCTGTTCTCTTAGCGGAGAACTCAAAGTAGAAAACGATGTCCAGATTGATGGCATCGTCGATGGTCAAATTAACGTGGAAGGCACTCTCGTTGTCGCAGAAAGTGGGCGAGTAAACGGTGAAATCTATGCTAAACAACTGATCATTAATGGCATGATGGACGGAAACTGCCACGCAGAGCACATTCAAGTACTTGCCAAGGGACGCGTAAGCGGTAGGATCTGGAGCAATAACCTCAGCATTGAACCTGGTGGCAAATTCTTTGGTGAAGCAGCCGAATTACCTGAAAAGGAAGTGGTAACGTTAAAGGGTAAGGCTCAAGACAGTGCGATCACAAAAGAAAACAACACCAACAATGAAAAGCGACTTGCGCGTAAATCAGCATAAAACGCTTTGATTAAAGTGCTTAAAAAAGACGGCTTTCACGCCGTCTTTTTTATTACTATTGCCACGATTTTCGTCAGAAACTACGTGATTATTCGGCCGGATTTAAAACCATCACCGAGCGTTTTGCTTGTGGACCAAAAGCTGATTTTGCATGCGCTTTCACTTCATCTAACGTCACACTTTTAGCCACTTTCTCAACGTCAAGTAACACATCGACGCCGTAATCATGCACCAAATAACGAGTATATGCCCATGATCTCTGTGCTGGGTTGTCATCCAATCCTTGCATCGCGACTGCCAGTTGTTTCGCGGCCGTATCCACTTCTTTTTGGGTAATATTTGACGCTAAATCATCAAACACTTTGCCCAGTTTACTCTCTAAAAGTGCCACGTCTTCGGGCTCAACTTGAGACTCCAAGAGCCAATCAGAGATGGGTTCGCGATCTTGTGTCATGGTGTAAATGCTCGGGCTGTAATCAAGGCTAGACTCTTCTCGCACAATATCCAAAACACGTGCATTACTAATACGTTGCAAAATATCTTCGATAACCGTGTCTCTTGCCGTACGTTGGTAATCGCTCGTATTAGTCAAACGCATTACATACAACGATGAAGGTTCATGCCCATCCGCAACCACAGTTCGCTCCGGCACTTCCGGGTTAAACGCAACGTGATAATCAATCGAACGACTCGGTTTCATTTCGATAGAGGCCACATACTTACGCAAAAGTGGTGTAATTTCTTCCGGCTCTACGTTTGCAACAATAACCATCTTAAAGCCATCATTGGTTTTGAAAAGTTGCTCATGCACCGCTAGTATCTGCTCGGAAGTCACTTGTTCAACATCATCACTGGACACTATACGATGACGACTCCCCGGCAAATAAGAATTGCCGTTTGCTTTTTGAATCAGTTTTCCCATCGGTGATTCAAAAAAAGCGCCGCTCTGCTGTTTAAACTCTTGCTTCGCTGCCGCCATCTGGCGCTCGTCGACTTTAATCTCCGTCGCTAGGTTGTATAGTCCATTCAAAGCATCGGTTAGGTGCGTATTTGGCGCCGTAATTTGCGCTCCGTGACTGGTCGCATCAAGCATCGCGCCAAGCGCAATGTTGTTTTTGCGTAAGTAGCTATCTAGCTCTGAACCAGAAAATGCCCCTAACCCACTGCGTATTGCCGTTGTTGCTGCGATTTCATAAGCGGCATACAACGTCGGATCAACAGCGGCTTTACCACCTTGGCTCGCATAGTAAATATACGCTCGACCACCCGCTTTAGTATCTTTTTGGAACCACACTTCGACACCGTTTGATAGCGTATAGACTTGAAAACCACCCGCTTCCTGACGCATGCTCGTGATGCTGCCTTCCTGGGTAGGCTTTAAGAATCCATCCACTTTGTCATACATCTCTAGCGGTTTTTCGCCAGTTTGAAGATAGGCACTGTTTAGAGCGGCAAATACACCGTTGAACTGCTCTGACGTTTCGCTTTTCCCCAAACCAATAAAAAAGCTTGGCTGCTGAGATAATAAAGCCGTCAATTGTGTGTTAATGCTCTCTAAATTCTCGTTGTTGATGAATTCTGCCAAACTCTGGGCATAATTCTCTTTTGATTGGCTGACACTGTCTTGTCCAATTTGAAAAACACGTGCTTCTGCGTAACTGTTTGGCTTACGCTGACTCCAATCTGAATCAATATTTGCAAGTTCACCTTGCCAATTTGACATAACGCTATCTAACTCGGATTGAGTCGCACCATAATCTCTCAACGACGCTAAGGTACGAATGAAAGTCTGGTGCATTTGTTCGCGGCGATCTGGTGCAAACGAAATCCCTGCCGACATCATACGCTGATAGTTAGAGTAATAGGGCTCAGCATAAGCGTATTGAAAAGGTTCAGCGGCATCACTGAGTACACGGATCAAACGCTGTTGAATGAGTTGTGTTGCGACTTCATCACGCCACACTTCATGTTGTTGCTCAATCGTCGTGCCGCCACTTAGACCACGCTCAATCACTAAATGAAGACTTGGTGATTCCATCGTGTTACTTGGCAAGATTCTGTTTTCGTTGTTCACTCGAATATCACGGCGCTTCTCTATTACCGTATCCGAGGTACTTTCCCAGTTCGAGAACTTGCTTTTGATAATCTTGGACAGTGAATCTACGTCGATATTACCAGTCACAATCAACTCGGCATTTTGTGGCTGGTACCATTTGTCGTAAAACGCCTTTAACTTACTTGAGGAAGCATTTTGAATCGCTTCGCGAGTACCAATTGGGTCATGCTCACCATATATAGTGCCTTCAATCGAGGCTTGGTAAGCATGCATAGAAAAGGACTTATCATCCGGATTAGCACGTCGCCATTCACCGAGAATCACCCCTTTTTCTTTCTCTACTTGCTCAGGAGCAAACTCAAGCCCGTTACCGATATCTCTCATCCACTTCAGGGCATCTTCTAGCTTCGTATTATTCGCAAGGTCAAGTTGGTAAGACGTTTGCTGATAACTGGTAAAAGCGTTGATATCAGCGCCAAAGCTACCACCAGATTGCTCGAAAAGTTTGACAACGTCGTTACCGGTAAAATGCTCACTACCATTAAACGCCATATGCTCAACAAAGTGAGCGTAACCCTTTTGAGAGGATGTTTCTTGGAATGAGCCGATATTCATCACCAAACGGACCGAGACTTCTTGGTCTTCTGTTGGATAAAGATGGTATTTCATACCGTTCGATAACTGGTCCACGTGCCAGTTGGCGTCAGGTTGAATCGGCGTCGACTGTTGTATCAGAGCACACCCTGACACTAATAACGCGGGGACTAACAATATACTGCGCATAACGATTGCCCATAACAATGATTAAGCTAATCAATATATATCCGGTGCTATAACCTTCACATTTTTAATGGATTATCAAATACGCAAATGTGATAAAGATCACCATTTATTGAAATGAATTCTCATTTACAAAAATCGACAAATCCTTACTTTACAAATACATAAATAATATCGTCCCAAATCCTTTTGCTTATTTGATGTAAAACTCAAATTCGCGACATGGAGTCAGTATTTATTTTGAGCAATAAAATATAATTATTGAACAGATTCGAATCTGACTTTCTGCTGCATATTCAACAGCGCAGAGAGCACTGATGAGAATAAAAACACAACAACTATTATTCAAAGATCTATTATTCGCTTTATGTTCAAAAATCTATCATTAAAAAACAAACTGGCAATCTCTGCCAGTGCCGCCATCATTCTAGGGGGAGTGCTGGTAGAGGGGCTGTCTTTTCGAGATTCATTAAATAGGCTCGATGTCGAAGTCGCACAGCGACTAGAAAGCACTAGCGCATCTTACAATCAATACGTAAAGGACTGGCTACTCTCTAAAGAGCGCGCACTGACTTCACTCTCTTCTGATTCAGAGAAACGTTCTCTGGTTACACATTTGAAACAAGTCCGAGACTCTGGCGCGTTCGATAACGTTTTCCTCGCTTACCCGGACGGGTCACAAGACAACGCTAATGGGGTGGTTTTGCCACCAGGTAATAACGATCCTCGCAAGTGGGGCTGGTACACCAACGCCATTGCCAATCCATCGAAAGTCTTTATGGATAATCCGACCGTTGCTGCTGCAACTGGTGCGAATGTGGTGTCGCTCGGTAAAGCCCTGCAATTGCATGGTCAAACCGTCGTTCTGGGTGCTGACGTAGAGATCGGTGATATCCTGAACAGCCTCAACCAAGTGATCCTACCGGGTGAAGGTTATATGTTTATTGCCAATGAACAGGGCAATATTTTCACTCATAACAACGGTAAACTGCTGAATCAACCGGTTAGCAAGCTAGGCCTCAACAACAACGACATTACGTCAGCCGCACGTTCAGGTACAGAACGTCGCGTCTCTATTAACGGCATCGAATATGTGATTTACGCGCGCCACATAGAGGGTACCAAACTCACAACGGTCACAGTGTTAGATCAAAACTCGTTGGTTGCCCCACTTTACGATGCAGTTTGGGATCAAATCATCGCAACCACTATCGTCGTCGTTATCTGTGTGGCTTTGTTTAACCTGCTATGTAACATCTTGTTCCGTCCGCTCTACAATGTTTCGAATGCGCTTGCGCAAATCGCCAACGGTAGCGGCGATCTGACTCAACGCATCAAAGTAGAAAACCGTGACGAAGTTGGTGAACTGGCTGAAAACTTCAACCAGTTTGTTGAAAGTTTACAGCAGCTTATTGGTCATATTCGTCACCAAGCGGAAGAACTAAGCCAGCAATCAGAACTGAGCACGACTCGCGCGAATCAGTCGGTTTCTGATCTGAACCATCAGCAACAAGAAATCACTATGGTGGCGACCGCTGTGACCGAAATGGCATCGGCAACGCAAGAGATTGCCGCACATGCAGAGCAGACGGCTAAAGCCGCTCAAGACTCTTCAGCAAGCACACAAAATGGTCATGAGTTGGTGATCAACTCCAAATCGTCCATCAATAATTTGTCTTCTGAAGTCAACCAAGCGAGCGTTGTCATCGGTGAGCTCAACCAGCACGCGCAAGACATCTCAACCGTGCTATCAACGATTCGAGACATCGCAGAGCAAACCAACTTACTGGCTCTGAATGCGGCGATTGAAGCGGCGCGTGCAGGAGAGCAAGGTCGCGGTTTTGCCGTTGTTGCAGACGAGGTTCGCGTGCTATCACAACGCACACACACCTCAACCGAAGAGATTCGCTCGACGATCGAGACCTTGCAGCAAACCACACAACGCGCAGTGACCATCATGGATACAAGCTCTCAGCTCGCGCAAGGTTCGGTGGAAGATGCAGATCGCGCAGCACTGGCTCTGGATGAAATCAACGCGGCCGTTGCGCTGATCAGCGATATGGCAACGCAAATCGCGACCGCCGCCGAAGAGCAAACGCACGTAACCAATGAAATCACGCAAAATGTCACGTCCATTAAAGATGTGACCGATCACTTGGTAGTTGGTGCCGAAGAATCGATGAATCAATCTGCTGAGCTGAAATCGCAAGCTGAGGATCTCAACTCGAAAGTGGCGACGTTTAAACTGGCTTAAACGCCACATTAAGGACGCTCTTAAAAACAACAAACCCCGCTAGCAACTTTGTTACTAGCGGGGTTTGTTTTTATGGATCGACGTTTTTATTGCAGATAGCTTTCCAAAGACGTAAACCTACACCGCCACACACATCGGCGTGCCTGAGATTGGGTCATTAAATACTCTCGCTTGTAAATCAAACACCGATGACAACATGCCTTCTGTCATTACCTCTTGCGGTGTTCCCTGCGTGACTAACTGACCTTTTTCCAACACCACCAAATGATCGCAGTAACGGCACGCTTGGTTTAGATCGTGCAGCACTACGACCACTGTTTTGCCTTTGTCGTTCATCTGCCTCATGAGTTTCATCAGCTCAACTTGGTGAGAGAGATCCAAGTAAGTGGTTGGCTCATCAAGCATCACTACGTCGGTATCTTGCGCCATTACCATCGCAATCCACGCTCTTTGCCTTTGACCGCCAGACAACGATTCAACTGGCTTGTCAGCAAACTCAATCACGCCAGTATCTTGCATTGCTTGCTCGACCAAGGCTTTGTCTTGTTGACTTAACCTGCCCCAATGAGAGAGATAAGGCGAGCGGCCATATTCGACCAGTTTTCTGACGGTAATACCTTCAGGACTGACAAGAATCTGCGGCAGCAAAGACAACGAACGCGCCAAGCGTTTATCACCGTAGCTGCTTAGTGGTTTGTCGTTATACAACACTTGGCCAGAAGCAGGTTTATTGATGCGTACCAAGGTTTTTAATAGTGTCGATTTACCGCAACCATTTGGACCAACTAGTGCGGTAATTTTACCTTGAGGAATCGACAAAGAGAGATCTGGAATGATGGTCTGTTTGCCGTACGCGACGGATAAGTTCTGCGTTCGTAACATGCTTACCAACCTCTGTAACGATACAAAAGAAAAATGAAATATGGTGCGCCAATAACAGATGTTAGCACTCCCGCTGGTAGCTCAATTGGCGGCTGTAAGCCTCTCGCTAAACCATCGGCGCAAATCACCAACAAAGCGCCAAGGGTTGCAGCGGCTGGAATCAACAACTTGTGGTTGTGGCCAAACAGCAAACGCGCAAGATGCGGCGCAAGCAGGCCAACAAAGCTGATCGTGCCTGCCACAGACACACTGATGCTCGCCAATAGCACGGCAGCAATCAGCGCAAGAATTTGGATCTGTCTTGGTTTCGTGCCAAGTGTAGTGGCGCTTTCTTCTCCCAGCCCCATCACATCTAACCGCCAAGCCAGCCAAAACGCCAATGGCAGTAGCAGCAATAAAGCACTCCAAATAAACGGCACTTGTTGCCAGTTTCGTCCCCACAAACTGCCGGTTAGCCATACCATCGCCGTGTTGATTTCGATAGGGTGCACAATCAGAAGAAAATCGATACCGCTGGCTAAAAATGCGCTGACAGCAACACCAATCAGCGCCAAACGTGCTGGTGTTGGTTTCGACCAGTAAGCCAGCACAGCAATAAAGCCAGCAGCAAGCAAGCCTCCCGCCATGGCGACCATCGGCAACATTGCCACTGGCGCATTCGGATACAGCACCAAACAAGCGGTAGCCGCCAGTCCTGCTCCGGCGCTTATCCCCATTAAATCTGGTGAGGCAAGTGGATTACGGATGACGCCTTGAACTAAAACGCCTGACAGCCCCAACCCAGCGCCCACGCCAATGGCGAGCAACATTCTCGGTAATCGATATTGGTGAATCACAAAGTCCGAGTCAGAGAAAGAAAACAGCAATGCAAAAACCTGTTGAGCCGACATGTTCGCCGCGCCAACAAACAGCGTGAGAGAAGACACAATCAGCAACAATCCAACTAATGCAAACAGTTTGGTTTGATTCATCATGATGATTTCCTCATTGCAATCGCGATAAAGCAAGGTGTGCCCAACAGCGCGGTAATCACGCCCACTGGCGTTTCAGCCGGAAAAGCAATCGCTCGTGATAAAGCATCTGACCACGTCACTAATGCCGCGCCACACAAGGCGGAAACCGGAATGAGAATGTGATAGTTGTGACCAACAATCGGGCGTACCAAGTGCGGCACTAACAACCCGACAAAGCCAATTGGTCCAGCAATCGCTACGCTAGTTCCTGCCAACAGCACAACCGATAAACCACTGATAAATCGCGTAAGGCGAATGTTACCACCTAGCCCAACAGCAACTTCGTCCCCCAACGCGAGTAAATTTAAGTTTCGCGCTAAGCCCATGGCGAGCACCAAACCTAAAGTCGCAAAAGGCCACAGTTGCTGCCACTGCTCAGAATCTACCGCGGAGAGTGAACCCGTTAACCAATGCAACACGCTGTAAGCCATGTCATCCGCCAAAATTACCGACGCACGAGTTAACCCTATCAGCAGTGCACTGATGGCAATGCCCGCTAGCACTAAACGCAATGGGTGAGAACGCGCGGAGAAAAAACCGCCCAACAACATGACCGCACCACCACTTAGTAGCGCGCCGAGTACTGCGTTGATGATTGGGTTCAATTGACTAAAGAATGGTACGCCGATAGACGCCAAGGCCATAAAACAAGCCGCACCAGCATTAATGCCGAGAATGGATGGCGACGCCAAAGGGTTACGAGTTAATCCTTGCATCAGCACTCCAGATACCGCAAGCGAAGCGCCAATTAGTAACCCAGCATAGGTACGAGGCGCACGCAGCGTCTCGAGGATTTGATGCAGCATATTACCCTCATCAAACGCAAACCAATAGCTTGTCAGATCATTAACGCTCAAAGAAAAGTTGGACCAGCCAATCATTGAGGCTGCATAGCCTGAGAGCGTACACAACGCCATAGCACAGACAAACAAGCTCGCTTTCCAATGCGATTTGCTAACCGAAGACGCGCTTTCCGAGCTTATCGCCGCACTCATGAGCGCTCCAATAACGCTTCAAGATTGCGGGCAATTTCTTCCGCAGCCAACATGCCGCGATTTAACGACCACAGTTCAGGAGAGACCTCAACAAGTTGCTGTTTTTTCGCAGCTGTTAGCAGCTTAAATAATGGGTTTTTGCGCCACTCATCCACAATATTTGGTTGAGAGTAAAGTCCAACTAACAACCAATCAGGGTTGGTTTTTAGTAAAAGTTCGAAACTGGTTGGGATATACGCTTTTTGCTCAGATGGAGCCAGCGGGCTTTGGATGCCCAGCGTACTCAAAACGCCCCCAGCGTAAGAAACCGGGCTATGCAGCCACATCCCTTTGTCAGAAACCACACCAAACTGAATGGTTTCTTGTGTTGCAAAATGCTGTTTGAACTCCGCCATTGTCTGTTTGTGCTGCTCAATTCGTTGTGTCATTTTCGCTTGTTTGCCAATTGCCACGCCGATTTTGTGTGCGGATTCGAGATTTTCTTGATATGTCTCACCACGGCTTTTTAACAGCAAAGTTGGCGCAATTCGCTGCAAATCCTGATAAATCGCGCGATGACGTTCTGCATCAGCAATGATCAAATCAGGCTTGAGCACCGCAATCGCCTCTAAACTCGGTTGTGAACGCATGCCGACCGATCGCCAAGGTTCAATCTTAGCGCGAACAGCAGGGATAACTCGTGTGGCATCGTTGTCATCGGCGACGCCTACCGGTGAGACATCGACTGCCGCTAATGCATCGACAAACGAAAACTCTAAAACCACAATACGTTGAGGTATCGCTTCTAGCTCAAACGTGCCTTGCTCATCTTGCACGCTGCGCGCCTGAGAAAATGCGCTAAATGACATCAAAGCTGAGCTCAGTAGCATCAGCAAAACGGTTGAAAAGTGTTTGATCGTAAATTGTTTTTTATTTTTCATCTTGCTTTTTTCCAGTGCTAAGAGTTTTCCATTACCTAAGATCGGCAAAGTCGCCAAGGTAAATTGGCGACTTTTCTTTTCAAACTCGGTGAACGAAACGCTTAAAACTGATAGTTCAGATCCAGTGTGTAAGAGCGTCCCGGAGCTGGGTACCGACCAACTGGGCTTGTATCAATCCCGCGGAAGTAATACTCCTCGTCAAACAAGTTGTTCACCGCAACATTCATGCGTAACTTGCCTTTGTCGTCTTTGTATAAATCCGTCCCCAAGTTGAAATTCCACACCATGTAAGATGGTACTTTACCCGTTGCGCCAGTTGCATCTTCGGCACTGGTGTTGGCGTTATCGGTATACGAATCACTAAAGTAGAAGCCCGATAGCGTGGTGTCCATGCCGTAAAATGCGTAGGTTGCATCCCAACCAAGCTGATGCTTAGAGGTGTAAGGCAGTTGATTACCTTTATTCGTGCCTTCTTCTTCAAGCGTAGCGTCTAGATAGTTGTAGCTTGCGCCTAAACTCAGTGCAGGTAGTGCTTCAGGCACGTAACGAGCAGAAAGCTCTATGCCTTGGTGAAGTGTTTTTCCGATGTTATCGAAGGTCTGCGTTGAGCTTTGCCATTGCAATTGATCTTCAAAGTCGATGCGATAAAGTGCAGCGTTAAAGCTGGTCGCATCTTGGGTGTAACGCGCGCCGACTTCGTAGTTCCAAGCCAGTTCGCTACCTTCTTCACCCAAACCTCGGATGTAGGCAATTTGTGGCGCACGAAGTGATTTTTGCGCGTTCGCATACGTCACCCACTGTTCAGTTAAGTTGTATGCCACCGTCAAACCTGGCAACCATTCCGTCACGGTGTTGTCTGCCGTTTGTTTTTTACCACGATCGGTAAATGTCATTCGAACCGACTCAACACGCAACCCAGGCGTTACCTTCAATGTATCATTGAACAAACCAATTTCGTTGCTAACGTATCCAGCAAACGCGTCCGTATCTAAATGCCAATCACGCGGAACGCTGGTTGCACCACCAGCGATTGGAGTCTGAGTGAGTTTGTAGTCAATGTCTTCGTTAACATAACGGGTACCCACGATCCAGTTTTGAGTAACGGATTTACCTTCGCCAAAGTACATCGCCATTTTTGGCTCTATACCATACACGGTAAATTCACGTGGAGAGGTACGAACGTCCGTCGCTGGCAGAGCCGGATCCGCCCAATGGCCACCCGCGCTGTTAAAGCCCCACTTGAAAAGACGCTCTGACTTATGGCCAAACGTTAGCACTTCTAGCTCAGCACTGTCGGCAAATGGCAAATCGTGGATGTACTTAACACTCCAGCGTGTCGACTTACCTTCATAATCATCGTAAGGACGTTTCGATTGGTGACGATCTTGCTCGTAATCTTGTGGCGAAAGTGCACCAGGCATTTGCGTTTCAGCATCGTAACGTTGCAGGAATGCTTGAATCTCTTGAGTGTCACTCAATAGCCACTGTGCTTTAGCTTGAAAGTTCTTCACGTCCGTATCGGAATGTTCACGGAAGCTTTCACCTTTTAGGAAGTTACCTTCCAACTGCAGTGCAAATGTGTCGCTTAACCAGCCGCCCGTGCGTAGGTAAAAATCATTCAACGGCGCATCACCGCCATCAAACACGGTAAGGCGGTTACTGATTTCAGTTTGCCACGTGTGTGGAATCGGTTTGGTCACTAAGTTGATCACACCACCGACGTTGTTTGGGCCGTACTGTACTGCGGCACCACCGCGTACAATGTCAATACGATCAAGCATCGACAGTGTTGCTGGGAAGATAGACTGACCAGTGTGACCATATGGCGCAAGTGTTAGCGGTACACCATCCATCAAGAACTGAGCATGACCGCTACGGCTTGCTTTCAAACCACGTACGGAAATGTTAGGCAATACGCCCGTTCCGCTTTCATCCTGAACTTTAATACCCGGCACGCGCTGTAGCGCGTTATCAATCGAGCCTGCGGCGGTTTTCTCGATTTGATCGCGGGTAATGACGGTACGAGCACCTGGGTACTCTTTGACGTCTTCAATTTCAGATTTACCAATCACGCTACCAGTGACAACGACGGTTTCCATCGCGGTAGTTTGTTCTTTTTTAGCAGGAGCGGCAACCGCGCTCATGGATGTGGCAGAAGCGATTGCAATCGCAAGCACACTGTAAGTGGTAGACAAACCAGCACGTACACGCACTTTACCATCCAAATTCTGGTAAGACATTAAGATCTCCTTTGCGAGAAATTGAGCCTCGGGCAGAATACATCCCGTAGGCTCTCGGGGCTAAACATCCTCAATATGAGGAAAAAATCGGCTAACAGGCGCTAACTACGCACAAAAAGCCTAGAACTGATATCCGTAGCTGAGCATGAACTCGGCTGGTGCGCCGTAGCCAATCTGGTTTAAGCCAGACGTGCCGTTTGTTGCGCCAAGAATGTATTTCTCATCCAAAATGTTGTAAGCGTTCGCTTGGATTTTGTGACGACCAGTGGTGTACGCCGCCATCAAATCCACCGTTGTGTAATCGCCAAGTGCGACGGCTTCGTCGTTACCTGCGTAACGGTCGCCCACGTACTTCACACCACCGCCTAAACGCCAGTTGTCATCCAATTGGTAAGTGCTCCAAAGAGAGAACAAGTGGTCTGATACATCGTTAGGCTTTTTGCCTGTGGCTTTGTCTTCCGCATCTAAGTAGCTGTAACCCACAGAGATGTCCCACTGTTTGGTGATTTGACCGCGAGCCTCTAATTCAATACCTTGGTGACGCACTTCAATTTTATCGATCACATCGCCGTCCACTTTAGTTTGTGGTTGCTCTTGATCAATCTGGAACAGTGCCGCATTCAACATTAATGCGTTATCCAAAAGGTACGCTTTCGCACCCACCTCTTTTAAGTCGGTGTGGAAGAATTCCGCCAATTTTGGATTGATGTAGATACCAGCGTACGGTAACTGCCAAGAGCGCGCTAAACTGGCGTATACGGATGTGTCGGAATTGATGCGGTATACCAAACCAGCACGGTAGCTGACTTTGTCATCATCCAATTTTTCCTTATCTGAGCCCGCTTTTTGTTGTTCGAGTTCCATCGAGTCGTAACGCACGTTACCGATCAAAGAAAGGTCACCCCACGTATAGACGTCTTGCACATACAAACCTGTCGTGGTGGTGGTATTGTCACGAAATGGCTTAAAGCCCGGATCAGGCGTTGGACCAACGACTGGGTCGTAGATATTTTGCGGAGGAAGCGTTTTGTCACTTGCCAACGTTAGGTCGATATCGATCTGGTTGAAATCAGCACCCACCATCAATTGATTGTCCCTGGTTTCCCAAACCAACTCAGATTGTAAAGTGGTCGTAGTACGTGGATCGTAACCAAAGTTGTTGACGGTTTGAGACACTTCATTACCCGTCACTTTGCCCTGACGCGTGCCTTTTTGCTCAAGTTCGATATGGTTGAACGCCGCTCGGTTGTTCCATACCCATTGATCATTCAGACGCCATTCGTAATCCACCGCAATACGGAGACTGTCTGACTCCTGATAGTCGTTTGTGCCGCCAAAGTAAGTGCTTACTGGCAAATCAACTGGCTTGCCATTTTTTGATGGCACACCACGATACGGCACTAGTTCTTGATGGGCGTATTCCACGTCAATATCAATGGTGTGACCGTCCGCTGGTAACACACGAATGGTCGGTGCAATGAAGAAATCGTTTGAATCAACATGATCAACGTACGAGTCGGCTTGACGGTATTCCAAGTTAATACGCCCGTTGACCTTATCTGTAAACGCCATTGAGCTGTCGACCTGACCAACATACTGGTTGTTGCTGCCTACACTACCGTTTACGTGAGTAAAATTCTCACCGTTAGCGCGTTTCGTCACCAAGTTGATGATGCCCCCAGCCGAACCGCGGCCATACAAAGCACCCGCAGGGCCTTTCACAATTTCAACGCGTTCAACGTTCGCTAAGCTGCGGTAAGACTGCAACGTACCGTCATCTCGCAAGCCATCACGGTACATATCGTTGAGTGAATCAAAACCACGGATCATGAACTGATCGCGGCTGCCTTCGCCCAAGGTGTTATTGACCCCGGCTACCCCATCTAGCGCATCCACTAAACGCACCGCGCCTCGGTCTTGCATTTCTGTTTTCGTTACTACGGATACCGCTTGTGGCACATCAAGCCATTCCACATCGGTTTTGGTGCCTGATTGAGGCATGTGTTCAGCATAACCTTCGTACTGATGACCGAAGACTTGAATCGTTTCAGTTGCTGATGGGGTTGAGTTCGTCTCTTCTGAAGCCACTGCGCTTGGTGCTACTAATGAAGAACCAATCGCGACCGCCAAGGGGGTCAGGGTCAATAATTTATTCATTCCATAATTCCGTTTAGTTGTTATAAAGCCAACGGATGGAAATAAGAACAAATATTATTTCTATTTGCAATATTAATTTTATGCTCTATATTTATTTACCCTAAAAACACAACTAACAACAAAAAAAACCAAATATCATAACAATAAACACTAAAACTTCTGCCCTCCGTCTCGAGAGAGGCACATTGGAAGACGACCGTGAGCGACTTTATCAACGTTAGAAGAAAATGTTAGAAAATTAGGAAAGCTCATGAAATCTACGATGATTATCGTAAGTCATGTCGTTAACGATGCAGTCACTCACGGCTTTGTGCCTGCAGCTAAAGCGATGGACCTTCACGTCGTTCTTATCACCGACCATAAGCTCAGCCATTTAGAGTTGGCGAGTCGTGATAGTCACTTTAATCCGGATACCATTCTAGAATGTGATGTCTTCAACCCATTAGAACTCATCGAAACCATCACGGAGCATGAATTAAAGCCAGACGCTATTTTCAGCAATAGTGATCACTTACAAACTTCCACCGCCATCTGCGCGCAATTTTTTGGCCTCCCATCCAAAGATTGGTCTGTCACGTTAAAGGCCAAAAACAAACACTTAACTCGACAAGTGTTAAATGAAAAATCCTTACCCAACACACAAAGCTGTTTGCTGCATCGCCATTCGAATGTGGCATTAGGCATGGCCTTCCCTGTCGTAGCAAAACCCAAAGAAGGCGTGGCAAGTTTAGATGTACAGCGCTGTGACTCCCAAAGCGAGCTCGATGCTTACTGCGAGGCGTTTTGGCAAAAGCACCCAAACGCCGCCATTCTGGTGGAGCAGTTTCTTCAAGGACCGTTGGTTACGCTCGAAACTTTAGGAGACGGTAACCAACTTATCGCCGTGGGCGGTTTTGATGTGTCGCTCTCTGAGCCGCCTTACTTTATCGAAACCGCCGCAGACTGGAACGGACCAAACGGCATTGCTCACCGAGAAGCTTGCTTGGCTCAACTGAAAGCGTTCGGCGTTGGTTTTGGAGTTTGCCACAGCGAATTTATCATCACGGAAAACGGCCCAGTTCTGGTGGAAATCAACTACCGCAGTATTGGAGATGGCCGCGAATTCTTGCTCAACAATCTCGCTCACTTCGGCTGGTTTAGCACGATTTTGGGTCTGCATCTGGGTCGAAGATTGGACGGCGATTACCAAATTCATGGGTCAGCGCACGTGCACTACGTAGTTGCGGGACACAGTGGTGTGATTGACGGAGGTTCGACGTCGTTCATCCAACACGATGACGATATCATCACCCAGCAACAGGTACTAAAAACCGCTGGAGAACACTTCCAACAGAGTTATTCCAATAAGGATTATCTCGCCCGAATTTCGATTGTCTCACCATCAGGGCGAAACCTCGACCAAGCGCTGCAGAACGCGCTTAGCAATTTCGATCTCGCTCCGACTCGTGAGGTGGCAGCATGAATGACAACGCTTTGTATCTAACGCAACGATTGATCGACACTTGCTTGCGCGAAGACATGTTTGGCATTTTGTCGAAGGCCAAGTTCAGTAGAGACGCGCCAAAAGGGGTAATTGTTCCTCAAGACGAGCAAGTCTGGCTGATATTTGCCAACTCTGATTTCACGTTGTATTTACCTGTTGCGCCAACGTATTACATGCAGCACTGGCGCTACGGTCACGCCAATGACGAAACACCACCAGGTTGGTGGGTGGAGAAAAATGGCCAAATCGAGCATCAACAGCATTACAAAGAGTGGATTGCGCTACTAACGACACTGGCGCACGAGAGCTCTCACGAGTTGCTGGCGGGATACCTTCAAGAACTGGAATGTGCAGAGAAACACAAAGCGCTGTGTGACCAAGCGTTTCATCATCACGCAGACCACATTTCTCAACCAATATCCGAGCTTGGTTCTTGGCATCAAAAACTGCTGCTAGCCGACCAGATCGCTTCTTACCTTGACCATCCGTACTATCCAACTGCGCGGGCGAAGTTTGGTCTGAGCGATAAAGACCTTGCTAAGTACGCGCCCGAGTTTGCACCAAGCTTTGCTCTGCATTGGATTGCGATTGAAAAATCACTGGTGACATTAACCAGCGAACAACCTGATTGCTGGCCAACCATGGAGCAAGTTGGGCTTCCTGCTGATTTTGCACTGAGCCACGTACTGTTCCCTGCGCATCCGCTCACCCTGCGATCTTTAGAAGCCTTACCCGAAGGTATGATAGAAGCGCCTTTAACGTATCTAGACGTGACGCCGACGCTTTCCGTTCGTACTGTGGTCGTCAACGAGGCACCGCACATTCACATCAAGGTTCCGCTGATCATGCGATCGCTAGGCACAAAAAATATTCGCTTAATCAAGCCTTCAACACTGTATGACGGCCACTGGTTTGAACGCCTACTCAGCCACCTTGAACAAACGGACGCCGACTTAAACAGTCGCTTGTTCCATTGCAACGAAAAACACGGTGGACACGTCGGCGAGGATAAAACCTTCGCGTACATCGTACGTGAGTACCCACTTATTCATTGCGAAGACAAAGCGCTAGTTCCGGTTGCCGCACTGGCAAGCCCAATGCCTGACGACCGCTTGTTCTTAGAACATTTGGCAGAACATTACTATCAACAAGATACGCTGGCGTGGTTCCAAGATTACGTCGATCTATTATGCCAAGTGCACCTCACCTTGTGGCTTCGTTATGGCATCGCATTGGAGTCCAACCAGCAAAACGCCATCATTGCATTTGATCAACAGGGCAAAATGACGCTCGCGATGAAAGACAACGACGCGGCGCGAATTTGGCCAGAGCGCTTCCACTTTGCAACAGAGCATGCTGCCCAAAAACACGTCGCAGGAACAACTCCCGTGGATTGTGATGAACTGCTCGACCAACGCATCAAAGTCGACAATGAATTGGCGCTCGGTCAGATGTTTACCACCATCACATTACAACTGGATATCGCAGCGATTGTAGAAGCCATGGCAGCGAAGGGCATTGCCTCTTCTGCATCGCTTTACGCCATCGTGGCCAAAAGCATTGCAGAGCAACTCAACCGACTAGAAAGCGGAGGGTTAGAGATAAAACTGGCACGCGAGTTACTGCAAGAAGCACCTGATTTGTACGCCAAGTACTTGTTGAGCTCTGGCAGTTTGCTTTCGAAAGAAGCCTCCGGCGCGAGCGACATCAATAAGTTCTATGGTTTGTCGGCCCCGAACTTCTTACTGCTTTCTAGCGAAGAAGCGCAACGCGCCTACATAGAAGCCATCAAAAAAAGCGTACGTTAAACGATTATGACCAAACTCATCTACAGTGTGTTGTTGTGCCACTTTATCGCTGCGTTTGCCGCGTTAGGTATGCCGCTATTTCTACCCGTCGTGTTGCCAACGTTAGGCGCAAGCATTGATGCGGACTGGGCAGGGGTATTGTTTATCCTACCTACGTTTTGTACTGCGTTGGCAGCGCGATTTTGGGGCAACTTTGCCGATCGCTACGGTCGCCGCCGCTCACTCTTGCGTGCGCAACTTGGCCTTGCAACAGGGTTTGCGCTGTGCGGCTTGGCAGACAACCTCGCCATGTTTGTGTTTGGTCTTATTGTTCAAGGAACCTTTGGCGGCACCATGGCCGCCTCGAACAGCTACTTATCTAGTCAAATTAAAGAAGCCAAAACACTCGGCAAGTCACTCAATAAAACCCAACTATCTGCTCGCTTGGCGCTGATCGTTGCGCCCATTGGGCTTGGCTGGAGCTTGTCAGAGACCAACCCGCTCAACGCATACCTTTGGTTATGCGTTTTGCCTTTAATTGCTATGGGCATCACGCTAACACTGCCAGCGGATAAACCCGCCGAACAAAACCTCGAAAAGCCAAACTCAGAATCTCAGCAAGAACAACCTGTTGCAAAGAAAAACGCAATGCATGCCATTCGTTGGATCTTCTTTGCTCAGTTCGGGTTTGCGTTTTCTATGGTGGTGACCTTTCCTTATTTCTCGCCGTTTGTGCAGCAATATGGCATCACTCACCACGCATGGATCGGTTTTTTGTACGCACTGCCGCATGGCGTCTATCTGTTGCTGGCAGGCAAAATCCACGTGTTGTCAGATGGGCTGAATCGCCATCAACCGCTGCGCACGTTGTGGCTCGGGTTTGCATTGCTTGCCGTGAGCTCTGCCTTGCATTTGATTGCGTCCGAAATCGCACTCATTGCTGCGAGAATTATCTTCGGCATCGCGATGGTGTGTTGTTATCACGGATTACATCAGCATCTTGCGAGCAATCTGGATCGCAAACTCAGTGGCAAAGTATTTTCTCGCTTTGATGCCATGTCCAAATGGGGTGGCGTGGCGGCGGGATTTTGCGCTTCTTTCATTTCTAGCTTGGGGCTACTTGAGGTTCCTTTCCTACTTTCTGCGATAGTCAGCGTAATCACCTTGATCGCGCTGGTTCTCCATTCAAAATTTGGAAATCAACATGTTACAAACTCAATCCTCTCAGACTAGCGAGTTGCGCGCGCATGATGTGCAGCTCAATCGTGAGAAAGCCCAACTCAACACGATAATGGGTGTTCTTAATTGTTACTTACGGGAATTTGCGTTACCGAATCAACAAGTGGAATGGCACTACCAATCGACAACGCTACCCCAAACGTTAAAACGCAACTATTCCGCCAAGCAGCGGGTAGCCGTTCATCTTTCTCAACAAAATGGCCTGCTGGTTTTGCCGGTTCACTATGCGAGTAAACTGGGAAAAATCAAATTGGCAGAACTGCCTTGGGCGAAAATGCCGGGTTCTGGTTGGGCGAAATTGGATGCCACGCAAACTCTTACGCTTTTGCTTAACTATCTCAAGCAGGTGTTGGCGATCCCATTTAACCATGAGCTGATCGAACAACTGGAAAATAGCGTGCTGGTTACCGAGCAGTTTCTCAACGTCGCGCCCAAATCGCATCACAACGAATTTATCGCTTCGGAACAATCTCTGATTTGGGGGCATACTTTCCATCCGACCCCGAAAAGTCGTTCGGGCGTCACCATGGATGATCTCTTGGCGTTTTCTCCAGAAGTCGGCGCGCAAGTCCCGCTGTACTGGTTTGAAGTGGATACGTCCTTACTTGATGTGCTGAGTTCCGACGGAGAAGCTAACCCTGCGCAGCACATGCTACAACAGCTCGCGCCACAACACACCACCAGCAATGGGAAGACCCTCTACCCTTGCCATCCTTGGGAAAGCTACACCATTTTGAGCAACCCAAGCGTGAAGCGCTCCATTGAACAAGGCAAAATCACGCCACTGGGTTTAGGTGGTGAAAAGATGCAGCCGACCTCTTCAGTTCGTACCCTCTACCACCCAGATATGGACTGGTTTGCGAAATTCTCCATCAACGTACGATTAACCAATTGCGTGCGTAAAAACGCGTGGTACGAACTCGACAGCGCCGTGCAGCTCACGTCGATTCTCAAACCGATTCGAGAAAACGAACAGCTGCACAACCCTGTATTTAAAGTGATGACAGAGCCTTACGCCACCACATTAAATCTAGAAAGTGTCGCTGAGCGTAATTGGGATGACAACACCAAAGCGCGCGAATCGTTTGGGATTTTGTATCGCGAAAATTTCTCGCTGAGCGAAGTCGATATCTTAAAACCAACCCTCGCTGGCGCTCTGTTTGCTTACGACAAAAACGGCAACAGTTGCATTGCTCAACGCCTTAAAAACAAAGCGCGTACTACGCAAAATCGCTATTCCGACATCGCGACACTGTGGTTTGAACGCTATTTGCATTGCCTAATTCCGGGCGTGTTTAATTACTACTTCAAACACGGGGTGGCGTTTGAGCCGCATTTGCAAAACACCTTGATTGGCTTTGAGCAAGAGATGCCGTGTTGTGTTTGGATTCGTGATTTGGAAGGCACTAAATTACTGCCGGAGTTTTGGCCAGCAGAAACATTAACTGATTTGTCTGAACGCGCGCGACAATCGGTTTACTACAGTCGCGAACAAGGCTGGAATCGCATCGGATACTGCACCTTCATCAACAACATCAGCGAAGCGATTTTCTTCATCGCAGAAGGTGATGAGCCACTAGAGCAAACGCTGTGGAATGCGGTGCAAAGTGCCATTGTGCGTTGGCAATCAGTGAATGGAAAACAGCCGGAACTAGAAGCGTTGCTGAATGGCGGTCACTTCCCAAGCAAAAATAATTTCACCACGCGTTTGATGCAAAAAGCCGATAAGGAGTCGGGCTATACCCAAGTCGCCGCGCCTTGGCAGCAACACGAAAAAGGAGCGCAACATGTCTAATTCACTCTCCCTACCGACACGCGTTAGCCAGCAAGTTCACACGCTCGCACAGCAGCAAAATCAACCCTTGTGCGCGTACGTGTATGACCTAAACGCCTTAGAAGAACACATCAAACAACTGCGTCACGTTTTGCCGAAAAATGTCGAGCTATTTTACGCAGCCAAAGCCAATCCATCGGGCCCGATTCTCAAAACGCTCGCGCCGTATGTCGATGGTTTTGAAGCGGCATCTGGCGGGGAGTTGGCACACCTCCACCAGCAGCAACTCGATAAGCCATTGATCTTCGGTGGCCCAGGAAAAATGCCAAGTGAATTGCAACAAGCGATTGAGCTGGATGTTGATGCAATTCATGTCGAAAGCCTCACCGAGCTAAAGCGCATTGGAGCAATAACCGAGCGCCTCAACCGCCCTGCTTCGATCTTTTTGCGTATGAACATTGATATTGGCGACATCACGCTCAGTAAGTTGGCGATGGGTGGCAAGCCGACTCCTTTTGGTTTGGACGAGTCCGAACTGAGCAATGCTTTGATGTTGCTGCGCGATTTCCCGCAAGTGTCACTGAAAGGCTTCCATTTTCACTTGATGTCGCATCAGCTTGATGTTGAACGTCACTTAGCGTTAATGCAGCGCTATTTCCAAGTCGTGAAAGCGTGGCAACAAGAGTTTGAACTCGGTGAGCTGATGATCAACTTAGGCGGAGGCATGGGGATTAACTACCAAAACCCTGAGCAACACTTTCCGTGGATGGAGTTTTGCGACAAGTTGGAATTCCTCATCGCTAAAGAGCAAGTGCAAGATTGGACACTGCGTTTTGAATGCGGACGTTTCATCACGGCGGCATGTGGTTATTACGTGATGGAAGTGCTCGATATTAAGCAAAATCTTGGCGAAAACTTTGTCATCGCACGCGGGGGAACTCACCACTTCCGCACGCCAGCAGCGCAGAGCCATGATCATCCATTCGTCATCCTGAAAAGCGAGCAACACCATGAGATTTCTCACTCAATTCAGCATGCACAAGCGACCTTTGTCGGCCAGCTTTGTACGCCCAAAGATGTGCTGGCACGCAATCAACACGTCGCCCACGTCGATATTGGTGATTATGTTGTGTTTACCTTAGCGGGCGCCTATGCGTGGAACATCTCCCATCAAAACTTCTTGATGCATGAACCGCCGATCTTCCACTATTTCTAAACGGCACACTTCGCTTTACTCAAGCCCCAATCATTGGGGCTTTTTTATTCCACTCGGCACAAATTCATTGCCATTAACCGCTTTGCGAAATAGCAATAATGCGTTTTATCAGCTCGTCGGGTTCCATCTTGGGATTGCGGTAAAAACGGAAGATTTCCGAGTTTATCGCTTGCTGAGCAACCGGATTGACCGCCATTGAATCAATCATACTCGGCACAGCGAGGTTGTGTTTAACGCCGTAGTGAAAGTCTTGATATGACTGGACCTGACACGGATTAAAATCGCTGATGTCGATATCGGTGCGTACCGGAATCGAGCCTTTTACCTTATTGAACTTAGCTTGAAACTCGACGTCTGCCAGCGCGCTTGCGGTTTGCTGAGCAGCCTCGGAAGAAAACGACTTGCTCGACATAAACACCAAGCTGTCCATGTTGTAGAGGAATACACCATCGCTGTCAGGCGTTGGGTAACAGCCGACCTCTTGCGGAACTGAGACTTGATTGGCGAGCAGCTCACCCAAAATCCAATCACCGCCGATTTGAAACAGCGCTTGACCGTCGGCTAGCGCTTGGGTCGCCGTATCCCACTTACTGTCGGGTAATTGGTTGTCGATCAACAAGCTCAGGCGGCGAAATTGCGTCAACGCTTGGCGCAGGGTATCACTGTCGATGCTGTCTCGCTCAAGTTTAACCATTGCATTGGTGTAGAACTCAACGCCGCCAGTGGAGATCACTAAGTTCTCGAAAAGTTGGGCGACTTGCCACGGCTGCTCACCAACCGCGATCGGTACAATGCCATTTTGCTTAGCAAGCTCCATGGCGGCGAACATCTCTTGCCAGTTTTTCGGCGCGGATAGATTCAGTTGTTTAAGCAGCTTGTGGTTGACCCACAGCCAGTTCAAACGGTGCAGCGTAAGTGGCAGGGCGATATAGCCGTTTTGTGTTTTATTGATTTCGATAGACAGCGGGTAGAGCACCTCGTCCCAGCGCTGCTCATCGGCAACCTCGTTGACGTTGTGCAAAATACCGATGGCATCCCACGCCTTAATACTTGGCCCTTCGATTTGCGCGAAGCTCGGTGGATTACCCGCCAGCGCGCGAGCTTGCAGTACCGTCATCGCGCTGTCACCACCACCGCCTAACACCGGGCTTTGCAGCAGCTCAATATCGTGCTGTTTCAGTTGCGCTTTAAGTGTTTGCAGCGCTTGCTGTTCGCCGTCAGAAGTCCACCAATGTAAAAACTCTACCCCTTGTGGCGACTCAGCGTGAGCGACGCAAGGGGCGAGCAACAGTGGGAACAATAATGCCAGTTTGTTCATAGTCAGTCTCTCGGGAAAGTTAGTGTGGCGCAGAGGCCGCCAAACTGAGAATGGCTCAGCAACAAACTGCCGCCATGAGCCTTTGCAATACTCTGTGAAATGGTTAACCCCAGCCCACTGCCTTCTTTATCGTTGCTAGCGCGGAAGTATGGCTGGCAGAGCTTTTCAAGTAATAAATCGTCAACACCGTCACCGTGATCTTCAATTTCAATCTGGATCGACTCTGGGCTTTCACTCAGCGTAATGTCCGCTTGATGGCCGTATTTGAGCGCGTTATCGACCAGGTTCTGAATACAGCGTTTAATCGCTAATGGTTTACCAGCAAAGTGGGTGCGGATTTCGCCGTGGATGCGAATTGTGTCCGGCGCATCGGCGATATTGGCGGAAATGTGCTGAATCAGTTGGGTGAAATTGATCGGCTCGATTTCCTCGTGGATATCGGTCTCTTTAATGCATTGCAATGCGCCTTTGACCATCAAGTCTAGGTCGTTACTCAGGCGGATAAAGCGTTCTCGGTCGGCGTCGTCATCCAGCATTTCCGCCCGCAGTTTTAGGCAGGCTATCGGCGTTTTCAGATCGTGGGAGATGGCGCTGAACAGCATCTCGCGGTCTTTAATGTGGCTGTCGATGCGTCGATTCATCTTGTTAAACGCACGTACCGCCGCTTTCAGTTCGTTACTGCCGCGCTCAGAGACTTCGGGCACGCCTAATCGGCTCGACATCAGGGTTGCGGCTTTTGCCAGCTCTCGAATCGGTTGAATCTCTTTGCGAACGATAAACCAGGTACACAGCAACAGCATTAACGCGGACAGCAATAGCGTCAGCCATTGGCGCAGCTCAAAATAGTTAGTCTCTAGGTTGATGTAAGGCGCGGGTAGCACCGCCGCGAGATAAAACCATTCGTTCTGCGCGACTTCGACCTGCATCACCAGAATGGGTGGGTTGAGGTCACCAAACGAAAGCGAATAATGCGCCCACAATAGTGGCAGTTCGTCGATAGGTAGCTCGTTGTTGAACACTTTGAGTTTGTCGCGCTGGGTAAACTCCACCTCGATATTAGGAATGCCGCTTAGCTCGTTTTCTAATACTTCACGAACTTGGTTGATGACCAACGTTTTGCGCTCGCTCTCTGGCAGTGGGTCGACGTTAATCTGGTGATTGTTGAGTGAGACGAAAAAGCGCGTGCCGCCCATGTTGCGCAGTTGATTGAGCACCAAGTGGCGATATTCAGAAGGGAGGGTTTGAAAGAAAGCGATGGTGGAAGAAGCGCTCAGTGCTAAGCTTTTAACTGTGGTGGTCAGGCCCTCTTTATCGCGTTCGCTGGCGTGTTGATACCAGATAATCCCGGATAATACCTGCGCCAGAATGATCACCAGCAACAAGAACACACTGGTACGAACGACCAGTGATCCCGTCCAGAGTTTAATTCTCATAATGCACGTCCGTGGTCAGCATGTAGCCTTTGTTGCGCACCGTTAGGATCAGCGAGCGGTCTTTATCTTCAAGGTGATGACGCAAGCGGCTGATCTGCACGTCGATGCCGCGTTCAAACGGGTCGGCATCGCGTCCCCAGATCTCGCGCGCAATGTCATCGCGAGACAATATTGATTGCGCGTGGTTGACGAACAAACCGAGCAGCGACAAATCCGCGCCACTAAGTTGCTTGACCTCGCGGCTAGCAACGTGGGTCAGTTGCCGGGTTACGGTATCTAACAACCAATCGTCAAAACGCACTTTACGCGTCAGTTTGCTATTGGCGGTCGATTGGCTGCGTCTCAGAATGGTTTTGATTCGTGCGAGCAGTTCACGCGGGCTGAATGATTTGGTGATGTAGTCGTCAGCGCCCATTTCTAGCCCCGCGACTCGGTCGGCTTCTTCAGTGACGGCGGTCAGCATGATGATCGGGATATCGGAGTTTTTGCGCAGTTTCTGGCACAGGGTAAAGCCGTCTTCACCGGGCATCATAATATCGAGGATGATCAAATCAGGATGGTGATCGTTGAGCAGTTGCCACATCACGCCGCCGTTTTCCGCGCAAAGCACTTCAAACCCTGCGCGGCCAAGGTAATCTGACAAGGCTTCACGAAGGTCGAGGTTGTCATCGACGACCAGTATCTGCTTGTTTTCCATCCTACTTTCCCTGTGTCCGTCCCTGAGTTTGGCGCTGGCCAATATGATGCATTCTTAAACGCCCATGCACAATCGAGCCGATTACAATTTTCACTTCTCGGTGCAAGAGATTTGTAAGCGGCCACTTACAAACTGATTGCCTTTTGTAACCTTAGGCACTGCCTTGCTCGCTATGATCATCCTGACCTTACGTGAAACAACATGACCTGAAGGAATCAGGTCCTACAACACTGGCATTCGTCAGGAGGAAACCATGTTTGCAAGTATATTTGGACAACTACAAAAAATAGGGCGGTCGTTGATGCTGCCTGTGGCGGTGTTACCAGTGGCTGGCTTGATGCTGGGTATTGGTAACGCGGGTTTTGCGTTTATTCCAGACGCGGTCAACAAAGTGATGCTCGCCGCCGGTGAAGGCGTGTTCGGCAACATGCAGTTGATGTTTGCGGTCGGTGTAGCGCTCGGGTTATCAAAAGGCAATGACGGTGCGGCTGCGCTCGCTGGCTTAGTTGGCCTAATTATTATGAACGCATCGCTCGGTATCGTGACTGGTCTGCGTGGCTTAGAAACTGACGCCACCATCATGGGCGTTGAGACGCTGCAAACCGGGGTGTTTGGCGGCATCTTTATCGGTGCGGTCGCGGCAATCATGTACAACCGCTTCTACAATATCAAACTGCCGGAATATTTGGGCTTCTTCGCGGGTAAGCGATTTGTGCCCATTGTCACCGGTCTATCGGCGATCGTCGTTGGTGCGATTCTCGCGTTTGCATGGCCACCTGTCGGACAACTTCTTGATGCATTCTCTCATTGGGCAGCGTACCAAAACCCTGTACTCGCTTGGGCGGTTTACGGCGCGGGTGAACGTTCTTTACTCCCTGTTGGTTTGCACCACATCTGGAATGCGCCGTTCTTCTTTGAAGTGGGCAGCTACGTAGACCCAGAAACAGGCAAAGAGTTTACCGGTGAGCTCACTCGCTTCTTCGCGGGCGATAAAACCGCAGGTTATCTGTCTGGTGGCTTTATGTACTCCATGTGGGCGCTACCAGCAGCGGCACTGGCGATTTACCACTGCGCGTCTCCAGAGCGCAAGAAAATCGTCGGCGGTTTGATGATGTCTGCGGCGTTGACCTCTTGGTTAACCGGTATCACTGAGCCAATCGAATTTACCTTCCTATTCGTCGCGCCAGTGCTGTACGTGATCCATATTTTCCTCACCGGTATTGCGTTTGCGATCACCGCATTTTTGGAAATCAAACACAGTACTGACTTTGCGCACGGTGCGATTCAGTTCTTCCTTTACTACCCAATGTCGACCAACGCGTGGATGTTCATCATCATCGGTCCAATCTGGGCGACGCTGTACTACGGCTTGTTCCGCTTCCTAATTGTGAAGTTGGATCTGAAAACGCCGGGTCGTGAAACCGACATTGCAGAAGTGAAGATTGCCGGACAGCCTGATGAAATTGCGGTGGATGTAGTCGCTGCATTGGGCGGCAAAGCAAACATCAAGTCAGTCGATGCGTGTATCACTCGTCTGCGTGTCTCGGTGAAAGACATTGCCAATGTTGATGTTGCTAAGCTAAAAGCGCTCGGCGCGCGAGATGTGTTAGTAATTGGCGACAGTTTACAAGCGATTTTCGGTACGCAGTCTGACTCAATTAAGTCAGAAGTGCACAGCGTACTCGCCGCCTCCTGATCTTACCTCCCCCAATCTAGGTAAGATTTGCCAACCTCCTTGTGAGGTTGGCTTTTTCGTTTTCGGAGTAAAAAAAGCGAAGCCAATAACCAGCCCTACTTCGCCGCCGCGTTGGTTAAATTGCCCAGCACGCCGCTGATTTTGTTCAATACCTCGTCGCAGCCTTCAATATGATGGCGCTGTTTTAAATACATCGGATCGTTGTAAGCTAACCACGTTTTGCCTTCATCATCTTCATACACCAACACTTTTTGGGGTAAATCGAGCGCCACTTCCTGCGCACAGATCATCAGTGGCGTGCCCACTTTAGGGTTTCCAAACACGATAACTTCGGTTGGTCGCAACGTCATATCGACTTTCGTGGCATTCTCTTGATGGTTAATGCGCGCAAAGACGTTCAACCCTTTTTCTTGCGCGATAGCGACAAATTTATCCGCCGTATCTTTTGCTGAATGCGTGCTCGCAACGGTTACCACACCCTCACCAGCCAACGCACTCAATGACGTCAACGCCACGACCAACCCGATGATTACTTTTTTCATTTGTCGTCCCTTCCTCTCTGAGTCGAAAACTAGATATAGAAAAACCAAGTGTAGGAAAACTATAGAAGTCAAATTCCGCTATCGCGAATTGCACTCTACCCACTCAAGAGTCGACCGTGTAACACGGATAAATTGATTCAGATTAATAAAGCATTAACTAGCCGAGCATCAAAAGCGTGAAATACGTAACATTTGCAGCCTATTTTAGTAAGAAAGAGAAAAGTAGTGACACGCGATCAATTTGAGTTATTAGCACCCGGTGGTGATTTAGATTCCATCAAAGCCGCCATTGCCGCTGGCGCCGATGCAATTTACTGTGGGCTCGACCGCTTCAATGCTCGTAACCGAGCGACCAACCTCACCTTAGATAACTTAAATGGCGTGTTAACGTTGGCCCATCAGCACAGCTGTAAGATTTTCCTAACGTTGAATGTGCTGATTTTAGAAAGTGAAATTCCAGCGATTGTTCGCTTACTCAGCCAACTGAACACCACCAAAATCGATGGCGTGATCGTGCAAGATCTCGGTCTGGCCTACATTCTCAAACATCACTTTCCCGATTTGGATGTGCACGCTTCAACGCAACTGAACACGCATAACGAAGGCCAGATCCTCTTTCTCAACCAGCTCACCGCAAGCCGAGTAAACTTATCTCGCGAACTTAACATCGATGAAATAAAACATCTGGCGCAATTTGGTCGCGAGCACAACGTAATGATGGAAGTGTTTGTCCACGGCTCATACTGCATCGGATTCTCCGGAATTTGCTACATCAGTTCCGCTCGCAATGGCGCATCAGGAAACCGTGGACGCTGCAGTCAACCTTGTCGCGAACAGTACGAAACGACCAAAACGGGCAACAGCTACCCACTCAATATGAAAGACAACTCCGCCTTTGGGGACTTGGAAGCGCTTGCCGATGCTGGCGTGTATTCTTTAAAAGTAGAAGGGCGAATCAAGAAATCGCACTACGTCTATACCGTGGTCGACAATTGGCGTCAGCAAATCGATCGCTTGTGCGAGGGTTTGGAGCTCTCTGAAGACACCACCGAGTTGTACACGGTGTTCAACCGTGATTTCTCCAATGCATTTTTACAAGGTAATTTCGGCAAGGCGATGTACATCGACAACCCACGTGACCACGCTGTAAAGCATTTTTCGAAGGTTTATCAATGCCAGTCTGCTGATGATGTGCAAGCGGTGAAAAAGAAACTCTACGACGACAAAACCGCGATCATTGAGAAAGTGGCAGAGCAAACCAAGTCGTTCGATGTCGCTTCGACACAAGTATCCGGCAGCAGCTTGAAAGGGTCGATTGATGTGCCAACTCTGCCAGCGTTACCTCAACCAGAACCTCGCCAAGGTGCGCCAAAATTATCGGTTCTGATCTCGTCAGCACAAGAAGCCATGCTGTGCGAATACCAAGACATTGATGTTTACTATCAATTGCCAATGGGATTGTCTGGTGAACTGAGCGCGATGATTGAATTGTTCCAAGCCAACCCAATGCTCAAACCTTGGTTCCCTGCCATTTTGATTGGCGAAGACTACCAAGCCGCTCGTGTATTTTTGGAAACCATCCAACCTGAATTGTTGATCACCAACAACTCAGGCGTCGGCATGATCGCAAAAGAGCTCGGCTTAGGCTGGGTGGCAGGCCCACAAATGAACACGGTGAACTCATACGCGTTTAAATGCCTTCAAGACGAGTTCGCGGCAAGTGGCGCGTTTGTTTCTAACGAGCTGAATATGAAGCAGATGCGCCATATCAAGCGTCCGCAAAACATGCGCAGCTTCTACAGCATTTATCATCCAAATACCCTACTCACGAGCCGCCAATGTTTATTCCAACAAACCGAAGGATGCCGTAAGGTGAAGGTCAACAAAGGTTGTTTGAAACGCTGTGATAAACGCACGTCTATCATCAACTTAAAAGACAATCCTTACGTGGTACAAAAACAAAAAGGCAGCCACAATTCAATCTACAGCGAGCACAACATCTTAAACCTGCAAGTGCTGCACGATCTGCCGCAATTGTTTACCGATGTGTTGATCGATCTGCGTGATATCCAGACCGAAACGAAAGTCTCAGCAAGCAAACCTGAGTTGATTGACGCGTTCTTAGCTCTACTTGAAGAACACAGCGAACAAACCGTCCAAACGCTGAATGCCATGATTCAACCAACAGCCAACGCGCAGTATTTAAAGGGGTTATAGGGGAACAAAACTAGGTTCTACAACTTTTGCTAAGGGCCAAACAAATAGGGGGAACTCTCAGGATTGCTTTGCCTGAGCGCCTCAATGCCAAGATGAGAAAAATACCAATGAAGAGTACAAGTACCATCTTGGGACATCAGTGTATACGCTCCGGAGTTGAGCCATATCTTCTCTCCGACAGACACACCAACACCATCAATAAAGCAACGGTTCAAGCGATCACTCTCAAGCACGTACCAACCCGAGCGCAGTAAATCGCCTCGAACACTAGATTGTGTTTTTAACCCAAGAGCCAGAATAAACGGAGCAATAGATACATAGTGTTGCCGAAGAGCATCACGGTCCTCCTCTAATAACCAATCAGGAATTCGATAACTTTCGACGATGAGTATCGGCTTTACTGCACGAATTTCCTGCCAAACGTCATACTGACCCCGATAGTAGTTGTCTATCTTGATGGCAGATGTTCGCCAATGATAAGTCGATGGACGAAAAAGACCTATTCCTTCATAGGCAAAGACCGCATCGTCAACTTGCGTGTGCCTTTCTATGAATGTGTGTAGGGCGATTTGGTGCTGATTATTATGTTGTACCGGATAGTGGATGATACGAGCAATCACAATCAAGAATAGTACGATACAAGTGGTAACCGTTCCTTTCGACCACTCCCGAGTAGATGAAACAACGTACTGGATTGAGAACGCAACAAATACCGCAAGCAAAGGGTAAAGTGTGACCAAGTTATATGCATGATAGTGGGGGTTAGCCAAAACCGACAACACAGATAATATAACCAGAGCTATCAAAAACTGAGCTTGCTTAAACGACAGTACTTTCCGCTTACCGACACATATTCCCACTCCTATGAGAGCAAACAGCCAATAAACAATATCATGTAAAAAGTACTGTATCAGTACATCAACCTTCAGAGAATTTGCGTCACTAACATGCGATGTCGAATACAGAAATAAATCAAACGTCGTGTACAAAAACAGTTCAAGTGAAGAGATTCCAACGGTCGCAACAAACAAAGCCACGCAAGAGATAATGCCTAACAAAAGCGCACTGACATCCAAGACAAAGTCACGTACGGAGCGCTTTTGAATTAGCCGAATAAGCCCGAAGAGCCCAATCACTACGCCAATCAAAATCGCCTTAAATTTGAAGAGTATCGCAAGCCCGAATAATAACCCCACCCAAAACAATTTATGAGCATCACTTCCTGGGCACACATACAACACAATGATTATTTGTAACCAAAGAAAAAGAATAACGAGGTCAGGACGAAGGTCAATGCCACGCATCACCATCGCAGAAGAGGCAAAGAGCAATAACAATGTAGTGAGTGCAATATTGACTGTAAATATTTGGCGAAGAAGCACATAGACTTGCCAACCTATCGCCAACAAAAACAAAACAAAAAACGAACGAAAAACGTAAATAAGCTCGAATCGTTCGCCAAAGAAAAAGTAAACTGGCGTCATCCAATCAAAAAGCAAAGTATAGCTATCAACATTGAAGTCAAGATTCGGCCGTTTCCCAACGCTCATTAACCATGTGGTATAAAGCGCCATGTAATCATCATTAACGAGCGCGAGATTGAATATGATGTAAACATAAAAACCGAATAACAGACTTAAGTTAATCCCAAGTAGCCATCTAACTCTTGCTTCACTCATCGCTTCTTAAGTATCCAAACTTGTTTCGTTTTGAGTAAACTCGGCCAAATTGACTCAAGCCATATCAACGGGCGCATTAAAATGCCTGGAATAAAGTTATAGACAAAGCTAGGAAAGAGCAGGATCACTTGAGAGTCTATAACCTCGAAACCGTGTGCATCTGCCAGCTTGTAAATACTAGATGTGCTATTGGTGTAAACATCTCCTCCTAGCTGTTCAGAAAAAAGTCGAGTCCAAGTTCGCGGAGACCACCTTAGGCTATCAAAAATAAGATATCCTTCTGGTGCAATTACCCGTTCAAACTCCGAAAACAACCGATCTTGATCATCGCAATGAAACAGAAAACGACTAGATAATACTACTGAAAACTGCTGCTCTGGATATGTCGTTGAATAGATGTCTTGTTTAGAAAAATGTGTTTTTTGGAACAAAGGGTTCTCGTAACAAACTGCGAGCATCTCATCAGAGTAATCTGCCGCATAAACTTTTTTAAAGCCAGACGCCTTAATAGTTGGAAGCATTCTTCCCGTGCCACAGGGTATATCTAGAATTGACTCTTGCAAGGAGCAGATATTAAGAAACTGTGAAAACAAAGACACTTCAGACTGATGTACAAATTGTCCACCAACATTTGAAAAACGTAGATCTTCATACTTTTTCACCGTTTCAGAATCACTGTAGAAATCTTGTTTTTCTTGCCGATTCGTTTTCATAAGTCACCTCTTTTCAGCGCTGAAACAAATGAGCTTGATTAAAGATGATGCGTTTCATTAATAGATATACAATTGGGAAACGAATCAACACGACCAAAATCTGCGAAATGAGAACATGAATGCCTACAATACTTTTAAAGATATAAAGCAGCAAAACACTCAAGAACAATGATCCTGCCGTTATGGTGATGAATTTAAAAAAGCTTCTTACATTTGTACAAACAGAAAACGTATATATTGAGTTCATGATGTAACTAAAGGCAGAACCCACTAAAAAAGACAAAACAGAAGATGTCAAATAATAGACATCAAAATAAATAAGAACACAAAAAACGAGGTAACTGACCAGAGTATTCATGATACCCACTGAACCAAACTTAACTATCTTCATCGCTACTCTTTATATTCCTTGTGTAACGAATAATGTAATCGGGTCGGTCTTGACCTTGCTCGAAAATTCGCCCGACGTAAGAGCCGATTAAGGCAATAAAGAACAATAAAATCCCTGAGAAAAAGACTTGGAAAAAGATGATTGATGTCCAACCATCGACAGTTGTGCCAAAAACGAACTTACTTACTAGTGCTTTGGTGAGATATAACAAGCCAAGTGACCACATCAATGTTGAGATAACAAACATCAGTTGAATAGGAAAGCGGGAAAAATTAAGTACCGCGTCTGACGCTAAAGCAAACATCTTAGTAAGTGAATACTTCGTTTCTCCTGCATGTCTACCATCACGTTCATATTGAATAATGGTTTGATTAAATCCGATAATGGCAAAAATACCCCTCAAGTATTTGTGCTTCTCTCGGTAACATGAAATGGCCTCTCTAACTGGCTTAGTAAATGCTCGAAAATCACCGCAATCTTCAATTAAATTAGCGGGAGAAGTAAGGGATAAAAAGCGGTAAAACAATTTTGCACTAATTAGCTTAAAAGCGGTTTCATTTCTTCTCGACAAGCGTTGGGCATGGACGATATCAAAGCCTTTATCGATCTCTTCCAAGAACTGTGTAATAACTTCTGGGGGATCTTGAAGATCGATATCAATGGTAATATTAATATCTCCAGTTGCAGCTTCGATTCCAGCAAACAAAGCGGTTTGCTGCCCAACATTCGCAGCAAGATGCACGATCACTAATCGTTCATCCGCCATAGCCAGCTTGTCTAAAATTACTGCACTTTTATCAACACTAGCATCATTAACTACAACAAACTCAAACAAATACTGATCGTATTGCTTAGCAATTTCGCACAAACGCGAGTAATACTCCTCGATGACAGACTCTTCATTAAAACACGGAGCGATAAAGCTAATTTTATCCATACTCCCTCCTACCCAAGGCCGAGTGTTTGCGCATAGCCAGACACAAAACTTTCTAACGTATAACGAACTTTAAACTGCTCTATTTGATTTCTAGACATCTGGTCAAGTTGACCTAACTTAAAACCGTTCTCTATCGCACTTGCACTCGCTTCTAAATCATCCAGATCAATTTCAATGGCATTAGAACCGAATTGAATGACATCCGATAATTGCTCGAAATCCGGAATCGCAATCGGTAATCCGCAAGATACCGCCTCCACGATTAGGTTAGGTGTTAGGCTCGTTCCGACACATGTCCTTAGTGGTAAAACCAACAAATCTGCACTCGCCATCTCAACTGAAATATCAATGCTCTCTTTAAACTCTATTTGGTGATGTAGCTCATGTTTAGAAACAAGTTTCTCTATATTTGCTTGGTCGCCGAAGCCACTGAGACAGAGCGTTAGATCAAAATCGATACATTCTCGCTTCTTTAGTATTGCAGCCAATTCAATTAAAGCGTCAACGCCTTTTGATGGCTTAGAATGCCCGATATAAAGTAAAGACATTCTTTGTGTCTTCTTTGCAGGAATGGGTCGCGAAAAGTGCTCAGAAAAAACCCCATTTTGAATGAAATAGACTGGCAAATGAGACAGAGAAGATAACTGAAATTTCTGGTAGTTACTGTGCACAATCGCTTGACAAAAATTGTCTAACAAACGCTTGTATAAAGGCGCACTGATAAACGAATTAAATAGCAATAAATGTAAATACTTAAACCAATTCCGAAAAAAATAATGCTTGTTATTACGGACCTCGTCTAAGGTCAAATATGACTGCCAAATGGATAAAGTCGTCTGCTTTTGATATCGAGATTTTAAAAAGAAAAAAACCACCAATAGTTCTATAGGCGTAGCAATATGTAGGTTAACCTTCGCACTGTTGGTTTTCTCGATCAGCCTGTTGAGCTCTCTACATAAGTAAATAAGATTCATCAGCCCCTCAAACAGAGATTCATATCGACTCTCATTACGAAAGGTATGTTGTTCAACCTTAATATGAGAACGAAACTCAGTTGGAGTAACAGTGACAACATGATGTCCATTCTCAGTTAAGCACTGCGCTAAATTGACGAAGTTTTTACTCATTGCTTCTTTTTGATCACTTCGAAATCTAGCGATAGCTAAGATCACAAGTTCCATTTGTTTTCCTAATACTTATCGCACCTAATAACCATAGTATAAACAACGAGAACCTGAGAAACTGTTTACTAGTAAGAGAATCAAAATGATAAAAAGATAATGATTGAATTAGTTTTAAAAGGGCTCACCGAAAGAGCAAAAGGAGATAGATAAAAATCAGGGCTTTATTGCAGTTCGGTCCATTAAAACCAGTCACAGTCCTTGAACACTCGCCTTGCACTGACTACAATGACGCACTTTTTTTAATGACTTCAAGGTCACACAAAATGACAGATACAGCTAAACCAGCTCTACCAGATCGCCTAGCGGGTAACCCACGTAGCCCATTCTTCATCAAAGAATGCTTCGAGCACCAAATCGGTATTCGTATCAACGGCCAAGAGCGTACTGACGTAGAAGAATACTGCATCAGCGAAGGTTGGGTAAAAATTGCTTCTCCTAAAGCAAAAGACCGTTTCGGTAACCCAATGCTAATCAAGCTTAAAGGCGAAGTTGAAGCGTACTACGTGTAAGCTGACCACGCTGAATATATTTGAAAGCTCGAGTTTGACTCGGGCTTTTTTAATGCCTGTCATATCCCTTCCTCATTTAATCTCTTCCCTCTTCTTTTCAGTACAAAGTAGGGTCTGTTTATCTTTCGAGATTAAGTTTTGTTCGAGATAAAATCGTTTTAGGCGAGGCAAGGAGTGTGTAGCCTAGCATTCTAAGTAAATACTCCTTAACAAAGCATAGAACGATTTTAGCCGAACCCTTTGGACAGCGTTTGTTGGTCATTTCTACTGCGTTATCAGCTTTTTTATGTAGGCTAACTACACATCAAAGCTTCTGCCTTGCACAAATACCCAACAATTCGCTGCAAAAATCAGCTCGAAAGGTCAACAGACCCTAAACTCGATGTAAATCGCTGTTTTTATCTGATTGTTGTCTAAAGTTTCTAAAGAACGAACAGCAATAGCGATTGCCAAAAGAAACGACACCTTTTGAATACAGGGAGAGGAAATGGAAAGCCCACTTGTCACACTCAAACACGCCAGCAAAAGCTTTGTCGATGGCAAAGAGACACATCGCGTGTTGGAAGGCGTCGACTTTACGTTGAACACAGGAGCGAGCGTTGCGCTGACGGGTGCAAGTGGTAGCGGCAAAAGTACCTTACTCAATGTCATCGCTGGCTTTGAGCCGCTTTCCGATGGTGAGTTGTGGTTAGATGGCGATAACACGGCGGCTTGGAAAGACCCACAATGGAGCCGATTTCGACATAAAAAACTCGGTGTTATCTTTCAGCAATTTAATCTATTAACGCCACTCAACGTGCAGCAAAACATCGCCTTCCCTCTGCATTTGAATCAACAAAAATGGAACGACTGGTGCAATTATTTGGTCGAGACTCTAGGCATCAGCCAACTGCTCGACAGGCATGTTTCTGCCCTTTCCGGTGGCCAACAACAACGAGTCGCTATTGCGCGCGCATTGGCACACAAACCTAAACTGCTACTTGCTGATGAACCCACAGGAAACCTTGACCAAAAAGCAGGGTTAGAAGTGATGAAACTGCTCAGTGAAATCACCACCCAAGGCAATACCGCCGTGCTCTTGGTGACCCACAGCCATGAATGCGCTGAATTTATGAAAGCACGGCTGCGATTGGATAACAGTCAGCTACAGAACAGCCATCAAGTAAACAAACATGAGCTTCACCATGAAGCAAACTAAGCCATCAAACACCAGATTCACTCATACTCGACTCGCCCTGAATCTGTTTGCAGCGCACTATCGGCAGGCGCCACTGCAAGCCGCCGCAATTCTGATAGGTATCGTGCTGGCCGTGACCTTGTTTGTTGCGGTGCAAGCCATCAACCTCAATGCCAAGCGCAGTTATGCGGAGTCTACCGAGCAGCTTAGCGCACAAGCTCAGAACGTAATTATTCCACCAGCAGGGCAAAACTATCTGCCCGAATCGCTCTACTTCACCCTTAGACAAAACGGGCTCAGTGCAGCGCTACCTGTAATCGAAGGGCGAGTGAGAGACGAACAAGGGCGTCGCTGGTCAGTACAAGGCAGCGAGTTGATTGCCGCCATCTCTTCACGTTCGCGCTATTCTTCAGAAAACCAACAAAACGTATCTTTGTTCGATAGTGCGTTACCTTTACCTGAGCTTTTAGCTGGCAAGCCAATCGTGATGATGAGTCAATCTCAACATCAAAACTTAGGAGAAGTAGAAACCCTAACTCTGGACGACATTCCAACCCAAGTGGTGGTGCTACCCGACGAATGGCAGTTAGGTAGCCGAATGTTGATGGACATTGGTTTTGCCCAGCAACTGCTCAATAAACAAGGACAGCTCAGTTACATTGCGGTTTTCCATTTGGGTGTTAAAGGGAATAAAGACACGCAAGCAAATTGGCAGAAGCTGATTGGCGATCAAGGGCAATGGATTTCCAACAATCAAAGCACAGACCTTGGCTCGCTGACCGACAGCTTTCACCTCAATCTCACAGCAATGAGCTTACTTGCCTTTTTAGTCGGGCTGTTCATTGCCTACAACGGCGTAAAATACAGTTTGCTGAAACGCAATCGTCTGTTAGTACAAATCCAACAGGCAGGTGTTGCGCCGAGCATTGTGTTCTCTGCGCTGTTGGTTGAACTCACTATTCTCGTTACCATCGGTGCTTCACTGGGTTTTGTATTGGGCATGCAGCTCAGCCATTGGTTGCATCCGACCGTAGCACTGACTCTAGAACAACTTTATGGTGCGACACTGCTGCCCGGCACTTGGCAGTGGCAATGGTGGGCGCAAGCCCTGCTGCTCACGTTAGCCGCAACACTATTGGCATGTTGGCAGCACTTTAAACAGCGAGTGCGCCAGCCGCTCTCCTCTCATGGTGGATTTTATCAAGCACCTGAAGCCTCTAACGAAAACCAATTGTTCTTGATAGGTGCTGCGTTAACGATTCTTGCGCTTGCGGGTTTGTGGCTGAGTGAGCACCACCGATTTACCATGGCGTGGCTCGGCGTGCTTGTGGTGTCGATTCCTTTGTATCTACCCAAAACACTCAGCGTATTAGCCAATTGGTGTGAAAAACGCACCAGTTCCGGTTTGATGCAGTATCTGTTTGCTGAGCTGCGCGAGCTGATTTCTCCGCTTTCTCTCGCCATGATGGCACTGCTACTCGCCGTTACAGCCAATATGGGCATGAACACGCTAGTTGGCAGCTTTGAGTCCACCCTAAAGCAGTGGTTAGAACAAAGGTTACACGCTGATATTTACGTCAGCCCTGCCCAAGGGGAAATCGCAGATGTAGAGCGCGCATTAGGACAGTTCGATAAGGTTGAGACCGTCTACAAGCAATACTACGTCGATGATAACCTGCAAGGTTTACCGATTTTGCTTGGCACTAAAGACAAAGACACCTTAGAGCAAACCATGGTGTTCAAATCGCATTTGGAGAACTTCTGGCCGCGCTTTTACCAAGGTGAGTTAGTCGCTATTAGTGAGCCAACCGCGGTCAAACTGGGTTTATCACTGGGTAGCGAGCTCACGCTTGATGCCGTTCCAAATAAGAACCTACTTGTGGGTGCGGTATTCCATGATTACGGCTCACCCAACGGTGAAGTCTTATTAGCACCAAAGTTATGGCAAGAGAGTGGCTTTACCGACCTGCCAACAAGCCTTGGTATTAAAGTCTCGGGTGACACACAAATCGTCTACGAGCAACTGCGCGAGCAACTGAATCTGCATCCAAGTCAGCTCTACGATCAGGCGCAAATCAAATCCATCGCGTTGGATATATTCTCGCAGACCTTCGCCATTACGCGTGCGCTCAACGGCGTGACGTTGATGGTCGCGGTGATTGGCTTGTTCAGTGCTTGTTTCATGTTGCTCGACGCGCGTAAAGCCGCCATTGCAAGGCTGTATGCACTTGGCGTTAATCGTCGTAAATTAATGACCATGGTGGTCGGACAGATCGTCGCTTTGGTCAGTTTTACTCTGGTTATCGCCCTGCCCCTCGGTGCCATGGTGGGTTATGTACTGACAGACATCGTCACCTTGCGCGCTTTTGGTTGGAGCTTAAATTATCTGTGGAATTGGAGTGACGCCCTCAGCATTGCGGCGATCACCATCTTGGTGGCAGTGATTGCGACCTTGATTCCGCTGTGGCGATTGGTCAGCAAGCCTGTCGTATCCAGTTTGCAAAGCGAGGTGTTGTGATGGTTCGATTGGCAAGCAAACTTACTCTACTCATAAGCAGCTTATTCCTATTCGGTTGTGAAGATGCCCAACAAAAAAATATGGGCACGCACAATATGGGCACGTTGCTGGGCAGTGGAGATACACAAAGCGAGAGCAACTTATTCACACCCGTAGAAAAAGGGGTTGAACTCACCTTTCCTACCGATCATCAAGCGCACCCCGACTTTCGTCATGAATGGTGGTACTTAACCGCTAACTTAATTGATGAAGATGGCAACCCACTTGGCGTCCAGTGGACACAATTTCGCTTTGCTGCTGCGCCACCAAAAGGCGAAGATGACGTAAAGAAAACCGAATGGCAAACTCAACAAATCTACATGGCGCACAGCGCGGTCACGACGAAGGACAAACACTACGCCGATGAAAAATGGTCGCGCGACCAAGCCTCTCTCGCTGGCGTCGACACTTCACCATTTCGAGTTTATCTCGATGATTGGCAGTGGATCTCTTCAACCAACGACCTCTTCCCTGCCACATTGAAGGCAAACTCCGAACAGTTTGGCTATTCGCTGACGCTTACCAGCAGCGCACCTTATCAAAAGCAAGGCGAGCAAGGGTACAGCACCAAAAGCGCCGATGGTCAGGTGGCTTCGTATTACTACAGCCAACCGTTTATTGAAGTCTCCGGTGAAGTCACGATCGACGGCAAAACCCATCAAGTATCCGGCAAAGGTTGGATAGACCGAGAGTGGAGCTCGCAATTCTTACTCGACTCACAACAAGGCTGGGACTGGTTTGCCCTAAGATTGAATGACGAGACCAGCTTGGTGGTGTTCCAGTTGCGGGATTCCAAAACCGGAGCAGCCAGTTACTCCAACGCAAGACTGATGCAGCAAGATGGCTCTGGCATCGCCATTTCTCAAAAAGACATTCAGTTAAAGGCAACTAAGCAAACAGAAATCCAAGGTCGAAAGTATCCAACCGAGTGGCAAGTGTCGATTCCTAACCAACAAATCGAGCTCACTGTTTCTGCACTCAACCCGAACGCGAAAATGCCGCTTTCGGTACCTTATTGGGAAGGCCCTGTACGTATTGATGGCTCTCATTCTGGGACTGGTTACATGGAGCTAACAGGGTATTGAAATATTGCGCGGGAGCCCCAATTATTCTGCTAGAACAAATACTGGCAACCAAGTCATACACTGATTGAAAGGAAATATGATGAACCCAATTATCGCCTTGCTGAAAGAGAACAACATCAGCGATGAACAGATCAACGAAATCTTCCAGACTCTGACGCAAAACCCGCTCGCGGCAATGGCAACAATCAGCCAACTAGGTTTGCCACAAGACAAGCTACAAATGCTGATGGCGCAAGTGATGCAAAACCCTGCGCTAATTAAAGAAGCCGTAGACGAGTTGGGATTGGATTTCTCAAAGGTTGAAGAAGCAAAAGAGAAGCTTCAAAGCCAAAACCAAGGCAACTAAGTCTTAGCCATTTAGCGCTGAATATAGAAAAGGCCGTTAACCCGAGCATGTGTGTTAACGGCCTTTTTTGTTCCTACTTTGTTTTTGACTACTTTTCTGTCAGCTAATTATTAGCGATTTAGAGACGCGAATTGTTCTGCGGTTATACCGTAGTACAGCTTGTTGTCAAAGCCTTGCTCTAGTTTGTAGTAGTCTTTCTGACGGCCTTCTTGAGTAAAACCATTTTTCTCTAACGTCTTGTAAGAACCTGCATTAGAAGCGTAGCAATCGGCACTGACTTTATGGGCGTTTAGCTCAGTAAAGCCAATCTCGGTCATCATTTGGCAAGCGCGAGTCGCAACGCCTTTGCCCCATGCGCAAGTAGGTAGCTGATAACCCACTTCGTAGTTGCCATTTAAGAACATCACTGCGGTCACTGCACACATTCCCATGTACTGACCTTGTTGACCACGAATCACGAACGTTGGACTATCTGGCCAAACACCGTCTTTGATCGCTTGTGCCGTATTTTTAATAATAGGGCCAAAGAAACCCTCATATAGGCTGTTGTCAGCAGGTGCGAAGAACAGATATTGATTGACCTTATCATCGTTCAACATCTCGATAATATCTTGTAGATCAGAGCCTTGAATCAGTTGGATAGTCAACGATTCGTTAAATGGGATGGCTTCGCCTTGTTTTAGTTTTTGATATGACATGTGTTACCTCGTTATCTGCTGAAAATAGTAGCTCAGCGGATAAGAGAAAAATTGGATTTTTGCGACAACTTTCGGGCTGATTAGCAATGTATTACGACTCAAAATCGCCATAGATATCGATGGTTAAGTCGCGCTTTTTCAAGTACTTGCTCGGTGTTTTTCTTAGCTGCTGTTTGAGGGTACGAATCAAATGCGATTGGTCACTGAAACCAAATTGCTGTGAGAAGCTCGCCCAATCAATCGCTTCTTGTTGCTTGTAGAGAGTCAAAATCATCTGCTCCAGACGTGCCATTTGTTGATACTGCTTAACGCTCAACCCCACCACTTGCTTGAAACTGCGCTCAAGCGTTCTGCGAGAACAGGCGCACTGTTTGGCTATCTCATCAATATCCATCGCTAACTCAGGTGAGCGTAGTGCTTGAGCGTCCATCACGGATACCGCTTTTTGTGATGCCAAAAACGGTTTGGTACGGCAAGGGTCGGTAGCTAACGCATCTAGATGTTGTTTGATGTAGTTCAGCAAACATTGCGGTGAATCTTGCAACTCTAGCTGCCATAGGCCCTGTTGAAAGCGCTCATCAAACGCCGCGCTGAGCCAATCAAACCATTCGCATTGGTTAATTGCGCTAACTTGGGGGGCATCACGAAACCGTGATTCAATGGCATACAAACCCTCTGGGCGAAAGGTGATACCAATACGCTTGATGGGTGCCGTATCTTCCAACAACAGTAAATGTTCGTTAGCCGTTAATAAGTGGCAGCCTTTGCCAGCAAGCGTTGTGTCTCCCGTGTCGTAGCTGTAGCCTTGCTCTGATGGCGTAAAGAGTAAATGAGCACGCGGGTTTGGAATAAGGTGCGGCTTGGGGTCAATGACTTCACCCTCTGGCACTTCCAAGTACCAAATTTGATGAATAAGCCATTCGTACTCTGGCAGAGACTGTTTCCAAGCTATCATGATTGTCCTAGCGGTTAGTAAAGATAATAAGCGCGACGTTTTTGCTTCAACATCTGTTCGTTGAGTGTGACTGATTGACGCTCATCTCGCCACGCATTTCTCACCTAGTTCCCTTGCAAGCTTGTTGGATTACGGTAGGCTTTGAGCAGAGAATACAAGCTGAAAAGAACAAGGAAATACCTCGATGCGCGTCGACTACCACCAACGACTGATTCCTGTGATTCGCTTTTTAGAACAACACTTTAATGAACCACTCAACCTGCCAGAAGTAGCCGCGCTGGCGAACCTTTCCCCTTATCACTTTCATCGTACCTTCAAAGCCGTGCAAGGCGAAACACTGGCCGACTTCATTCGACGTTTACGTCTAGAAGCCGCCGCCGATGACTTATTCAAATCCAAACAACCGGTATTGAACATTGCCCTAGAGTACGGATTTTCTAGCTCACAGAGCTTAGCCAAAGCCTTCAAACAACATTATGGCGTCACGCCTACGGCCTTTCGTGACTGCGAAAACTACCAGCAGTTTTCTGAATTAGCACGAAACAGCAAGATTGGACACACGTTGCGCAAGAATGGAAACGAAGTAACACCAAGCGATTCATATACTGGCTCTGAACTCACCAAATGGAGCACGACAATGGAAACGCAAAACTTTGAAAAAGCAAAACTGGCTTACATTCGCGTAAACGGCCCTTACGGCCAAGGCTATGAGGAGCCATCAGGTCGCTTGTATCAATGGGCAGGAATGAAAGGTTTGCCGGGCAATACCTGCATCTTCATCTACCATGACAATCCTGAAATCACGCCAGACGAGAAGTGTCGCACTGATATCTGCTTGATGGTGCCAGAAGATACCGAAGTTCCGAAAGGCATTGAGCTGCAAGACTTCCCCGGCGGTCAATATGCGGTGATGCGCCAGCACATTACTGACCCAAGCCAATACTCAAAAGCGTGGGATGATGTCATGAGCAAAGTGATTGAATCCGGTATTGAGAACGACGACCGTCCTTGCTTCGAGCTTTACCACAGCTTCGACCCACAAACGCACCATGCAGACGTTAGCTTCTGCACTGCCATCAAATAAACCAAAAGCCTGCGCACTTGCAGGCTTTCTTGTCTTTGTAACGTGGTAAGAACCGCTTAAATTGCTTCGCCGTTTACCGTTACTGCGACATCAATGTTGCCACGAACTGCGTTTGAGTATGGGCAAACTTGGTGTGCAATGCGCGTTAGCTCTAGCGCTTGTTCTTGTGGCATGTCTAGCTCTACCGCTAGGCTCACTGTCAGTGCAAAGCCGCCGTTGTCGTTCGGACCAATGCCCACTTCCGCTGTTACGGGTGCGCTTTTCAGGTTTACTTTACCTTCACGTGCTACGTGCAAAATCGCGTTAGAAAAACACGCTGAATAGCCCGCTGCAAAAAGCAGTTCTGGGTTAGTTGCTGCGCCTGTGCCGCCCATTTCCTTCGGGTATGACAGCTCTAGATCGAGAAGACCGTCATCTGTTTTTACTTGACCATTACGACCAGCCAAAGCGGTAGCTTGAGTTTTGTATAGAGTAGTCATGCGAGTGTCCTTCTTAATTTAAGTTGTGCGCAATTTAATTGCTTACAATCTTATATCGAAGTAAAGATCGTTTGCAACTATATTGTGCACAATTTATTTTATAACTCTCTTTCTCTGTGAGCAGGTAGGCAACGCCAATGAGCCAGTGTTACACCGACAACACCATGACCGACGACGATAAACTCTTACTCGAAAACCAAGCTTGCTTCCCGCTCTACAGCGCAGCAAATGCCGTGATCCGAGCTTACCGCCCGTTGCTGGACGAGCTTGATCTGACTTATTCGCAGTACTTAGTGATGATGGTGCTGTGGGAAAAAGACGGTGCCAGCGTAAAAGAATTGGGGTCACAACTGCATTTGGACTCAGGCACACTTACGCCGCTACTTAAACGATTAGAAGCAAAAGGCTATGTAGAACGCGGCCGAAGTGAAACCGATGAGCGCGTTCGCGTACTCAACCTCACCGAGCAAGGTCGTGACCTTAAAGAACAAGCCAAGTCGGTGCCAAACGCCATGATGTGCAAAATCACCTTAGAGCTAGATGAAATGATCATGCTGAAGAAGTTGTGTGGCAAAGTGCTCGACAATCTGGGCTAACAAAATAGAAGTATCCGCTTTCCCACTTCCTATTAAAAAGAGCCTGCCGAGATGCAGGCTCTTTCGCTCTTAGCTAGAAGATCTACTCAAAGTCATCATCGGTATTCTCTATTGCTAATCTGCCTTCATCTTCAATAAAACCTATCAAAGCAAACTCACTTACATCGGATTTCCCTATCAAGTGAAATAGGAAATGGCTATCAATAGGATAGTTACAAGCGATTTTCCTTAAACACACTCCGATGAGAATATACTTTCCGAAAGCAACAACAGCTCAGCTTAAAACATTCAAAGGAAAGTAAATTATGATTAATACTCAAATCAAACCATTTGCAGCTACAGCGTACAAAAACGGCGAATTCGTTGAAGTAACAGAACAAGACGTTCTAGGTAAATGGGCAGTATTCTTCTTCTACCCAGCAGACTTTACGTTTGTATGTCCAACAGAACTGGGCGACCTAGCAGACCATTACGAAGAGCTACAAAAACGTGGCGTAGAAGTTTACTCAGTATCAACTGACACACACTTCACTCACAAAGCATGGCACGACAGCTCAGACACAATCGGTAAGATTCAGTACTACATGCTTGGCGACCAAACAGGCAACATCACAAACAACTTCGGTGTGATGCGTGAAGGTCAAGGTCTTGCAGACCGCGCTACGTTCCTAATCGACCCAGAAGGTACTATCCAAGCAATGGAAATCACTGCTGAAGGTATCGGTCGTGACGCAGAAGACCTACTACGCAAAGTGAAAGCAGCTCAATACGTAGCAGCGCACCCAGGCGAAGTTTGCCCAGCTAAATGGAAAGAAGGTGAAGAGACACTAGCTCCATCACTAGACCTAGTTGGCAAAATCTAAGCCACTGAAATTTAAGTTCTAATCGGTTCCCGATTTCCTTTTTCTGATTAGAACTGAATTAGAGAGCACTTCAGGTTAGATACCTTGACGACCTTCTGCCTGATTTGCTCTCTCCCCCTCAGGTTTTATCTACAGTAACCACTTTTTATTACCTATCTGAATAAGTAGGTGTGCAGTAATTGCGTAGAAAAAAATCGTTTAGAACCAGGCATAGATTTTCGATAGCTAGTTACTCTAACTACAAAATCTATAACGCAGTTATCAACGATTTTAGCTAGCAAGAATGAACAAATACTTGTTTTGATTGGTAACTATTTAATTAAGGTAGTAACAACTATGTTAGACCAAGCGATCCAACAACAACTCAAACAATATCTGGCTAATGTAAAAGAAGAAGTTCGTTTAGTGGTTAGTCTAGATGAAAGCAAAGCATCGAATGACATTTTGTCTCTAGCGAACCAAATCGCAGAGATGAGCGACCTAATCACCGTTGAACGTGACGACAACGCAAGCGCACGTAAACCTGTGATGGCGGTAACTAACCCAGCAAAAGACACAGCACTGCGCTTTGCAGGCTTGCCAATGGGTCACGAATTTACCTCTCTAGTATTGGCACTGCTTCACTCTGGCGGTCACCCAATCAAACTAGAACCAGAAGTGATTGAGCAAATCGCAGCACTAGACAAAGATCTAGACGTAGAAATCTTCATTTCACTGTCGTGCCAAAACTGTCCGGACGTGGTTCAAGCGTTCAACATGATGGCGGCGATCAACCCGAAAGTAAAAGCAACCATGATCGACGGTGGTTTGTTCCAAGATGAAGTAAAACAACGCGACATCATGGCCGTACCAAGCGTATTCGTGAACGGTGAGCTATTCGGTCAAGGCCGTATGTCTCTGACTGAAATCCTAAACAAAGTCGATGACGGCGCGAGCGAGAAAGCCGCGAAAGCACTGAGCGAAAAAGACCCATACGATGTACTTGTTGTCGGCGGTGGTCCTGGTGGTAGCGCAGCTGCTCTATACGCTGCTCGTAAAGGTATTCGCACTGGCGTTGTTGCTAAACGCTTTGGTGGTCAGGTCATGGACACCATGGCAATTGAGAACTTCATTTCGGTAAAACGCACTGAAGGTCCAAAACTGGCAACTGACCTAGCAGAACACCTAAAAGAATACGATGTAGACGTCGTGACTGAGCAACAAGCTGAGAAGCTAATGGGCGCAGCACATACAGAAGATGGTTTGATTCACATCCAACTTGAAAGCGGCGCAACGCTGAAGAGTAAGAGTGTCATCTTAAGCCCAGGTGCACGCTGGCGTGAAATGAACGTTCCGGGTGAGCAAGAGTACCGCAACAAAGGTGTCGCGTACTGTCCACACTGTGACGGTCCACTGTTCAAAGGTAAGAAAACTGCAGTTATCGGTGGTGGTAACTCAGGTATCGAAGCAGCTATCGACCTTGCTGGTATCGTAGAACACGTAACGGTTCTTGAATTCGCAGACGTACTTCGCGCAGACCAAGTGCTTATCGACAAAGCGAACTCACTACCAAACGTAGACATCATCACGATGGCGCAAACAACAGAAGTAGTGGGTGACGGTACTCGCGTAACAAGCTTGAAGTACAAAGACCGCAACACAGATGAAATCAAAGAGATTGAATTGTCAGGTATCTTTGTTCAAATCGGTCTAGTACCAAACACAGAATGGCTAAAAGATTCAGAAGTAGCCCTATCTGAGCGCGGCGAGATTGAAGTCGGTAGCCGTGGCGATACTAGCTTAGAAGGTGTGTTCGCAGCGGGTGACGCAACAACCGTTCCTTACAAGCAGATCATCATTGCGATGGGTGAAGGTGCAAAAGCAAGCTTAGGCGCATTTGACTACCTAATCCGTAAGCAAGGCTAATCTCCAAATTTCTTGGACACAAAGCGCACGGTGCTGTGTTTTCTTCCCCGGAAAACCAATCGGGGCACCGTGACAGCGATGAGTAACAAGAAATAAAATCAAAAAACCTAGAAGCCCAAAGACTTTGCCAGCAGGTACTAACTGCTGGCTTTTTTGGTTTGGGGAGAGGTGTAAGCAAATCTCTCAGCGCTCCGAGTTCAAACTGGAGGGAATGGCTCTACAATCACGGATAATTCAGTTCACTCCACCAGCATCACAACGCGCTGCGAATAGATTCTGAATACTCGCTTAGGCTCTTGCAGAATGACGCTGTTCGTTTAGCGTTCTCTCCCCGTCATTCCCGCGAACCTAGGTGAGACTCGGAATCTACTCACCGTAAACTCGATCGAAAATGAGTAGCACGAACAAACAAAAGTTGAAACAAGGTTGCAAGCACCTTACCCAACATTCAACCTCAAACCAGCAACCCCACCTAACCTCCCCTTGTATCAAACTCCGAAGCTCTCAACACGCAGAGCTCAAAAGGGAGGAACTGGTTCTGTGCTCGCGGATAATTCAATTCACAACGCAACATAACAACACACTGAAAGTAGATTCTGAATACTCGCTTAGGCTCCTTCAGAATGACGCTGCTCGTTTAGCTCTCTTTCCGTCATTCCCGCGAACCTAGGTGAGGCTGGGAATCTACTCACCACAAACTCGATCGAAAATGATTAGCAAGAACACGAACAAACAAAAGGTGAAACAAGGTTGCAAGCCCCTAACCCAGCTCTCAGATTCAAAGCACCAAACCCACCGAATCTCTCAATGTATCCAGATCCAAAGATATCAACCCTAAAAAATTTTAAAAAAGCCCTTTACCTCAACTTAACTTGAGGTTTTAGCATATTCATCGTTGGCTAGAAAATGACAAAAAGGAGCACATCATGATCCAACTAGAACATATTAACTTAGTCGTGAAAGATATCCCTGAAATGCTGAAGTTTTACCAAACTGCATTTCCACATTGGTACGTGCGTGATGAAGGTAAAGGCGAATGGAGTGGCAAACCAAGAAACTGGCTACATTTTGGCGACGAGTATCAATACATAGCCATGAGTGACCACGGCGAAGGAGAAAACCGCGAGTTGAGCGGGCACCAAGTTGGGCTAGCGCATTTTGCTTATGTGACCAACAACGTCGATGCAATCATCAAAAGACTAACCGATGCAGGTTATCCGATTGCCCAACCTGGCGCTGATGAACCATACCGCAAAAATGTGTATTTTATTGACCCTGCAGGTTTTGAGATTGAATTTGTTGAATACCTGGTGGATGACCCAAAACTTCGTAACCTGACAAGCTAAAAGAGATGTAAATAATAAAACGCCAGCAGATAGTGACTGCTGGCGTTTTATTTTATCTATCAGGCTTCTTTATCGCATTAGCGCTGTTTGGCGAAAACCTGAGTCCAGTAATACCCGTAACGTGCAGAGTGATTTTCGACAAGCGACGCGCCCATCTGATCAAAATCCGCACTCATGATATTAAGGCAGTGACCTTCACTCGATAACCACGCGTTAACGACGGCGTTAATGGTACTTTGCCCTACGGCGACATTCTCACCAATGGCGCTCCAAGCATAACCCGTTGCGTTAACTCGATCTGACATTTTGCTGCCATCAGAGCCTGTGTGGCTCATGAAATCGCTGTTCGCCATATCGCTTGAATGTCGATAAGCGGCGCTTTCCAAATCGTAGCTCCAAGTCAGGGCCCCAACAGGTGGCATGGTGGTTGCGCCACACTGTTGTGTAGTAGAGCGGGCGCTGTTGACCGCTGCAAGCATCTGCTCGGCAAATGTGCCTTGTGACGATGTGGAACCTGTGTTTTGTGAGCCGCTTTCTGTTGGGGCTGACGACTCCCCATCGCCGCCACATGCGCTGAGAAGTAGGGCCAAAGCAGGCACTAAGATCTTAGTTGGCATTGTCTTTCCTTTATGAGTGACGAAGAGCAAACTGCGCTTTTCGATAATAACGCCCAATAAACTAACAAAAACCAATAAAAGCGCCATATAGCTTAGGGGGTTTTAACCAAAGACTCACATGAAGTTTTCAATCGCCTTGGTTCGGTCGATAAATCGGCAACGTTTCAGCCCAAGTATGGAATGGCGTTTCATCCATATCCTGTATTGCTTGAGTGATAAAATCGATGAACACCCTCACTCGGGCAGGCACATATTCCCGGTTGGCATAGAGAAGATACACGCCATTTCCTGCTTGGCGCATGCTCGGAAATATCGGCACTAAACGCCCCGCTTTAAGCCAGTCTCTCGCGATAAAATGAGGGATCTGAGTCAATCCTAAGCCTTCTGCGCAAAGCTCTGCCATGGATTCACCGTCATTTACAATATAGTTTCTTTCGGGGTCATATTCACTCGCACCGTCTGGTTCTGGCATCCGAATCGGCAACAGTTTCCCCGTTTGTTTAAAACGAAAACGAACCCAAGAATGGTCATTGAATACACCCGGGCCACTCGGAACACCATGGCGCGCTAAGTACTCCTGACTGGCACAAATGATAAAATCGATAGGGCTGAGCTGACGCACAATCAATTGACTATCGTGAACGACACCAGAGCGAATCGACACATCAATACCTTGCTCAATAATATCAACGTAGGCGTCATCGTAATGAATATCGATAGTGATGTTAGGGTAGCGGCGGCAAAACTCTTTTAATAAAGGACGAATATAGAGGCGACCGTACGAGACTGGCACATTAATCTTAAGCTGCCCTGAAAGCGCATCATTGTGACTTTTTAATGAATCCTCACATGCCGCCAGCTCTTCCAGTACAAACCTAGCAGTATTTGCGTACCGACGACCAGCTTCTGTCAGGCGGCTCTGTCGCGTAGAACGTTGAAAAAGCTGTATACCCAAATCGCTTTCAAGACGATGTATGGCTTTACTCACGGTCGAAGGGTCAGTGCCATACACTTTGGCAGCCGCAGCAAAACTACCGCCATCTAAAGTGGCAATAAAAAATCGTAGGGACCGTATCTTATCCATATAACCAATGAACTCTATTCATGAATTTTATTCACTTTAGTAAAGACAAAGTGGCTCTTCAATCACTAATTAGCCTAAATATAATGAACCTCAATAACTTGATGCTCTGTTAACGAGGAAAAAACCATGGGTAAAAACGGATTGAAGAATGCACTACAACTATTGATAGCAACACTAGTCCTATTCTTTGGGATGCTTCAAACAGCACATGCCGCAGATAAACGAATTGGTATTCTGGTTTACGATGGCGTACTGACCTCTGATGTTACTGCGCCTTTAGAGGTCTTTGGCGTCGCAAGTCGTCTCACTTGGTTTAGTGATTATGACGTGCTCACCATTTCCGTCTCAGATCAGAAAACCATCACCACTGAAGAAGGATTAAAAATTGGTGTGGATGCTTGGATTGGTGATCTGCCGGAACTCGACGTATTGGTTTTAACATCCAGCTATGACATGGATGCACTAATCGAAAATAAAGATCTCATTCACTTTATTAGAACTACCTCAAAGGCGGCAGATTGGATGGCAAGTAATTGCTCTGGCGCGTATTTGTTAGCCGAAGCTGGCCTTTTAAACGGTAAAAAAGCAACAACTTGGGCCGGAGGTGAAAACGGCTTTCAAAGAGATTACCCAGCAGTCAAAGTACAAGTCGACCAGAATTTTGTCATTGATGATGGCGTTATCACTTCGAACGGTAGCCTAGTTAGCTATCAAGCTGCTCTTAAGCTACTTCACCTTATGACTTCAGAGTCTAAAGCTCAGGAAGTCGCAGATGCCATCCAGTACTCACGCTTTTCCAACCAACCATTTTAAGCGTGTAAGAAAGAAATCAGAGTCACCCTTCGATATTTGGAAGGTTAACTCTTCGAATTTGTCTTCCTAATCGAACAACCCTTTTTATCACTGTAAAAGCGATAAAAAGGGTTGTCGTTCATCTGGCAGACACAACGTGCTCTCCAAACTTTTTATCTTAATGCTATGGAAAAACATAAACGTTACGAAGCACTGACGAAAGATCGATACCAAGAGATCTACCGTCTCGCGTATTGGTTATGCAAAGATCACCACCTTGCTCAAGATTTAGCGCAAGAAACCTTTCTGAAAGCGTGGCGATTCTTTGATAAATTAAATGACCCCAACGCCGCGAAGTCTTGGCTCATTACTATTTTGCGTCGTGAGAATGCTCGGCGCTTTGATAGAAAACAGTACGATTTTGTCGACATTGATGAGTGTGCAATACAGACAAAAACCTACCCTGGCAGTGACTACGACATGGCCCAAGATTGGCTTCAAAAACAAATGATGATTCTCGAACCCAAATACCGAGAACCGTTGCTCTTGAGCTTAGTGGCTGGGTTGAATCATGATGAAATTGCCCAAGCCTTGAGGCTCAACCACAACACAGTGGCGACTCGATTATTCAGAGCGCGTAATCAGATCATCGCACAGAAGGAGAGTCATTAAGACACAAAAAGTAGTCAACCATGTAAACTAACTGGCTATGCTCCGGTCTATTTCATAAGTCGTTACACAACTCGACGCTTTAACGCTTTACATCAAGCGCGACTAGATGAACACTTCTTGTCAAAGTACAATAACAGCCGACATAGAGTAGAGTCAGTAAAACATTATGAGTAACACGACGGCGAAAAAGCCGAATCCCTTATTTGAAATCCTTTTCAACGTATTTATCCCTTCCTTCATTTTGATGAAGTTTAGTGGCGATGAGCATCTAGGGACAGCAATGGCGCTGGTTGTCGCTTTGCTATTTCCTATCATTTATGGCGGTATGGACCTTGTCCGTAACAAGAAATTTAACTTTATTTCTGCTCTGGGCTTTATCAGTGTTCTACTAACTGGTGGCATCGGCTTGTTAGAGCTTGATACACGCTGGTTAGCACTAAAAGAAGCCCTGATTCCTGGCCTGATCGGTTTAGCGGTTTTGGGGTCAACGTTTACCCGCTACCCACTGATGCAGAAGTTAGTACTGAATGACACAGTGTTGAATCTCGCGTTGATTAACCAACGTTTAAAAGAAAATGGTAAAACCGATGCGTTCGAACGTTGCCTTATGTCTTCTAACTACCTGTTTGCAAGTACTTTTGCGTTCTCATCTGCAATGAACTACTTCCTTGCGACTTGGATTGTGACTAGCCCTTCTGGTACTGCTGCCTTTAACGAAGAGTTAGGAAAAATGACGCTGTACAGTTATCCAATGATTGCCATCCCAAGTATGTTGATGATGTTCGGTATTTTTTATTACATTTGGCGTCAAGTACGTGCGATGACATCGCTCGAAACAGAGCAAATCTTCCATCTAAAATAGCCCTATCATTACAAATAAACTCATAAAAAAGGGAGGATTTTATCCTCCCTTTTCTCAACAGGCCCACTGTAATTCACAGCGTCAAAATGATTTTTCCTGACACTGCTGACGAGCGTCGCTCAACCATTTCAATCGCTGTTTGAAAGTCCTCTAACGACAGATCATATGCAACGTTTAACTTTATGTCGCTGCTAATAAAGTGTTCTAACATTTCAGCGAACACCGTCTTTCTCCCGCCTTTACCTACCGATTCTTCCCAATACCGCAAAAAGAATGTACTAAAGTCGATGTTGTTGGCCTTCATCGATTCAAAAAACTCAGGCGTATAAGGCGTTAACGACAATGTTCCGTAGTTGATGTATTGGCCGTTTTCTTTCAAGGTACGAATGAGATCCGTGCCAGCCTCACCGCCTATCGCATCCAAAGCGACCGTTGGTTGTGGCAGTTGGCGCGTTTGCAGCTGCGCGTGTAAGTCTTGTTTTGCGTCCAACACTGGAATCGTATCGTACGGATACTTTTCTGGCTTTGAAGTCACAGCAATCAGTGTAAAACCCAGTGAGTGAGCAAGCTGGGCGAATATCTTACCGATCGCTGACCCTGCCGCATTGATGATCACCACATCGCCTTTGTTCAACTTCGCCACTTTAGTGGTGATAACCCACGCGGTTAGCGCGTTGATGTACAATTGGCAGGCATAGCCGTTCTCCAAACTCTCAGGTAGCGGAAAAAGATTCTCAGGCGAGGCATCTATGTAGTATTGCCAAGTACCACTCATCGCCACCAACACCTTTTGCCCAACTTGAAGGCCAGTTTGACCAACTGCACTGACTTCCACCACACGCCCAACCGCTTCAAATCCCGGCACGCGAGGTGGTACGTGAACGCGGCGGTATTGCCCAACACCATGAATGGAAAGCAAGTCACTTGGGTTAATATTGGTGGCTTCCAGTCGCACCCGAACCTTGCCCTGAGCAAGCGGTTTGAGGGGCTCTTTTTCCAACGACAGCGACGTTTTGGGTTGACCAAAACAGAATTGATTCACTCGAGTATTTATCGTTGGTGCCATTGTTATTCATACCATGTAATTGAAATTCAAAAAGGAAGTTTCGCGACTTCTACTCAAAAGCATTAAGTGAAGTCGAAGCTCTGTATTTCTACCTGCGCGATGCGCCGTTCACTCTAAACTGTTGTGGCGTCATATCAAAATAGGCTTTAAATGCTTTGATGTAGGATGAGTCATTTTGATAACCCACTAGGTCTGCAATGGCTTGGATTGGCAACGATTCATCTAACAAAGAAAGCGAGTAAATTAGCCGAATTTGTTGCCGCCAAAGTAGAAATGAAGTGTTGAATTCCTTGGCGAACAGCCGTGATAAAGTACGCTCAGACGCCCCAATTTTCTCCCCCCACTCTTTTAGCGAACAGCTCAACGCTGGCTCGTCAGTCAGTCGCTCGAAAATCAGTTTTAGTCGTCTGTCTTGTGGCAGCAATAACTGAAATGTCTGCACGTTGCGTTTCAAAATTTGATCATGCAGCACCGCCAGTAAATGCAACACTTCTTCGTGGCTTGTCTCACCTTCACACAGTCTGCGGATCTCTTGTAAAAGCTCATTTAAAAACGACGTTAAAGCAATGGTTCTCACTTGTGGCTCGTACGTCGCACCAAACTCAGGGTTGAGGTAAATGCCAACAAATATCGTATTGCTTAAAGCAATCGACTCGTGTTGAACACCCGCAGGAACAAATAACGCAGAGGTGTGTGGAACCAAGTGCTGATAATGCTCCGTTTGTGTTTGCAATAACCCTTTGATAGGAAAGATGATTTGATGCCAAGTGTGTTGATGCAGCGCATCAATGTAACCTTTTGGCATGTCGATGGTTTTCACTAAAACAGGAGAATGGGGATTCGCGGCCATCATCTCATTGGAGGTGACGACGCCTGACTTCGAATCAATTTGGCGAGTTAGCATTGTTAGTTGTCTTTTCATCCCTACACCGACACAAGTTTACTAGGCTATCATGCTCCGCATCGCGAATGAAGGTAAACACTTTATCTCTCATTCAAATAATAAGGAGGTTATATGAAGAAAATCGGCGTCGTAAAAGCTGTGCTAGCAGGGAAAACCGTCCCTTATGCTCATGGAGTGCAAAGCGCAATCAACAAACAAGTGCTACCTGAGCGCCAGCACGCAACAGAGCTTGGCTTTACCAGTGATGAGCAAGGTGATCCGCGCTTTCATGGTGGCATTCAAAAAGCGCTTCATATTTACCCAAGCGAGCACTACCCAATCTGGCAACAAGAATTAGGCAAAAGACCAATTTTCCAATCCGCCGGCGGCTTTGGCGAAAACATCAGCTCCGAAGGCGTCACCGAATCCACGATTTGCTTGAAAGATAAAATTCGCATCGGCTCAACACTACTGGAAGTGTCGCAAGGTCGCATGCCTTGTTGGAAACTTAACGTACGTTTTGACCAACACGACATGGCGAGAAGACTGCAAGATACGCTTCGAACAGGCTGGTATTTCCGAGTGTTGGAAGAAGGCGATATCGGTGCAGGTGACGAGATTATTCTGTGCGAAAGACCTTATCCAGAATGGCCACTGGCTCGCATCATGGGCGCGGTTTTCACTGGCTGTTTAGATAGAAAAGAACTCACTAAGCTGTCTGAGCTGCCGTTAGTCGAGTCTTGGGGCAAGTTGGTCGAGCGCCGCCTAGAAACTGGCGAAGTTGAAGATTGGGAAATGCGCTTGGTTGGCCCAACTGTGGGTTAACACCCCAAAGTAAAATTTAAGCCACGCTCTGAACCGACTATGCCGTCAGAGCGTGTTTTTTTTGGTTTACTTCGCACTCGGGGCTGGGCGTTTCGACTTACCTTGGAACTGCTTAATGCTCTTCTTAGCATTAGTTCGGCGGTTGGCTTTTTTATCGCGTGGCGCGCGTTTGCTCTCGCCAGTTGATGGCTTATCCGTTACTGGAAAACCTGCCAGATCTTGCACTGGTAATGCACGTTGAGTCAGGTGACGAATCGCGCTTAGTGCGTCCATTTCACCATGACAAACCAATGACATCGCGACACCTTGTTCGCCTGCGCGAGCGGTACGTCCTACTCGGTGAACATAGGTTTCTGCATACATTGGCAGTTCAAAGTTGATCACTACAGGTAATTGCTCAATGTGAATGCCACGCGCTAGTAGATCGGTGGCAATCAACACCTGAATTTGCCCAGATTTAAACTGCGCCAGTGCTTCTTCTCGCTCATCTTGACTCTTATTGCCATGCAACGCATTGGTTGAGATGCCCGCTTTATTCAGCTTCTTCGCTAAGCCATCGGCGTTCTCTTTCGCACCAATAAAGACTAATGCCTTAGTCCACGCGTTTTTTTGAATCAGTTCAATCAATGCCTTGGTTTTACTGCCTTTGTTGACGAGGTACAGCGTTTCAGCAATATCTTGGTTGGTGCTGTTTTCTTGATGCGCTGCAACTTGCTTTGGTGCCTGCATAAGCAGCTTCGCTTTACCCTTCAACTCATCTGAAAACGTTGCCGAGAACATTGCGGTTTGACGCTGGTTTGAAATCAGCCCCGCAATATTTTGCACGTCAGGCCAAAAGCCCATATCCAACAGACGATCCGCCTCATCCAACACTAGGTAATGGATATTGCTTAAGTCTAAACCGTTGTTTGCCAGATCAACCAAACGACCTGTCGTCGCGACAAGGATATGAGGATTTGTCGCTAGCGCCTGCTGTTGTTGCTCTTTATCAACGCCGCCACACAAACACACTGCGTTGAGTTCAAGAACTTGACCAACTTGGTTAATTGCTTCACTCACTTGCATTGCCAGCTCACGAGTTGGCACAAGAATCAGCGCTTTTTGCTCTGGATTGACACTCAGCTTTTCCAACAAAGGCAAACCATAAGCAAGGGTTTTGCCGCTGCCTGTATTTGCCAAAGCCAATAGATCTTGACCAGCCAACAGCTCAGGAATGGCCAACGCTTGAATATCGGTCGGTTTCTTGAAGTCTTTTGGCAGTGCGTGAATCAGCTCAGAACTCAATGAGAGAGTAGAAAATGGCATTAGCGAAACCTTGTACTTTGGGTTGAAGAAGCAATAAAAATAATGAAGATGCGGTAAAACGCAGGCGCGGACTTTACCACAATCTGCTAGGTGAACCATCCTATTTTAGGCGCTTAAACCAAGCGTCGCCGACGCAAATCGTCAGAAAACTAAAAAGCGCAAAAAAGCCGTTAGTCTGTACTGCCACAGAGCTAACGGCTAAAAACCCTTGAAGAGAACGCTTCATCAGCCTTTCACTGCGGCTGAAAAGAAATGTGCAGTTTATTAAAGCACAGCTTTACGATTCGGTAAGAACACTTCACCCAACATGCAACGAGCCGAACCACCACCAATAGATTCTATGGTAGAAACGTCGAATGGCAGCAATTTACCGTGCGTTGCCAATTGGTTTCTTTGTGCTGGTGAAAATGCATCGTACGCCGATTGCGACATCGCAATCACCTTGTCGCCGTTGATCGTTTCTAGTTGCAGAATGTTACCGCAGAACTGGTTCATCTGATCAAGCGAAATTGAGATGACTTGCTTGTCTTTGGCGAGTGACTTCATTACAAAACGACGCTCAAATTCTGGGATCACTTCGTCACAAATCACGCAAAACTGTTCGCCAACCGCCATCATCACATTGGTGTGATAAATCGGCGCACCAGACGGCAAACGAGTTTGGAAAGAAATCACTCGTTCATAGCCAATACGATCGGCGTAATCTTCTAAAACCAGACGATCACAACGTTGTGAGAGTGCGGCATAGACCGTTTTATTTAGGTGGTCAAACACCATCACACCCGTGCTTTCTAAATACGCTTGCTCGTCAAGATATTCAGTTAGACTGCTGCGTCGATGAACTTCTCGCCCTGCTTGCGCTAGTGCTGCCACAAGCGCATCGGGACGTACTTCTTTTTGACGGTTTTCACAGGCCATTGGAAAAGTGTACAACGTGCCATCTGGCGTAGTGCTAAACCAATTGTTTGGAAATACCGCGTCTGGCGTCGCAACATCTGAAGTTGGATAATCAAACTCAACAACTTGAACGCCCTCTTGACGCAGCGTTGCAACCATACTCGCGAACTCGGCCATTACTCGACGTGAGACTTCTTCTTGGCTGAGTGACACTTTATGTTGGAACTCATTATCTTGTGCGGTTTCTTCATTAAAACGAAACTCTTTCGGTGGCACCATCACTACGCAGTTTGCGGTTTGGCGCTGAGCACTTTGCGTGCTTTCTTCTTTCCCATTAGCAAATTGGGTCACTGATTCGTGTAATAGCATCCAATATATTCCTTATCACTAGAATGAGGAGATTGTAAATTTATTGTTAACTTCAGTTTTGCTGTTTTGACAATTAATTTAATTGCCCAAAAGTAATTTTTGCTGCATTAATTTTATTTTTCCCTAAATTTTATTGTCACTTTGCAGGTTTAAGCTTTTATGGCACCGTGATGAACATGATAAGAATTCATCATAAGAATCAGAACCATAGACAATCACACTCATAACCAACTAGTTACATTTAAGACACAATCGGTTAGACTATTTTTTCGCCCCTCTCGTCAATCGGTCTGCTTTATCGAGGAGCAGGCAAGAAACTCTCATACACGCGGTTTCGTCCAAAGCAGCGTGAATCGATGGATTTAGCCACCCCATATGGCATTGTTTTAACTTTAGGATGAGTTATGTTTAAACGATTTGAAGGCTTTACAGAGCCGTTCCCCAAATCTACACCGGATCAGCCTCCTTCAGGGATGTTCGCTTTTCTGCGTTATTACACTCGTGGTTATGAAAAGCCTTTGATCATCATGTCTTTGATGGCCACAATTGTGGCTGTTGTTGAGGTAATGTTGTTTGGCGCCATGGGACAATTGGTTGATTGGTTGTCTACCAGCAATCCAGAAACGTTCTTACAAGACAACAAATCGGATTTGATTTTCTACGGAGCCTTATTGCTGGTTGTCATGCCTATATTGGTGATCTTGTACTCGTTGCTCGTTCATCAAACGTTATTGGGCAACTACCCAATGTCTATCCGCTGGCTTGCACACCGGTATTTGCTCAATCAAAGCTTGAACTTCTATCAAGATGATTTTGCAGGTCGAGTCGCAACGAAAGTCATGCAAACCTCATTAGCTGTGCGCGAAACCGTAATGAAAGCTATGGATGTGTTTGTTTACGTTACGGTTTACTTCACCAGCATGATCATTATGTTAGCGACGGCAGACTGGCGTTTGATGATCCCAATGATCGTCTGGCTACTCGCTTACATCGCTATCCAAATCTATTTTGTCCCTAAGCTCAAAGACGTCGCTTCAGCGCAGGCCGATGCACGTTCGACAATGACAGGGCGCATCGTCGACAGTTATACCAATATTCAAACCGTCAAACTGTTTTCTCATAGCCAGCGCGAAACCCAATATGCCGAGCAAGGCATGAAAGGATTTTTAAATACGGTCTATCGTCAAATGCGCCTAGTGACCGGCTTCGACGTCGCTGTAGAGATCTCAAACTATATTTTGGTCTTTTCCGTTGCTGCTTTATCGATTTACCTGTGGTTGGATAGTGCCATTAGCGTTGGCGCGATTGCGATTGCTGTTAGTCTTGCATTGCGCGTAAACGGTATGTCGATGTGGATTATGTGGGAAGTTGGCGCCCTCTTTGAAAACATGGGAACCGTTGTCGATGGAATGAAAACGCTTTCTAAGCCTATTGATATTAAAGATAAACCAGGCGCAAAAGACTTGGTTGTCACTGAAGGAGGCATTCACTTTGATAACGTCAGCTTCCATTACGGTGAGAACAAAGGCGTAATTAGCCATCTCGATCTCAACATCAAACCAGGAGAGAAAGTAGGCTTGGTTGGGCGCTCCGGCGCCGGGAAATCGACTTTGGTGAACTTGTTACTTCGTTTCCACGATGTCGAAGACGGCAGCATTAAGATCGATGGACAGAACATATCAGAAGTCACACAAGACTCTTTGCGCTCAAAGATCGGTATGGTGACCCAAGATACTTCTCTGTTACACCGTTCAATTCGAGACAATATTTTGTATGGCAATCCAGATGCGACAGAAGAAGATTTGCTGAAAGCCACTAAGCAAGCGCATGCCCATGAGTTTATCGAAACTCTGACCGACCCATTTGGTAATGTCGGATACGATGCGCAAGTTGGTGAACGTGGTGTAAAACTGTCTGGAGGCCAACGTCAGCGAATCGCAATATCTCGTGTGCTACTCAAAGACGCACCATTGCTGGTACTGGATGAAGCCACATCGGCTCTGGATTCAGAAGTCGAAGCAGCGATTCAGGAAAGCTTGAATGAATTAATGCAAGGGAAAACGGTTATTGCTATCGCTCACCGATTATCGACCATCGCACAAATGGATCGCCTCATCGTGCTAGATAAAGGCAGCATCGTTGAACAAGGTTCTCATCAAGAACTCATTGCGAATAACGGCATTTACGCCCAGCTTTGGGCGCATCAAACTGGCGGATTTATCGCTGAAGAACTAGACAATCAACACGCTTCTTAACGAGTGATAAGCTCAATAAAAACGGCGCTTTAAGCGCCGTTTTTTATTTAAATCCATGGCTAGATGCTCATATAGCCATTGTGGTTTCTCATATATGAAACACTCTCCATGATAAAGCTCACACTTTTTCTGCTAATATACCGCCTCGTTGCGTATCCATTGCAATGAACACAATACAGAGTATTGAGCCGTCTTCATTTGTCATTTCACTTTTTGAGAAACAGCTATACTCAATAGATGGCTTAGTTATTATATTAACAATAAGGTAATTAGCTTATGTGTAAATGTGGTTCAATGCAGATCGTACAACTCAAACCAAGTTGGGCTGACAAGCTATTCGGCTACTCAGAAAGATGGAAATGCCAACTTTGTTGTAAGATCTACCGCATCTAAAATTAAAAATAGAATCTTAGTTTTTCTAAGAAAAAGCAGTGGCCCGACAATGATTGTCGGGTTTTGTTTTTCTGTACATCCATTTTTATCCCTTCGCAACACGGTCACTCATCACGGCAAAACCTAGCATCTTAATGTGACTTAGGTATAGAATCAGGCCCACTTATTCTTTCCGATATTCATATATAACTGGTCACTATGAACAAAAGTTTGCTAACGAATGTCCTCGCTATCGCTTTGATGGCTGGAGGTCATCAATTACAAAACGACTATCTTTGGTATGCAGGGCTGTTTGCGTTCTCAGGCGCCATCACCAACTGGCTTGCCATCCATATGCTGTTTGAGAAAGTGCCTGGATTATACGGTTCTGGCGTGATCCCCGCGCGCTTTGAAGAGTTTAAACTGGCTATCAAAAACTTAATGATGGAACAGTTTTTTACTGAAGCGAACATTGACCGATTCTTGAATAAAGAAATGGCGGGCGGTGTGAACATCGATCTTCAACCAGTAATTGAGAAAGTAGATTTAAATCCAGCATTTGATTCCCTAGTGGAAGTAATTGAAGGCTCTCAGTTTGGTGGCATGCTAGCGATGTTTGGCGGCTCGGAAGCGCTACAACCCATGCGCCAACCTTTCGTCGAAAAGATGCAAGAATCCATCATTGAGTTGAGCAAGAGCGATAACATCAAAGAAGCACTGAAAGAGCAATTCGAATCTCCTGCAATGATGGATGAGATAAAGCAGAACATTGAAGGTATCATCGATCAACGTTTAAGCGAATTAACACCGGCATTAGTTAAAGAAATGGTGCAAAAAATGATTAAACAACACCTTGGATGGCTAGTCGTTTGGGGCGGTGTTTTTGGTGGTTTAATTGGCGTTATCAGCACCTTTATCGGGGCATAATCGCTCACCGATTTATTAAAAAGGAGCTTCGGCTCCTTTTTTAATCGTGAAAAAGTAATATACCAAGCCACGCTAAATAAGGAGGCTCAACACATGCCTCGCCTAACCAAGGAGCTCGGGATTAACACCAAATCCCGTTTTATGTTCTTCTATGACCACTTCACTACGAGTTTGAATCACGCCCGGAAGCGTGCCTAACTTGCTCGACATAAACTCCTGATACGCTTTCATGCTCTTAACACGAACTTTTATCATGGTATCGAAATCTCCAGAGAGCGAGTAGCACTCTTCAATTTCAGGCATCAATTCCACCGCTTTCGCAAACTTTTCAAAAATAGAAAAACTGGTTTGGTCTAAACGAATATGGATGAATACTTGCACATCCAGCCCCAACTTTTCCGCATTCAACTCCGCATGATAACCATTGATATACCCTTCTTTTTCTAGCCGCTTTACACGATCAGAACATGGAGAAGTCGTTAAGTTAATCAGCTTTGCTAGTTCTACAACTGGAATTCTGCCTCTCGAATGAAGCACTCTCAAAATATGTAAATCAATCCGGTCCAATTGATAACTCATTAACCCACTTCCTTGTAACCACTTAGAAAGCATCACATTAATCGTTGCTCAAAAAATTGCAAACCATCAAATGCACAGCATGTGAAATTCAGCAGAGAATAACCAGAAAACAACGAAGGAGGGAAAGAGCTATGATTATTGCCGCTCACTTAGTAACCGTGATATGAAGAGAAAAAGCAACCTAGCGGCTCCCGCGGAGTCGCAAATTTGAAAGCGCATGACACGCCTGTATAGATATGTCGTTCGGGCAACGCCGCCCTATTTAGCCATTAATCATGGCTATCACTCAGAGTTAGAGTGCGGCCGATGTATGCCGTGTAGGATGTGGAACAACCTCTCCAATTGCACGATGATTACAACAACGGCAGTAGTATTGAGGCTCCATCTCGTAATAATGTTCACCTGATACAAATTTCGCCATCAGCTGTGTAAAACTCACCATTTTGCCTGTTAACGAGTCAACAGACTGAGGCTCGCAACGCTTCATAATCACTTTATGTTGCGTTGATTTTCTACAAGCTGCGCAATATATATCCGGCATTTCTCTTCTCCCTACTTTTTCGTCCTACTGACAATTGACATATTTTGTTCAAAATAATTCCACAATTAAAAAGCTCCTTTAATTTTTTGTGCCCTATCTTCAAAAAATTGAACGAAAGTATCAAAAAACTGAGACATTGGTCAGACCTCAACTTTTGTACCATCAATATGAGCAAACGTGCTTATGTGTGTAATAATACGACACATTACACATAAGCAATTGTTCGGGCTTATTATTTAGTAAGGCGCATGACAACTTTACAGCTGGCTAGATCGAGCTTTCGAGACGCCTTGTTATCTTGATTTACCCCGCAAACCAGTTGCTAGCAGCTATAGCCGTCTCATCAAGGAAGAAATGCATGACGATACAACCGATTCTCACTACCGAAAGACTCGTCCTCCGGCCATTCAATATCGATGACTGCCAACAAGTGGCTTTACTCGCTGGAGATAAGCGAATTGCCGACATGACAGCAAACATCCCTCATCCTTATGAGCGACCGATGGCGCAAGCATGGATAGATAGGCACTATCCGATGTATCAGCAGCATCAAGGCGTGGCGTACGCTATTACCTTGCGAAACACTGGGGAGTTACTTGGTGCGGTGAGTTTACCGCGTATCGAAGAGGGGTACGGAACATTAGGCTACTGGGTTGGCGTGCCACATTGGGGGAAAGGCTATGCATTCGAGGCCTCCAAAGCCTTACTCGAATTTGCTCGAATGCACTTTGAGTTAAACGGAATAACCGTGATGCATTTGGTGGACAATCTGCGTTCTAAATCGGTGATCCAAAAACTAAAGATCCCTTACGTCGGTGACAAAACATTGCGCATGCAAGGCAAAGAACGAAAGGTTTGTGTCTACCAACTCACGTTCGTCGCTTCTGAATAAAGTCGAGGGATATGTCGGATGATCATACATGAAACTTCACAAAATCTGCCCAAGAACAACCCTTTATTGCTGGGAACGGTATCGTTGTCGCTGTTCTATTTTTCCGACCTAGCAGACAAGCTCGTCGAGTTTGGACTCTTAGCACTCACGATAATAGGATTGAAACTTCTCTCAACGTACTTCACGCGCCGCGTGTTCAATCCTAAAACGCTAGATATCGATGCAAGCACCAACACCTTGAAGTACCGCCAGGGCTCAACGGTTTACTTCCGTCTACCTCTTGATGACATTGTCAAAGTCCAAATACAGAAAGAGTTCTTCTCTAGCAAAAGTTTGATGCTCTACACAGTCAACGACGCTTACCAAGTGCCGAATTCAAACAATTTCGATTCTCTACAGTTAAAGGATTTAATGAAACAACTTGAAGAGAGAATTGATGATCAATCTCGCTAAAACGAAAAGAGAAGACATTCTAGAATGTTGCCAATTTGGTCTCTAAATAGAAAGACAAAAAAGCCAGCAATAACGCTGGCTTTTCTCTGTGTTAGTCTTGTGCGACTTTCACGCGAATTTTGCTTTTTTCTACGTTCGTCAAATTCAGTGCTTCAAGAGCAGAAATGGCTTCTGCTTCGTCCGGCATGATGACAAAACCGAAGCCTTTCGACAAACCCGTGTCTTGATCAAGCACTAGCGAACACAGTTCTACTTTGCCGTACGCTGAGAATAATTTGCGGATATCTTGCTCGGTCATGTGACGAGCCAAGTTTCTTACTAAAAGTTTCATAATGAACCTAGTTGGTTTGATAACGGTTCGATTCTCTCAGTTTCTCTCTGGCAAACCAAGTGAATAATATGACGGCGTTGACTAGATCATTCTAAGTACATCTGTTTAAATGATTTTCCGTTCATTTTTCACCCATAGGAGAGTCGGCATGGAAACGAAACGTCTCAAACTCATCCCTGCTTGTTTAGAACGAGCCGAAGAGGCGCATCAAGCTGTCGTTCGCAGCCAAAAGACTCTCGAAGTCTATCTGCCGTGGGTGCCTCATGTGCTGACATTAGAAGCGATGATAGAAGGGACAGAGAAAGCCATCGCAAACTTTGAAAACTTCGAAGAAGAGCTGCGTTACTACATCATTGAAAAGGAAAGCGATCGCTTACTGGGTGCGGTCGGCTTGATGATTCGAGATCCCGACGTACCATCCTTTGAGATAGGTTATTGGTTAGATAATGCTGCCGTTGGCAATGGTTATGTTGCCGAGGCTGTGCTCGAAGTTGAGCGCTATGCGTTTGATGACTTGGGCGCCAAGAGAATCGCAATTCATGCTGATAGCACCAACCAAAAGAGCCGGGCTGTAGCCGAGCGCTGTGGTTATGAGTTCGAAGGAGAGCTCAGAAACGAACGTCTTACCACATCGGGAGAGCTGAGTAACACCGTTATTTACGCCAAAATTCGTCGCGACTAACACTCCAATCTAACCGAGCAATGCTAAGCTCTGATCTCAAGCTACCACCATTAACGTTAATTAAGTTTCAGATAAAACAAAGCCCGCTAAAATAGCGGGCTTTGTGTTCATATACGGGAAGTTACTAGTCTAGTTCAACCAGTTTTTTCTCGAACGACTGGTGTTGGTCTAACACGTCTTGCGCAGCACCACCCGTTGCTTTACTTACCACAATGATGGCAAGCGTAGAGAAGATGATGCCCGGTACGATTTCGTACACATCAAACCAACCGCCAGTTAGCTGCTTCCAAACTACGATAGTGATACCACCAACAAGAATACCTGCTAACGCGCCGTTACGGTTCATACCGCTCCAGTAAAGGCTAAGTACAACCGCAGGACCAAATGCCGCACCAAAACCAGCCCAAGCGTAAGATACAAGACCGAGTACTGAGCTATCAGGCGTCATCGCTAGGAATAGCGCAACAAGCGAAATAACGATAACACCGATACGACCAATCATTACGATTTCTTCAGAAGACGCTTCTGGCTTGAATACTTGCTTGTAGAAATCTTCTGCAAGCGCTGAAGATGAAACAAGGAGCTGTGAGTCAGCGGTACTCATTACCGCCGCTAGGATTGCTGCTAACAACATACCCGCAACGACAGGGTGGAATACTGCGTTAACCAATAGCATGAAGATCTTCTCGCCGTCTTCTAGTTGAGTACCCGGATGACCCGTAACCCAAACCAGACCAACAAGACCAACAAGCATTGCACCAACCATAGATAGTGCCGTCCAAATCACTGCGATACGACGTGCAGTCGTTAGATCTTTGTTTGAACGAGACGCTTTAAAACGCGCTAGGATGTGTGGCTGACCAAAGTAACCAAGGCCCCACGCCGCTAGAGAGATAATGGCAATCGCAGACAATGGTTCGCCTTTCGCGTCATTCCATAGCGTTGCAAGTTCTGGGTTGATGTCATGTAGATCAGAACTTAGCTGACCTAAACCACCGTCCATTACCGCTATAGGAACAATCATTAGCGCAGCCGCCATTAGCAGACCTTGCACTAAGTCAGTCCAAGATACCGCTAGGAAACCACCGAATAGTGTGTAAGAAACGACACACACCGTACCGATGATAACAGCGTAGGTGTAATCTAGACCGAATACCGTCTCAAACAGTTTGCCCCCTGCGACCAAACCTGAGCTGGTGTAGAAAAGGAAAAATAGAAGAATGAAAAACGCAGAGATTGTCTGAATCAGTTTCGACTTATCGTTGAAGCGACGTGACAGGAACTCTGGCAACGTTAGCGCGTCAGTTTGGATACTGTAGGTACGGAGGCGTTTTGCACTGATGAGCCAGTTTGCCCATGTACCAAGAAGTAGACCGCCGGCTAACCAGAAGGCCTCGATACCCGCAGCGTACGCATAGCCAGGCAAGCCTAGCAGCAACCAACCACTCATGTCTGAAGCACCTGCAGATAATGCAGCAGGCCACGGACCTAGGCTACGGCCACCTAGGAAGTAGTCAGATGAATTGGAAGTCCTCTTATACGCGTAAACGCCAATAGCAACCATAATCAGTAAATACGCCACAAAAGTGGACGTGATAGCAAAGCTATTTTCTATCATTAGATAGTCCTCGTTATAATTATTTCCTTCCTTGCCTGCCCTGATATTTTACCGTCTCAGCAATACATCAGAGTATAAAAAACCAATCTGGACCGGCTCTCAGTCCAGTTACTCCAGATTGGCATTACAAGTCAGGTTAGTGAGTTTCGTTCCCCAACTCGAGTAGAGTTGCGTTACCACCCACCGCGGTAATATTTATCGTTCGAGTGCGCTCAGTAATGAAGCGCAACGAGAGATGAGGATCATGAGCCAATTTCGGTGACTCTAAATCCGTTTCAGAAACTAAGCCGACGATTGCACCGTCACGCTTAGCTAGTTGAAGATTGAGCGCATGCTCAACCTGTGAACGCCCAACATAACCCACACTACGTACATCGCTCTCAAGCAACGGGGCAGACGCATCGTACGCAACAACCTGGACTAAGTTAGATGGGAAGTTTGCCAACGCTACAGCTTGCTTAACCAATTGGTTTAGCTCTGCATTGTCACTGCAAACGACCACACTGTTGCCTGCAATTAAGGCACAGGTGATCATCGCAAAAGCACTGTATAACGCATTATCAGCAGGCTCGATGTTGTTTTCACAAATCACCAAAGCCACACCGCGTCCTGCGGCATACAGTTCGTTAGTTTCCCCTGTAGGGCCAACTAACTGGTGAGTTTCTGCAAGAAGAGCTGATGCTTGTTGCAAGTGGTAAGAAACCACTTTGGCAACAGTAGACTGCTGCCCTTCTAGTGCAGATTTAAATGCCAGAACATGCTCGCATTTGTAATCAAAATCAGTCAGATTCCACTGCTCCCACGCAGAGAATGCATCTTTAAAATAGGTGATCTGATGAACCATAATGCGACTCCTTATGCGTTTTCTGCTTGAGCAAGAAGATGTTGAGTAAATCGGAATAGGTAGTGTGGACCACCAGCTTTCGGGCCAGTACCCGACAAGCCTTGACCACCAAACGGCTGTACACCAACCACAGCGCCAACTTGGTCTCGGTTGATGTAGCAGTTACCTACTCGTGCATGTTTCTCAATCCAACGGTACGTGGTTTCGTTACGGCTATGGATACCCATCGTCAAGCCAAAACCCGTTCTGTTGATCTGCGCAACCACGTTCGGTAATTCAGACGCTTTAAAGCGAACAATGTGCAAGATTGGACCAAATTTTTCTTCTTTCAGCACATCGATGCCCGAGATTTCAAACGCACTTGGTGAGACAAAGTCACCATGCTGGCACGATTCATCCAGCTGTAGCTGAGCGACTTTAGTCTGTGTTTTGCTCATTTGCTCAAGGTGAGCGAGGAGTTTTTGTTTTGCATTGCTGTCGATAACCGGACCAACATCTGTTTTGTGTAGGTAAGGTAAACCAACATGCAGTTCATTCATCGCACCCTGAATCAGGTTGATCATACGGTCTGCTACATCTTCTTGTACAAATAGAACACGAAGGGCAGAACAACGCTGACCAGCAGATGCAAACGCCGAACGAATCACATCACGCACCACCTGCTCTGGCAATGCAGTACTGTCCACAATCATTGCGTTTTGGCCACCTGTTTCCGCAATAAACGGAACTGGTTTCGCGCTGCGCTCCGCGAGCGTAACGTTAATGCGTTGCGCCGTTGCCGTTGAGCCAGTGAATGCCACACCAGCAATAGCATCATGAGAAGTCAGTGCATGACCAATCTCAGCGCCGCGACCAGTAAGTAACTGAATCACACCTGCAGGGAAGCCAGCATCAAGCATTAGTTCAATAGCGCGAGCGGCAATTAAGCTTGTTTGCTCAGCAGGTTTTGCAACCACTGTGTTACCCGCAATCAGTGCTGCCGTCACCTGACCAAGGAAGATAGCCAACGGGAAGTTCCAAGGGCTAATACACACAAACACACCAAGACCTTCACGGCTAGAAATGCGTTTCACACCGTCAAAACCTTCTAGCTCAAATGGCTGTAGGTTTTGCGCTTGTTTCGCGTAATAACGACAGAAATCCACCGCTTCACGAACTTCATCAATGCTATCGTGAATCGTTTTACCCGCTTCTTTGTGACAAATCGCCACCAGCTCAGCCAGATTTTCTTCCATTAAGTCAGCAAGCTTTTCTAAACAAGCCGCTTTTTGCTCAACAGGAACGGCTTTCCAATCAGAGAAAGCAGTTTGCGCCGCATCAATTGCAGCGGAAACGTGATCAAGAGTTGCAAATGCCACTTTGCCGACTTCAATTCGGCGATCGTATGGTGCGGTGATGATCTCAGCCGAATTTTCCTTGATCATGCTTTCGGCAAAGCGTTCACCATTGATCATCGGGCCTGCAACCCACTGATTGTCCATGAAGCTTTCGACCTGAGCTTCAAATGGCTTCGCTTCACTGTCGATGTCGATGTTGACGCCATATGAGTTCTTACGCTCAGGGAAAATGTCGGCAGGTAATGGGATCTTGTCGTTGTGTAGCGTGTCAAAACCCGTCAACACATCCACAGGGTGATGAGTCAACTCGTAAATTGGACAACGCGCATCAACTAGACGGTGTACAAACGAGCTGTTCGCACCATTTTCAAGCAGACGACGAACCAAGTACGGAAGAAGATCAGCATGGCTACCGACAGGAGCATAAATACGTACTGGCTGACCGTACATTTTCATAACATGGTTATACAGTGAATCACCCATACCATGCAGGCGCTGGAACTCGTATTCTTTGTGCTCCGCCATGACAGCAATTGCCGTAACCGTGTGAGCATTGTGGCTTGCAAATTGTGGGTAGATATTACCGCGAACACCTTCGCTAAGTAGGAAACGAGCACAAGCTAGGTATGCAACGTCCGTCGCTTCTTTGCGAGTGTATACTGGGTAATTTGCATAGCCCGCTTGTTGAGACCACTTGATTTCGCTGTCCCAGTACGCGCCTTTAACCAAACGCAGAGGAATAACGTCACCTTGCTCTTTTGCGAGTGCATTTAGCCACACTAAGACTGGTAGCGCACGTTTTGAGTAGGCTTGAATAACCAAACCAAACTTGCCCCAACCTTTCACAAGATCGCTACGGTACACTTTCTCAAATAGCTTCAGAGAAAGCTCAAGGCGATCCGCTTCTTCTGCATCGATTGTGATTGCAACGTCGACTTCAATTGCACGTTTCAATAGCTGCATTAGTGAGTCATACAACTCTGTCATTACACGTTCTTCATTTGCGACTTCGTAGCGCGGGTGTAATGCAGAAAGCTTGATGGAAATCGAAGGCGCAGGGCTGGTGTCGTTACCGTAAGTCTCGCGACCCACCGCTTCGATCGCCATTAGGTAATCTTTGAAGTACTTGTTCGCGTCCGCTGTAGTTAACGCCGCCTCACCTAACATATCAAATGAGTAGGTGAAACCTTTGTCGCGCATTGGACGACCGTTCTTTTGCGCTTCTTCGATCGTACGACCACGAACAAACTGGTGACCCATGATCTTCATTGCCTGATACATGGCTTTACGAATCACAGGCTCAGAGAATTTATTTACCAGACGGTTTACAGCCTGACCTGGGCTCTGGGTGCCTTGCTCACCAAGACCAACCACTTTACCTGTTAGCATGAGGCCCCATGTTGATGCGTTAACAAACACAGAGTCAGAGTTTTTCAGGTGAGATTTCCAGTCTGCGACACTCAACTTATCTTTAATCAAAGAATCTGCTGTCGCGGCATCTGGGATGCGCATTAATGCTTCTGCAAGACACATCAGCAAGATACCTTCTTGAGTATCTAAGCTGTATTCCAGCAATAAAGCATCAATCATCTGGATTGACTTCTTATCGGCACGAATGGCTTCGATAAGGTGGGTCGTTTGGGTAGTGATCGCCGATTTTTCATCCTCTGTAGGCGTCGCTAGTGGCAATAGTTGCTCTAGCCATTGAGACTCGTCCACCATATATAATGGCGAGATCAGTGACCACAACTTATCAAGCGGCTGCCCGATAAATTCCGGTGTCAACACGTTCGTAGCTGTAAACATGTGTGTTCCTCAATCTCACTCCTCGAAAACCGCTTCGAGGATTATCAATGGCTGGCAGTGTATTTTGAGGCCGATAAGAATACTTGTCAAAAACTACGACATTTTTGCCAAAAACTCGCTTTTATAACAAAACATCCACATAGTCACATTCAAATAGGTAATATTTTGTGTTGTAAATTTTAATTTTTTCATTGCATTCACAACAAAATATCAAGAATATCAATAAGATTTTTGTGAAGAGCTCGTTCTAAGAGAAAATGTAGGATCAAGTGGCATATCAGCCACTGCAAAGAACAGAGAATTTAAAAAAACGAGAGATAGGTCACGTGAATAAAACATAAAAAAACCATGCATAGTGCATGGCTTTATTCTAATTGATGATTATTTGACCTAAAAAACGCGTTGTTATCCAACTTGTTTTTTATAACGGGAAGGTGATATTCCCTGTAAGCGAGTAAAAGTATGAGTAAAAGTACTCTGGCTTGAGAAGCCAGTAAACTCGGCAATTTGCCCTAAAGAGAGGTGCCCTTGCTCGATTAATTCACGAGCCATGTCGATTCGCTTTCCGAGAACATATTGATGAGGTGTAATCCCCATCTGCTCTTTAAACAAGCAATGGAACTGACTTTCCCCAAGAAACACTCGCCCGGCCAATTGAGCCACACTAATCTTATGACTCAGGTGCTGCTCAATGTAACGATCTATCGCCTCCAAATCAAAGCGCGACTCTTTTCGACTGGTCTCAAATGCCGAGATATGGCGCTGCATTAACGCAATCACAGTGTCGTTACACGCACGACTTAACAGCAGGTCATCCGGATGGTTTCGCATTTCCTGAACCAACATCTGTATCAGCTTCTGAATTTGACTATCTAACTGGAAGTAGACATGGTCTCTCTCCAGGTTATTGATTTTTTGAAGCATTTCAGGATCATCATTTGTCGGTTTGGGCATATTCAGCACCAAAATATCCGATTGATTGATGACGCCACCGAAAGCATGATCAGAGCATGCGGTAACCACACAACCTTGACCAGGGCCGACAAGATTACCTCGCCCGCGCACTTCAAATTCGGCTTGCCCTTTTAAACCAATCACGATCTGCGTATAAGAATGATCGTGGCAATCCATATAAGACGGAAGTGTGATCAGCTCCGCCGGCTTTGGCAGCATAATCTCTTGATATGAAAGGATTTTTTGGTTATCTGAGTCACTCATTTTAAACAGTCGTCTTTACACGGTCAGCTTACGTCTTCGCATCATATACCTTCTTTGTTGGGTTGCAACTTTTACCCAACTCAATCGACAAGATCAAATCAGCATGATCAAGTTCATTTACATGATCATAGTTCCGGAACGATGATCATGCGAGGTTAATTTACGGTCAGTGAGCAACCAATTTTATTAACAAAAACGGATAGATAGGCAACACCTTACGTATACATAATCAATCAATGTAAAGATCCTTATTACCGAACAATCTGTTATTTTGTAAAACACCGTGCTCCATATTAGATAACTCGTCCCTGAAACGGATCGAAACCCACTCTTAAACTCAACATAGAGGGATTTCCCCCCTTACTAATATGCTTCTGATTCAATACATTAGTTATCGAGCTTTAAGATGCATACGATCTAAAGCTCTCGGTATCTCATTGATACCTCTAACTTACTTAGCAGACCCTCGCTAAGTAATTTAGAACCTCTTCTACACGTCGACAAGATTATATCTTGTGTTGCCAGCCCGTCTTCAGGCTGGCTTTTTTTTTCGCTTCTCAACAATGAAAACAATGGCATAAGCTGATATCATAGCGTTTGTCTCACTGTCCCTCTCATATGCTTAGGTGCTGCTCTTTCGCTCACAAGTGATATGAACGTCAACCACATTACAACTGAGTTGTAGGAAGCATGATCAAGGACGATACGAGTTGTAAGCCGAACATTGGCGGACATCCGTGAGCGCACATATCTGTAATGAAACAGACCATTTTCCCAATTAAACTCTTCGTTCCATTTCGTCGTTGTCTATGACTACCTGACGAAAACATCGAACACCATGAATTTAATTGGATTGAGCGCCAATCAACGAACGTGTTCTAGCAACGTAACTGCCTACTTGGCAACATCAATACGAGCCATGTAACACGGACGTCTCTGTATTGGTAAAAGCAGTATGTAGTGAGTCCTTTTGTGAATATTTCAGTCGATACCATAGAACAATCCCTCCTTAAACAGCTACCAGGTTGTTGGGGATGCAAAGATAAAGATTCGGTATTCCTATACGTAAACCAGGAATACGCAGAACTGTTAGGGCACACATCGCCCGAGGAATGCTTGGGTAAAACTGATTTTGATATGGCCAGCCCAACCACTGAATGCGCGCAAGAATTTCAACGCCAAGATAAACACGTTCTCGAAACTGGCGAGTCACTAAAAATTCTGGATATCCACCCTTATCCAGATGGCCGCTGGCGAGCACATATATTTACTAAAACACCGTGGCGAGATGACAATGGCGACATTATAGGCACCATTTTCTACGGAAGAGAACTCACCGACACCGCCGTGATTGAAGTCGGGTATTGGGTTTGTCGTGCTATCAGTACCAACCCAAATCAACAATCCATCTTTCGTTTCTCTGACTTACAACCAAAACCAGAGAAGCTCACATGTCGCGAGCAAGAAACGCTTTTCCTCCTGCTCTACGGCAAGAAGCCACAATTCATCTCTCAGGTCATGGGCATATCAACAAAAACCGTTGAAGGTCACGTCGCACGCTTACGTAATAAGTTTGCAGCGAACAGCAAGAACGAACTAATAGATAAAGCAATGGAAGCAGGCTACGGCTCTGTTGTACCCAAAACGCTGCTTAAGCATCAATTATCGGTTGTGTTGAATGGAGAGCGATAATTCGCATCGCTTCCACCTACAAAAACACCGCCCCAATTCGGCGGTGTTTGTTTATTCATGAGGGACCATAAGCCTATGGCGCTAAACGATCAATGTCCCAACTTCCATCATGCTGGGAGAAAAGAAAACGATCGTGAAGGCGATGTTCGCCACCTTGCCAAAATTCGATGCTCTTTGGTTTTACGCGAAAGCCACCCCAAAAGGTTGGTACTGGTATTTCACCCTTAGCAAACTTCTGTTTTAGCTCTAAAAACTTACCTTCCAACACACCTCTGGCAGAAATACGGCTACTTTGTTTGCTCGCGATTGCGGCCAACTGGCTCTCTTTAGGACGAGAAGTAAAGTATTTCATATTCTCTACGGCGGTAAGCTTTTCAGCCACACCAGTAATATGAACTTGGCGCTCTAACGGGTGCCAAGGGAAGTGCAAACTAATATTGCTGTTATGCTCTAGCTGCTGGGCCTTGCGACTGCCTAGGTTGGTGTAAAACACAAAACCATCTTTGTCGACGTTTTTCAATAGAACAATGCGTTGAAACGGCATGCCATTTTCATCAACCGTTGCAACTGTCATCGCAGTCGGGTCCGTTAAACCCGCTTCAACTGCTTGCTCTAGCCACAGATTAAATTGATCAATAGGATCAGCTTTCAAATCTTTACGACGCAGCCCACCTTTGGTGTACTCACGACGAATATCAGCAAGTTCCATCTTTACTCCTTCACTCGTTTTTGTCGATTGTGCTCCCGATACTGAGGAAATACAAGGACATCATTGTGCTTGTTATCGTTGCCGCTCACAGCATCACAGTGCTTCATTTGATACCATGACACAAAAAACCAGTGAGCCGATCGTGAACTTACTCAACCCCAAAGCCCTACGTCATTTTTTACTGCTACTGTGTGCCGTTGGCATTTCAGGGCTTGCGCTTACTCATCATTACGCAACTCAATACCAACATGATCAATGGCAACAAAAGCTAGAGAGACAAGCCGCGCAAGTATCACAAGAAGTGGACTACGAGCTGGCAAAGTTTGAACAGATACCAAACCTATTAAGTCACGATCCGAGATTACTCCAAGCAGTAGAGCGCGGAACGCCCTCTCACGAGCTCAACCTATTGTTAGCAGATTGGTTGAAGCAAAGCTTGGCCGATACGATTTACGTTCATGACCGTACCGGGTTAGTCATAGCCTCAAGTAACTTTCAGCAAGAAGATACGTTTGTTGGCTCTAGCTTTAGCTATCGCCCCTATTTTAAAAATGCGCGACGCGGTGAGCCCGCTCAATACGTTGGATTAGGCGTACGCTCGAATAAACGTGGGTACTTCTTCTCATCTCCGCTGTGGGTAAATGAGGAAGTCGTTGGCGTGATCACAGTAAAAGTGAATTTGGAGCAATTAGAACAGCGCCTTTCGCAAACCACGACTGACGTACTCATTACAGATAAACACAATGTCGTGTTTATGAGCAATTTACCAGACTGGCGCTATCGTGCACTTTTCCCACTGTCATCGAGTGCAATAAATGAACTTACCGAAACGCGTCAATATGGCGATACCTTACCCGAATATTTTGGTGAGTTAACGGCACACAGTGGTGTCACAGAGTTTGATGACAATCAATTGCTTCTATCACCGAATTACCTCGCATACGCAACACACTTATTGGATAAAGGGTTTCGCGTCGTTGCCTTAATTAACCACAACAGCGTTCTTGCCGCCGTTTTACAGGCCGATATCGTCTTCCTGATCTTATATGCGCTAATTGCTCTAATTGCGTTAGCGTGGTTCCAAACCCTAGTTAACAAAGCACGCCTTGCCCATCTCAATGTGAGCCTAGAAGAAAAAGTAGTGCAACGGACACTAGTTCTGAGTGAAGCCAACCAAAAGCTACAACAGACCATCCGCCAATATGAACAAAGCCAACAAGAGCTTAAACAAACACAACAAGAGCTGACGCAAGCCGCGAAATTGGCACTGTTGGGCGAGCTATCAGCCAGTATTAATCATGAGATAAATCAGCCACTTTCCGCACTAAGAACCTATACCGAAAACTCGCAGCGTTTGTTGGCAATGGAAAAATACCCAATGGTCGCTGACAATTTGGGCAAAATGCTGACACTCAATGACACCATTTCGGAAGTCATTGCCCGCTTAAAAGTCTTTACTCGGAAAGCCACACACGATTCACACAATGAAATCTCAGTACTGCACGACGCGGTACATACTGCCACCAGCATTTTGAGCAACAAGCTTATTAAGCAAGGAGTAACACTAAAAGTTCCGGCCATCGACTATGATGTGAAGCTGGCCATTCACAGCGTTGAATTAGAACAAGTGCTGATCAATCTCTTCCACAACGCGGCACAAGCGATGGAAAACCACTGTATCGATCCGCAAATATCCATTGCTGTTCAGTGTCATGATGACAGTTGCGACATTCTTGTTTCCGATAACGGACCAGGGATGTCAGACGAAGCCCTAGCAAAAGTGTTCGACCCATTTTTTACGACTAAGCCGGAGGGTCTTGGATTAGGTTTAACAATCTCCAAGCGGATTATAGAGAGCTATCACGGCTCCCTCTGTGCCTATAAACATCAGAACACAGAACAACAAGCAGGAGGGATGACCTTTATCGTGACGCTACCAATAGTCAATCAGAATAAACGTACCCCAGAAGTGGAAAACGACCATGAATAACCCAGTTTTCTTTGTTGATGACGAACCACACATTCGTGATGCCGTGTCTCAAGCCCTGCTGATTGAAGGGATAGACGTCACCTGCTTACCAAACGCAGTAGAAGCCTTACGCGTAATCGACTCAAATACACCTGCGATTATCATTACCGATATCCATATGCCCGTGATGGATGGCTTGGAGTTTATGCGAACTTTGCGAAGCAAAAACGATCACTTTCAATTCATCGTACTTACTGGACATGGAGATGTGAAAACCGCGGTAGATGCGATGAAAAGCGGCGCGTACGACTTTCTAGAAAAACCGTTTTCAACGGAACAGCTCATGAAATCGCTCAACAATGCCAGCGATAAACTGAACTTGTTGCAAGAAAACATCTGGCTTAAGAAAGAGCTCGACATGCAAACTCATGTTGGTCCGAAAATGATTGGTCACAGTAAGGCCATGGTTAGTATTCGTCGCGCCTTGATCAGTGCGCCTACAAGCCAGCCGCTCATTTTTGTAGGTCAAGATGGTACGGGTCGGCGACTCGCTGCACAATTCGCCCACGACATACATGCAACACCGGATAGTGAGTTAATCGCCGCTTCTGGTGAAGACCTTTATGAGTTTTCATTAGAAGCTCTCGACAAAGCCATACACCGCTTAAGTGAAGGAAAACGCCACTGCAGTTTGTACTTACATAGCGCAGAGCATGTATCATTTGAACAATGGGAATACTTGTTCAAGCACCCGAAACTTGAACGTGTTTTTGGCGCGACCACCCAAGCCGAGCCACCTCTAAAATCCCTGGCGACTCTAATTCACTTACCGACGCTCGATGAAAGAAAGGAAGATATAGGGCCTTTATACAAGCACTTTGTGCGCCACACAGCGAGTCGATATCAGTTACAGCCGCCACATATCAGCCTAGAAGAGGTCAAACACCTCACCAGTCTCGAGTGGCCAGAAAACGTTAAGCAGCTACGCCAATTTGCTGAACTTCGTGCCCTCAAGCCAGATACTTTTAGAATGGAAGATTGGAACAGTGAGAAAAGTCTTGAAATTCAGAGTATGACTCAGCGCACAGAATACTTTGAATATTGCTTGTTATTCGATGCATTGCAAAGACATCGCGGCAGACTCAAAGAGGTTCAACTAGAATTACAGGTATCACGCAAAACCTTGTACGACAAACTAAAAAAACATCAGTTGGATAAAGCCAAGTTCAAGGCGTAATAGCTATACTCCGGCGCTAATTATGCTTTTGTTTGATTTAGAAAGTGTAAGAAAGCTCATTTGAAGAGAGAATAACCCTCTTCTCATATTTTATTAGCCGAGCATGCTGACATGATCGGTTAATAATAATAAGATCAAAAAGATAATCCGTAATTATATAAGCAGGGACTGTGATGAGCCGAGATAACTACAACAAACTCAACGATGAAGAGTTGGATTTTGTTGATGACAAAACTGCAGCATTGCTCCTCAATACCCCCAACAGCGCGCGTTTTATGCTCTGGGTTATGGTGCTATTTTTCATTGCAGCAATAGGTTGGGCATCTTGGGCTGAAATCGACAAAGTCACGGTTGGTCAAGGCAAAGTGATTCCCTCCTCACAGATACAAGTAGTCCAAAACTTAGAAGGTGGCTTAGTCAAAGAAATCTTGGTCAAAGAAGGTCAGTTGGTTGAAAAAGGCCAACAGTTACTGCTTATCGATGACACCCGCTTTCGCTCAGATTTTCGTGAACGTGAGCAACAAGTTGCCAACCTTACCGCATCTGTGCTGCAACTATCCGCTTCTATTAACAGTGTTGCCGTTAACCGTGATTTTGAAACGGAAAACTGGCGTCAAAGTGTACTACTTGATTACGGTAAACTGACCTTCCCACCAACCTTGGAAGAGACTCGACCTCAACTCACACAGCGTCAAAAAGCAGAATATCGCGAAGATCTAGATAATTTGCGCAACCAACTTTCTGTTATTGACCAACAAGTGCAGCAAAAGCAGCAGGACTTGGTAGAGATCCAAGCGCGAGTAAGGAACTTGCGTCAAAGCTACCAATACGCGAAAAAAGAACTCGATATCACCAAACCTTTGGCAGACGAGGGCGTTGTTCCTCGTATTGAACTGCTCAAATTACAGCGCCAAGTCAACGATACCCGTCGTGAAATGACGTCCAGTGAGCTCAAGATTCCCGTATTGCAATCAGCGATTCGAGAATCCATGCTCAACCGTATTGATGTTGCACTCAAATTCCGCTCTGAACAGCAAGAGAAACTCAATAGCGCCCAAGACCAGTTATCTGCTTTGGTTGAATCAGCGGTGGGCTTGGAAGATAGAGTAAACCGAACGGTTGTGAATTCGCCAGTAACAGGCAAAATCAAAACACTGAACATCAATACTGTCGGTGGTGTTATCCAACCTGGTATGGATATCGTCGAGATCGTACCAACAGAAGACACACTATTGGTAGAGGCGAAAATTGCGCCAAAAGACATCGCATTTTTACGCCCAGATCTTCATGCTATCGTGAAATTTACAGCTTACGACTTCACAAAGTACGGCGGTTTAGAGGGAGAGTTGGAACATATCAGCGCGGATACCACTCAAGATGAAGAAGGCAACAGCTTCTACATTGTTCGTGTACGCACCGAAAAAACAAACTTTGGTCAAGATGCAGATTTACCAATCATTCCAGGAATGACAGCATCGGTCGATATCATCACAGGGAAGCGAACCGTTTTGGAATATCTACTTAAACCGATTTTAAGTGCCAAAACGAACGCCTTGAAGGAGTAAACCACATTAAGGTACTCGCGATAGGGAGTATTGAGCGATAAGTGATTAAATAAAAAGCACTTATTTCTCACTGACGAACTCTCTAGAAGAGTATACTTGTGATACGAGTCGAATATGCGATCCAATTTGCAGCGTAAAGTTACATTATTAATCAGCTTAAGTTGTTTGTCGTTCCAACTTGGTGCGCTGAACAGTAAAGAACAACGATGGGTCAATACGGTCACAGCGGTGTACGGCGAACGTGCGGGATTGCGCGTAAATACATGGCGAAAGAACCTCGACTTATTTAAACAATTAGAGACTCATGAACAGCTCGCTGGCGTTAACGACTTTTTTAATCAGCTGTATTTCGTTGACGACATAAAACTGTGGGGAAAGACAGATTATTGGGCTACGCCACTCGAATTTTTAGGGAGTAACGCAGGAGACTGTGAAGATTTCACTATTGCTAAGTACTTCTCTTTACTCGAGCTAGGAATACCAGATTCAAAGATGCGGTTAATATACGTAAAAGCCATCGAACTGAATCAGTTTCACATGGTATTAGCTTACTACCCTACCCCAAGTTCTGAGCCGCTCATTCTCGATAATATCAATCCTGACATTGTCCGAGCCTCTAAGCGTAGCGACTTGCTACCGATATACAGTTTTAATGGTACAAACCTGTGGTTGATGAAGTCATCTGCTAGCACTGGAGAGCTGGCAGGGAAAGCATCACGGTTGAGCCTTTGGAATGACTTACGCTCGCGCGAACGTAAGTTGCAGTTAAATAAACCTAAAATTAACTATGACGAGTGAGAAACATGACCCTATATAAGAAGCTTGTGGTGGGGATGGTTACGGTCTTTATACTCTTGTTGGCATCAGTATTCGTAATCCAATTCAACACGACTCGAGACAGCTTGGAGCAACAGCAACGTTCAGAGGTCAACAACACTATTAACACCGTAGGTTTGGCATTGGCTCCTTACCTAAAGGACAAAGATAAAGTCGCGGTTGAGTCCGTGATTAATGCTCTGTTTGACGGCAGCACCTACTCCGTTGTTCGTCTTACAGCATTAGATTCTGACTACCAGATCGTGCGTACCTACCCAGTTAAACCAAGTACGGTGCCACAATGGTTTATCGACATGAATCTATTTAAAGCGATTCACGATAAGCGTGTTGTGACCAGTGGTTGGATGCAGCTCGCCGAAGTAGAAATCATTAGCCACCCAGGCGCAGCTTACGAGCAGCTCTGGCAAGGTTTTATTGGGTTGCTGTCTGTATTCAGTGTCATTTTTCTAGCTGGTTTAGTGGCAATTTCATATATCCTACGTCGCTCGCTAAAGCCGTTAACGGCCATCGTGAATAAAATGCATGAAATCGCGAATAACCAATTTGGTGAACCGCTTGCTCGTCCAAGAACCAAAGATCTTATCGCGGTGGTAGATGGCATTAACATGATGTCTGCTCAAATCGAGCTATCATTCAAAGAGCAAGCCAAAGAGGCGCAACGTCTGCGTGCTCAGGCTTACCTCGATCCTATATCTAAATTGGGTAACCGCTCATTCTACATCAACCAAATCGACCAATGGCTTGCAGAGCAAACGCAAGGGGGTATCGCGCTACTCCATGCTGAATACATTGGGGACATTTACGAGACCAAAGATTACCAACGCGCAGATGCCCACGTTAAAGAACTGTCTCAACGTTTGAAAAACACCATTGATGTACCGGGTGCCACTATTGCTCGCTTATCTAGTGATGAGTTCGGTTTGCTTTTCCCTCATATGGATGAGAGCGAGTTACGCATTTTATCGGACAGCATCGTCAATTGTGTGAACGGCCTAAATACTGACCCAACAGGCTTAGCAAAACCTAAAGCGTCACTAGGGGTTGCACACAGCAAAGATCAGAAAACGCGCTCTGAAATCCTCTCGATGGTGGACAACGCACTATCGAAAGCCAAAGCGCAACCAGACAAGCCATACGGCTTCATTGGCAGTGATACACCTTCTAGTTTGATGGGTAAACAGCAATGGAAAGCGTTGGTTGAAGAAGCCATTCATAGTGATTGGGTTAAATTCCGTTTCCAAGCTGCGAAAAACACATGGGGTAAAGTATTCCACAACGAAGTATTTTCAAGCATCGAAAAAGATGGTGAAACGTATCGTGCGAATCAATACCTATTCGCACTAGAACAGTTAGACGCCACCAACATCTTTGACCAGTATGTCATTGAATCAATGATTAAGATGCTAGAAAGTGGTGAACTTAATGACCCAGTCGCGATTAACATCGCGCAAAGCAGCTTGTCTCAACCATCGTTTATTCGCTGGACAACTAGCATGCTGGAAAAACACGCCAAAGTCGCCTCTAAGCTACACTTTGAAATTCCAGAGGAATGCTTTATCGATCAGCCTCACCACGCAGCACTGTTATGTAATGCCATTCGCCAATCAGGTGCTGAGTTCGGCGTAGATAACTACGGACGTAACTTCCAATCTTTGGAATACATCCAAGAGTTCCGCCCGAACTATGTGAAGCTCGATTACCTATTCACACACAACTTGCACGACGAAAAACAGAAATTCACGCTAACGTCGATCTCTCGTACTGCCCACAACCTTGGTATTACGACTATCGCATCGCGTATCGAAACTCAAATCCAGTTGGATTTCCTCACTGAACACTTTGTTGAGGTATTCCAAGGATTCATCGTCGACAAGGAATAAAAAGGTTTATCAACGATGAAAGACCCTTTACTGAATTCGCTCATCTACGTTAGCCGTTACTATGGGTTAGCTAACTCGCCAGAAGCGCTAGTCAACGGACTACCGCTATCTGACGGTAAACTGACCCCATTTTTGCTACCAAGAGCAGCGGAAAGGGCCGGATTGGTTGCCAAGGAAAACCGCGCAGAGCTGGAGAGCATCTCCAGCCTAATTCTGCCGGCAATCTTAGTTCTTAAAGGCGGTGACTCTTGCGTTCTCAACAGCATCAATATGGAGAAACGCGAGGCCGAAGTCACCACCCTAGAAAGTGGAATGGTGCCGATCTCTATTCCATTAGAAGACCTACTTGAGCAATACACTGGTCGGTACTTTTTAGTTAAAAAGCAATTCCGTTTCGATGAGCGCTCTCCCGAAGTGCTCAAAACCAACGAAGGCCACTGGTTCTGGTCCACCTTGTGGCAGTCAAAACGCATCTACCGTGATGTTTTAATCGCATCACTTCTCATCAACCTCTTTGCGGTTGCCGCTCCGCTATTCACTCGCTTGGTGTACGACAAAGTGGTTCCGAATCTTGCGTTTGAAACCCTATGGGTACTAGCAAGTGGCATCTTTGTCGTGTTCCTGTTCGACTTCATTCTCAAGTCGCTGAGAAATTACTTCATTGATGTGGCGGGCAAGAAGTCTGACATTCTGATTTCATCCAAACTGTTCAGCAAAGTGATGGGGATTAGAATGGAATCGAAGCCGCCTTCGGTCGGTGCCTTCGCTCGCCATTTACAAGAATTCGAATCTATTCGAGAGTTTTTTACTTCAGCGACCGTCAGTGCTCTCATTGATTTGCCTTTTGCCATTTTGTTCTTAGTGATTATATGGCTAATGGCTGGCGATCTTGTGTATGTACCGATGGTGGGCGTGGTCATTTTGATTATTCACTCGCTACTGATACAAGGGCCGCTGCGCCGCTCCATTGAGGAGGGTTCACGCCTAGCATCGCAAAAATATGCCAATTTGATAGAGAGCTTGGCTGGGTTAGAAACCGTAAAAATGCTCAGTGCGCAAAGCCAATTCCAATACCGCTGGGAAGAGGCAGTTGCGCACATGGCGAACTGGAATATAAAAAGCCGCCGAATTACGGATAGCATTCAAAACGCAGCAGGTTTTGTGCAGCAAAGTAGTAACGTAGGGATGATCATCCTAGGCGTTTACTTGATTGCAGAGGGCGACTTAACCATGGGTGGTTTGATTGCCGCAACCATGCTTAGCGGCCGCGCGATAGGTCCTTTGGTTCAGTTATCCTTACTCTCTACGCGCTACAACCAAGCGAAGTCTTCTATGACAATTATCAATCAAGTCATGGAAATGCCGGATGAACAAGAAGAAGGTAAACGTTACATTCACCGTCCAATAGTACAAGGCAAAATTGAACTTGAACGCGTGACCTTCCACTACCCAGATTCACCGGTGGCGTCGATTCGAGATTTGAGCTTGACCATTAACCCAGGCGAAAAAGTAGCGATCATAGGCCGTATCGGTTCGGGTAAAACCACGTTAGAGCGTCTCATCATGGGCTTGTATCAGCCGACGGAAGGTCATGTTCGCATTGATGATACCGACATCGCACAACTGCATCATGTCGACATTCGCCGTAATATTGGTTGTGTGCCGCAAGATTCGAATCTGTTCTTTGGTTCTATCCGCGACAACATTACGCTAGGTCGCCCATTAACCGATGACCGTGACGTACTAGACGCAGCGAATCGTGCCGGTGTTACTGCGTTTACGCAATCTGACCCAGCGGGCTTAGAACGCCAAGTTGGTGAAGGTGGTGCAATGCTTTCGGGTGGTCAACGTCAAGCAGTCACGATCGCTCGTGCATTTTTGGGTCGTCCTCCTGTTCTACTCATGGATGAACCAACCAGTGCGATGGATAACCGCTCAGAGATGCACATTAAGCATCAATTAGCACAGTTGAAACCTAGTGAAACGCTGATTCTGATTACGCATAAAACGTCTATGCTCGACATCGTTGATCGCGTAATTGTGATGGAAAAAGGCAGCATCATTGCAGATGGTCCTAAAGCGCAAGTGCTGAACGATTTGAAACAAGGCAAAGTGCGTGCGGTTAGCTAGCCTGAATTCACATTGATAAAAGACAAGGGCCCCGTTTAACTTGTGTTTAACGGGGCTTATTTTATTGTGAGCCCGAGATAATTAAGTTCTTCAAGCGCGACCCAAACGAGTACAAGGCCAACAATCACGAATAAAATCATAATCGCCTTTTCATCTTCTTCCATTTTTCAACGCCCTAAAAGCTATTTCAATTAATACACCTTAGGTTATCAGGACAAAAGTCATATTCAGCTCGTTTATAAGGAACTAGCGTCATAGAATGTCGGATATGGGATACAGCTCAAAGATTGCTCTTTTCAAAATCACGTCAGCTTTGGTTGAATATAAGTAATGAAGCCAAAGAGTTCGCAATGCTCACTAAGTCTTTGATTAACCAATATAGTACTCTGTGGTACCTCAACACAGAGACAAATGGTGTAAAGAAAAATTGTGATTACTTACAGCAAAAAATCAGCTATAAAAGCCGCTTTCTAGATATCGTCGAGATGAAGAAATGAATGATTGGATCCAATTAGAGCAAGTGAGCCAGTATTTCACTACGGGCTCCCTCGGTTACAAACTATTGATGGGCATTTTTGTCCTGATCGCGTATCGCATCCTGAAGAGGATTGTAAATAGAGCCATCCTAAATTTGGCAACAACGAAAGGTGTAAAAAAGGCTCGTTTGAGTTTTATTCAGCGCTGTTTCAATGTCGCGCTGCTATTTTTGACCGCCTCTATTTTTGCCATTATCACAGGTATTGGCTATGGCGATGTGTCTTTGTTCCTATCGTCCATTTTTGCCGTATTAGGTGTGGCGTTTATTGCGCAGTGGTCAATTCTGAGCAACATCACTGCCAGCTTTTTGATCTTTTTTGTCTTCCCATACCGAGTGGGTGACCGAATTAAAGTCGTAGACAAAGATGAAGACATCTGCGGTGAGATTCAAGAAATCAGCATGTTTCACGTGTTAATTAAGCACGACAACGGTAACTTGATCACTTACCCAAACAACCAGATTTTGCAAAAAGCAGTGCTAAAACTGGCGAAAAACAAGCCAGAGCCAAGTAAAGTAAAATCTCGGATTTATACTCGCAGAAAGAAATAACCCACTAAAAAGCCGATGTATCTACATCGGCTTTTTAGTATCACTTGGTGGTCACAAATAACCCAAAGTTAATGGCGAAAAACAGTGAAGAGACAAAACGTATAAGCTGAAGGTCACCACTGTATTCTTTCATGATAAAAACATGACACATCGCCGAAACCAAAAGCGCCACTTTAACCAAAGGAAGCTTCTTATTTACGAACCTTAAATAAATACAAAAAATAGAGATGGTGCAAGCAAAGAAAAAATCGCCACTAGTTCCATCTTCCTTAAAATACAAGGACATGGTTTTAGTTAAGCTTATATTTTTAGCTTCATTATGAGCCACCCACTAATATTTAGCGAGATAAGGGCATAAAAGAGGTAAAAACAAGACTGACCGAAACAAAAAGTAGTGCATGCACTTTTTCTTCTAAGCTCTCTGGATGAACATTCATATCCACATCAAACACACCCGCTATAAAGTGTGCAAATACCGTGGAAGAGGCTGTAGAAAGGCCTCCTACCATAATGATAATAATCCCTCGCCTTAAGAAACGATGAAATGTACTTTTCCCGCCTTGGATCAGGTCTGAGTTTACATATTTTAATCTATTTTTCCGCCTATTAATCATCACTAGCATCGGTACCTTTATCATTGTTTCCAAGAGAGTTTTCTACATCTTTAAGATCTTCCTTTAACGCTTTTATACACGACATTCATCGTCGTTGCATTCACTGTAGTTATGCCGTCGACTTACCCTATAAGAAAGCTTTTTAGATACCAATTCGTACTTTATCTATCTCAAATCTCTTCTTGACCTCAACTTAGCTTGAGGTTTTAGCCTTAGTCGCACGATTAAAAATCAACAATGAAAAAAGGAACCATTGTGTCCAAAATTGCGATTATTTATTTCTCTAAAACCGACGTTACTGGTCAGCTTGCTCGCGCGATTGCCGCAGGCGTTGAACAACAAGGCATTAAGCAGCAAGATGACTGTGAAATCCTCTCTCACCGAATTGAAGGCAATGAGATTATTGAGGGACGTTTTGTGAACCCTAAACTAATGGATGAACTTGCTGAGTGTGATGCGATTATCTTTGGCTCACCGACCTATATGGGCGGTGTAGCAGCGCAGTTTAAAGCATTTGCAGATGCAAGCAGTGAATCTTGGTATTACCAAAAATGGGCGAGCAAAATCGCGGCTGGCTTTACCAGTGGTGGGGCAATGAATGGCGACCAATCTTGCACATTACAATATCTACAAACGCTCGCTAACCAACACGGCATGATGTGGGTCGGGTTGGATAAGATCAGCAATTCTGGGGAGCAAAACCTGAATCGTTATGGTGTACAAGGTGGTATTGTTGCACAAGGTGGTGAAGATGGTCAGTTGCATGCTTCTGATGTTGCAACAGCAGAGTATCTTGGCAAACGAGTCGCTATGCTCGTGAACAAGCTCTCCACTCGCTAACAATAAAAAGAAGCCCCGTAAGATACATCTTCGGGGCTTCATATTTATCGCTTGTTTTGAGCGCTACTTCTTGATGTAGAGGTCTTTCGAGTAGATACGACCTTCTACGTTGCTCTTGGCAAAACCGCCAACCGTAGGACGAACCAAACGCGCTTGCATGTAGTAGTAAATCGGTGCGATTGGCATATCCGCCGCCAACAATTGCTCGGCTTGATCATAGAAACCTTGGCGCGCTTTCTCATCGGTTGCGGCCAATGCACTGTTCATCGCGTTGTCGTACGCTTCATTGCTGTAACGTGCAAAGTTACCCGAAGAACCTGAGCGAAGTAAGCTCAGGAAAGTAGACGCTTCATTGTAATCACCACACCAGGAAGCGCGCATCACATCGAAATTGCCTTGTTTACGCGCCACTAAGTATGACTTCCACTCTTGGTTTTCTAACTCCACGTGTGCACCGAGATTTTTTTGTAGCATCGACGCTATCGCAACCGCGATCGATTTGTTTGCCTCACTGGTGTTGTACAGCAATTTAAAATCGAGCGGCTTGTCTTGGCTGTAACCCGCTTCTTTTAACAACTGACGCGCTTTCTCGTCACGTTGTTGCTGACTCCATTTACTATACTCAGGGGGCGTCGCATCAAAACCGGCAGTGTACTGATGCGCAAAGGTGTACGCAGGAAGGTTGCCCACTTGCGTGACACCATTCGTAATCACATCACGCATGATGGAGTACGACACCGCTTGACGCACTCGCGCATCATCAAATGGCGGACGAGTGGTATTGAACGCGTAGTAATACGTGCACAGTAATGGCACCACCGTGTAAGCCTGCTTGTAATCTTGTTTAAGCTTCTGCGCCATATGAGTCGGCACATCTGACGTGATATCCAGCTCTCCTGCCGCATAACGATTGATTGACGCGTTTTGGTTTTCAAACGGAATGTAAGTCACTTTGTTTAAATGCGTATCTGCGCTGTCCCAGTAACTTGGACTCTTAACCAGTTCAATGCGCTCATTCACGACCCACTTATCCAATGTGAATGCACCGTTGCTAACAAATTGGTCTGGATCACTCCACGGCTTGTCGCGGTTTTCCACTGTCGCTTGATGCACTGGCATCATGGACGTGTGCCCAGTCATAGCAACAAAGTACGGCACTTGACTGTCCAACTCAAAACGTAGGGTGTATTTATCCACTGCCTTGATACCGAGATCGTCCAAAGGCTTTTTGCCCTCTGCTACATCGGTGATGTTTTTGATCTTGGTGAGTTTGAGATACCAAACATTTGGAGAAGCGGTTTTCGGATCTACCGCTCGGCGCAGTGAATAGACAAAATCATCCGCTGTCACAGGCTCGCCATTCGACCATTTCGCGTCTTTGCGCAAGTGAAAAGTAAACGTTTGGTTGTCGTTGGTTTCCCATGATTCTGCCACACCGGGAATAATGTTTCCGTCACGATCTTGAATCACAAGCCCTTCAAATAAGTCACGAATCACATGCATCTCTGGCAGACCTTCGGCTTTCGCTGGGTCAAGCGTCGCCGCCTCTGCGTCATTCGCACGTACTACATGCTGTTCTGCGGCAAGTTGAATGCCTTTAGGTAAGGTCTCCGCAGCAACTGATGTAGCAAGAAAAGGGGTGAATAAAGAGGAAATCAGCAACGCCGTTGAATGTTTTTTAAAATCCATATCGTTTTTCGTTCTCCTAACGCGTCTTGTGAAGCAAGTGCCACAATTAACATTTCAACCGTTGACGAGTTTAAACGGTTCAGTTTAGCTAGGTGTAATTAGCTTAGATATTGATACTACTTCATCAATCAGGAGATTACGGTGAGTCTAATTCCAAGAACGGAAAGAGCGGCATTTTTAATTCGGCCAACATCATACGGTCAATCCGTGCTTGGTGCGCCATTACTGTATTTTCCGGCTCAAGTCGAAAGTGCTTCGCGAGGTTTGATTTTGGCAGGCACTCACGGGGACGAGACGGCCTCGATTGCAGGTTTGTCCTGCGCGCTAAGAAGCTTGCCTGCTGAAAACTTACGACATGATGTGATTCTGTCAATGAATCCTGACGGCAACCAACTAGGCACACGCGCAAATGCAAACCAAGTGGATCTCAATCGCGCGTTTCCAACCCAAAATTGGACTGAGCATGGCACAGTGTATCGATGGAGCTCTCACACACCCGTTCGAGACGTACAGGTGAAAACTGGCACTAAAAACCAACTAGAGCCTGAAGTTAGCGCATTAATTAACTTGATTGAACTGCGCAAGCCAAAGTTTGTGGTGTCGTTTCATGAACCGCTTGCTTTTGTGGATGATCCCAAACATTCCGACCTTGCCAAATGGCTCGGCGAGCAGTTCCAACTGCCAATCGTTGACGATATCGACTACGAAACACCCGGCTCATTCGGCACTTGGTGTAGTGAACGTGATTTACCTTGCATCACGTTGGAGTTACCAGCGATTTCTGCCGATCTCACCATTGAAAAACATCTCTCTGCTTTTATTGCTTTGCTGAGGCACGATCCGGATCTCTAGTCCGCTGTTAAACAAGCGATCATGTGAGGATCTGTTTGATGTCGGTACTGATATCGCTGATCAACTGACGGGCACTGTCGTCTCTTTGCTGAACCAAGATGATAAACAGCAAATCGGTGATCACGTTTTGCGCGGTACGCGAAGCAATGGATGAGCTGCGATGTTCCGTTTCATTGGCAATCGTATCAAACGTAATATCGGCAATACCGCGCAAGCGACTTCTTCCTGGCGCAGATAACGCAATCACCTTCGCGCCCTGCTCTTTTGCCGCTTCTGCCGCGACGAGAATTTCTTTGCGCTCACCCGAAAACGAGATTGCGATCTGAACATCTTCTGGAGAGAGCGTGCGGGCAACAGCAATCTGCACGTGGCTGTCTTGTTCAGAAAGCGCCGTAATACCAAGTTTAAGCAGTTTAAAGCTTAAATCCTTCGCGGTCAGTGCAGAGCCCCCAATCCCGACCACTTGCACTCGACGCGCTTCACTCAACCATTTCACCGCTTGGTGACACGCTTCGTAAGACAGCGTATTGGTAGTTTGAAACATAGCGTCGGTTTTCGCTTTCACCAGTTTCTGTGAAATTACCGCAATGGGGTCGTCAGCCAAAATATCACTGTGCAGCGGTGTCGACTGCATCGCATGCTTACGGCCAATCTCTTCATTCAGAGCTAATTTAAACTCGCTGTAACCTTTAAAGCCGATACGCTGAGTAAATTTCACAATGCTCGATTGACTCACTTTTACTTGCGCCGCAAGTTCTTGGCTAGTGAGCAGCGCCGCCTTTTCTGCGTTTTCAACAATCCAATCGCCGACCAAACGACCACTTTGCGAAAGCTGAGTACGCCTCGCGACTATCTTATTGATAACTGACACAACAAAAACCTCAAAAAATTTAAATAAATTATTCCAAAACAAAAATAATTGGAGTTTGATTTAACTCCATGATTATTCTAACCAAGCCAGTTTATATCGGATGTAATGGACGTATATTTTCTCTCATTATTCCAAATTTCTCCTGCACAAAGAATAACCTCAAGTGTGATTCTTATCACCAAAACAGAATATTTTATTCCATAGAATCGCCCTCAGATTGAACATTACGAAGAGTGTAAAACATGAAAATTGATTTAAGCCGATTGGTGACAGAAAGCCGTAATCCAGCCAGTGCAGAGATTGATACGCTTTCGACCATCGAGATGCTGCAAGTCATTAATGAAGAGGATCAAAAAGTCGCGCTCGCGGTCAAAGCAGTGCTACCACAAATTGCAAAGACGGTTGATGCAATTACTGCAGCGTTCGCCAATGGTGGCCGTTTGGTTTACATGGGAGCTGGCACATCAGGCCGCTTAGGAATTCTTGATGCGAGCGAGTGTCCTCCTACCTACGGCACGCATCCAGATATGGTGATTGGCTTAATTGCTGGTGGACACCAAGCGATTTTAAAAGCGGTAGAAAACGCAGAAGACAACGCGAAAATGGGTCAAGACGACTTAAAAGCGCTTCACCTCACCAAACATGACGTGGTTGTAGGCATTGCAGCGAGTGGCCGTACACCTTATGTACTAGGTGGTTTGGACTACGCTAAATCCATCGGATCTACGACCGCATCTATCGCCTGTAATCCGGAATGTGCCATGGCAAAAGCGGCCGACATCGCGATTCTGCCGATAGTTGGCGCAGAGGTTGTCACTGGCTCTTCTCGCATGAAAGCCGGCACCGCACAAAAACTGGTGTTAAACATGCTCACGACAGGTGCAATGATTCGTAGCGGTAAGGTATTTGGCAACTTAATGGTGGATGTAGAGGCCACCAACGCCAAGCTCATCCAACGCCAAACCAACATTGTTGTAGAAGCAACTGGCGCATCAAAAGAAGAATCAGAGCGAGCATTAAATGCCTGCGATCGCCACTGCAAAACTGCCATCTTAATGATTTTGGCCGATTTGGATGCCGAACAAGCCAAATCACGCCTCGCCGCGCACAACGGTTTTATTCGCGCAGCACTAAATAATAACTAAATAATCCGAGTTCTGAAGGATAGACCCTATGGCAAAAATAACTTCAAACACAGTATCGCAGTTGCTGTCCGCAGTGGGTGGCAGCAGCAACGTAAGCAAATGTGGTAACTGTATGACGCGTTTGCGTTTATCGCTCGCCAACAATGGTTTGGCTGATCAGTCAGTTATCAAGCAAATTCCCGGCGTAATGGGTGTGGTGGAAAGCGATGAGCAGTTTCAGATCATTCTCGGTCCCGGAAAAGCTCAACAAGCGGCTGAGATGATGAATCAATTGATCGACAGCTTAACCTCTGGTGACAGTGAAGAAGCAGATATGCCGCAACAAGATCTTTCTGCCGTCGCAGCCGAGCAGAAAAAACAGATGAAGAGTAAGCAAACCAGTGCGGTTCAGCGTTTTTTAAGCAAGTTTGCCACCATCTTTACGCCGTTGATCCCAGGCTTTATTGCCGCTGGTTTGTTGCTAGGTTTTGCGACGTTATTGGAACAGATGTTTGTTCTCGACCAGACACCAAGCCAGTTTATGTTGGATTTGATCGCCTACATGAAAGTCTTTGGTAAGGGTCTGTTTGCTTTCCTAAGTATTCTGATTGGTTACAACGCGCAGCAAGCATTTGGCGGCTCTGGTGTTAATGGTGCCATTCTCGCCTCTTTGTTTGTGCTGGGTTACAACCCAGAGGCGACATCCGGCATTTACTCTGGCATGAACGAGTTTTTCGGCTTTGCGATTGATCCGCGCGGCAACATTATCGGCGTACTTTTAGCAGCGATCATCGGTGCACAAGTCGAGCGTAAGGTTCGTCAATACATGCCAGATGATCTGGACATGATCTTAACGTCCGTTATCACTCTGTTGATCATGGGTGCGGTAACCTTCTTGATCATCATGCCAATCGGCGGCGAGCTGTTTAAAGGGATGTCTTGGTTGTTCCTCAACTTAAACGATAACCCATTAGGCGCTGCAATCTTGGCAGGTTTGTTCTTAATTTCTGTGGTATTTGGCATCCACCAGGGTTTTGTTCCAGTGTACTTCGCATTGATGGAAGCACAGGGCTTTAACTCGCTGTTTCCTATCCTAGCGATGGCTGGTGGCGGTCAGGTTGGCGCGTCAATGGCGCTGTATTTCAAAGCCAAAAAAGACGCTCTACTGCGTACTCAAGTTAAAGGCGCTATTATTCCTGGTCTTCTAGGTATTGGCGAACCATTGATTTACGGCGTGACATTACCACGCGTAAAACCATTCGTTACCGCTTGTATTGGTGGCGCTGCGGGCGGCTTCTTTATCGGCTTAGTTTCTTACCTTGGCTTACCAGTTGGTCTTAATACGGTGTTTGGCCCATCCGGTATCGTGGCGATTCCTCTCATGACATCAGAAAATGGCATCTTCCCAGGCATGATGGTGTTTGTTGCTGGCCTGCTTATCTCTTACATCGTCGGCTTCCTCACGACTTACTTCTTTGGCTGCAAAGACGTCGATTTAAGCTAAATCATTCTTCCCCTATAGGAATGGACTAGCTCGCGCCCTTGGCAAACAAGGGCGCACCCTCTCTCTACTTCACGACAATTTTTCTTATTCCGTTACTCGGAAGGGGCTTTGTCGTACCTAAAACAATAGAAATGAAAGGTCGTTAATCATGAAAAAGCACATTTTGACTCTACTTCTCCCTACATTGATGGCATCAAACGCAATGGCAGCGCAGCTGTATCAAGCGGAAGATGGGTCAGTTTTAAATATTTACTCTCGTCTTGGTTTCAATGTCACCAGTAAAAATGACGAGCACGGCGATGCAAATGGCGAGTTTGATGGTCGTATTGGTTTAAACGGTTCACAAACCATCAACGAGTACGCGTCGATCATCGGCCAAGCGCAATACCAAGTGGGTGCAGCTGAATACGCAAACCAAGTAAACGACAAACCGTCTCTGACCGCGCGTTATGTATGGGCGGGGATTGATGCGAAAGATTATGGTCGCATTACAGGTGGTCGCGTGGCATCTGGATTGATTATGTTTACCGACATTGGTGATGTATTCGCCTCTTCCGATGTTTCTATGGCGCGCCAAGCGAATAAAGTCGACAAAACCGCGACGCAAGTTTTCCGTCAAGATGGCACGCTACAATACCAAAACAGCCTAGGTAATTTCGATTTTTCTGTCGCGTACATTTTAGGAAACAACACTTCTGAGCTCGACTACGGTTACAACACTGCACTGCGTTATACGCTAGATATGGGAAGTTTGGGTACCTTGGCACCAGTGGTGGCGATGCAGAAGAATAAAGGTGATGCACGTGAAAGCAACGACACCGATTACACATTCTGGGGCGCAGGTACGCGTTACTACCTAGGTGATTTGATGTTGGGTGCGTTGTACTCGGAAGATGAACTAGAGGGCTATTACTCGCAAACCAGTACCGACAAAGTGATGGAATTGACGGCGGTTTACAGTGTAAATGACAAATGGGCACTGCGTGCTGGTTATCGTTCTTTAGAAAACAGTGAGGGTGACGAGCTAGAGCTGAAAGATACAACGCTAGAAGTGCAATACAAACTGACGCCTCGTTCTTCTATCTACACAAACTACGTTGATCGTAACGGTTCGCGTGGCTACAGCAATGGACAAGAAGTCTCGTTTGGCGGTGCGCACGCAGACGAAAGCTACTACCACTTAGGTTTGCGTTACGAGCTGTAAGCACGATACTTAATGTAAGTTAGCTGAATCCATGAGCTTCTTCTGTGTCCGGTCAGTAGTTATTGCCTTTAATGCTGATTTGAAGAAGCTCACCCTCGTAATATGTTTTCTTCGTTACCTGTTTTGACCAACACGCCTGCATCAGGAAAGCTGGTGACAGTCGCTAACAATTTTCCATCGACAAAGTGCAATGCCGCATAATCGTGAATACCATAACAAGTGATGCTCGGTTGAGAACGAGCAAAGGCTTGGAAAACCTCAAACTTCTCATCAACATGGGAAAAATGCGCCGCAGCCAAACCGTCAATTAATCCAAGACAACGCATAACTTGGTATGCTTCGGGATCACTGTCTGTCACCGCAAACTCAAACCAACAAATTGCACCAGCGCTCATGCCACAAATGATGATGCCTTGTTCATAACACTGCTTGAGTATTCTATCGATTCCCCATTCGCGCCAAATGGCCAACATCGAACGCGTATTACCGCCACCGACGTAAATGATGTCTTGTTCAAATAGCGTTTCTTTCCAACCAGCATCAAACTTAAACAACGGAAAATGGGTTACGTTTTCACTAAGCTTCGCATTGTAAAAACGTTCAATAACTTCATCGGCGTCTCCCGTGGCTGTCGGTAGAAAACAAATGTTTGGATTCTCCTTACCAGACAAAGACAAAATGTATTGATCGAGCGGGCTCGGATTCTCTCCCATCATCCAGCCACCACCACCAATCGCAATACAGTGTTTTCGCATTCCTTTGCTTCCTCTATTGTCACTAAGTTTGCTGTTGCTACTCGCCGACAGAATATATGTTCCTAAAGTGTTCGATGAACGCTCGCGTTCTTCTTGGTAAGTGCTCACGTTTTGGGTAAAGCAGATAAAGCGGCAAAATCGCATCCGTTTGCCATTCTGGTAGTAAGATCACGAGTTGTTCTTTTTGTACAGGTTCGAGTTTAGCCAGTGCAAATTCATCTAGCATGGCTACACCACAGCCCGCCAAAGTAGCATCCAACATGGACTGGACAAGATTAAAACTCAGCGTACTTTCTAACTCAATGCTGCACTGCTGTTGAGTTTGCTTATGCGTAAACGCCCATTTATCTAACACCAAGTCGCGACTTTTATAAAGGATGTGCTCTAAGTCACCAAGCTCCTCTGGCGTACTTACATTTGGTTTATCAGCTAAATACGAGCGATGAGCGATCGGTTTACAGTGTAAAGTGCGTAGCTGATGGCCGACGTATCCCTCTGGGGGAGTATCGGTAAAGTAGAATGCGATATCAAACCCAGCCTCAATCAAGTCGAGAGGTGTCTCTGTGAAGATCACTTCGACGCTCACTTGTGGATGTTGCAATCGAAACTCGATCAATGTTTGGCTGAGTAACGCAGCTCCGAAAGAAGCGGACGCCGCTATTCTCAATTTTCCCGATACGATCTCGTTTGCCATGACTTGCTCATTGATCTGCTCAGCGCCTTCGAGCAGTTTCTTTACCTGCTGATAAAACCGCAAACCATCGTAGGTCAAATTAAACTGGCGCGTAGTTCGCTGAATAAGCTGCACCGACAATATGTCTTCAAGCTGTTTAAGTTGCCGACTTACATGCGCATTCGAACAATTCAGGCGCTTTGCTGCGCCAGCAATACTTCGCTCCTCGCACAAAGCGACGTAAAGTGGTACGTAGCTGAGCCATTTTATTTCCATACAGTAATTCTGAATCTCTAAAATCAAACTACTGGAAATAATAGAAAGCCTCTAAACTCTGTACAACCTAAATTTGAAAGGATGAGTTATGAGTGTTTTCGACACGTGGTTAAAAGGTCAAGTCATTAAAGATCACATCACTAATCCCAATATCATCGTTGGCGATTACAGCTATTACTCGGGCTTCTATCATCAAAAAAGCTTCGAAGAGCAAGCAGTGCGCTACTTGTTGGGTGACCCCGTCACACTTCAAGAATGGCAAAGTAGAGAACCCAATAGCATCGACAAATTAATCATTGGCAAGTTTTGTTCCATCGCTTCTGGAGCCACCTTCATGATGGCAGGAAACCAAGGTCATCGCATTGACTGGATTTCGACCTTCCCCTTCTCTCCTGAAGAATTTGGAGAAGGCGTACAAGACGGTTTCGAGCGTGCCGGAGACACGGTGGTGGGGAACGATGTTTGGATTGGCAGCGAGGCGATGATCATGCCCGGAGTAAACATCGGCGATGGAGCCGTCATCGGAACACGCACCGTAGTGACGAAAGACGTGCAACCTTATTCGGTAGTGGTTGGAAACAACCAAGTCGTACGTCAACGATTCAGCGATAAAGAGATTGAAACTCTACTCAATATCCAATGGTGGAACTGGCCAATAGAACACATTAAACAAGCAATGAAAGTAATGTGTAGCAGCCAAGTCGGTGCGCTTGCGGACTACTATCAAGAGCACATTGTCGATTTGTAGATAAACAAAAGCCCACACATCTTGTTGCGACGTGTGGGCTCAGTGAGTAAGAAAGCTTAAACCGCAGCGACATCCTCTTCTTCCAAGTTCGCCGAGACTTTAATTTCGTATTGATTGAAACGGAACGAACAACCGCCATGAGTACGCTTTGTCGTTACTTGCTCGTCGCCAAACAGCACCGTCACGCGAGTGAAGACACGCTCTTTGGCTTCGACAATATTTTCTTCTAACGCGACTTCAAAGTCATGTTCCGTTTGTTCTAGCTTTTGCTTTATCGCTTCAAGCTGCTCGTTGTTTTGTGTTTTCATCACATCAATCTGAGCTTGTTCTTCGTCGGTACGTTCGGCTTTAGGACGTTTCTTAAATTCGAGCTCTTTACGAATCACATCCATCGTTCCTTCTTGAGCGCGTTTGTATTGATCTTTGAGCTCTGCTAATCGCTCCTTAAATGCAGAATAGCGCGCGAACGCTTCTACCTTAGTGGCGGTGTCGCCTTCTACGCCCAATTGTAAGCACACCACTTTGTCACCGACTTTTGCATCTCCGCCGCTGAGCGTACCGTTCCTACCGTTCGCATCTAGCACCGTCAGATTGCGCCCACAAACAATATCGTTATTCATGCTGTGCACCGCCAACTCAATATCTTCGCCGGCTTGCAAATCACAATATTGGGCGTAGCTGGCACGAATCGAACCTTTGGCTTTGACGTGACAACTCTTTGGCTGGCCATCACTCACGGTGTGGCCAATGATCCCTTTACCAACTTGAATGTCGTCATGCGCTTGTACGTCAGCCGATTCAATGAAGCCGCCTACAGTAATAGAACCCGTCGCTTTAACAATCATGCCGGATTCAATGTTGCCACCGATAATCACATTCCCTTTGAATTTCACGTGACCTGTATTCACGCCAACGCTATTGAGACAGAGTGCGTTATCAACTTCAATGGTTTTGTCTTTAATTAGAGGCGTACCGGATACCGATGCAATCAATAGGTTTGGGTCGTGCTTGCTTATCTCGGTGCCCTTGCCTGGCTTCATTGGGCTGTCTTTTCCAGCTTGTGGAGGAATCACTCGCCCTTGAACAGTAAAACCTGGCGTACCTTTGGTCGCAGGCGTGCGGCGCATCACCTCATCGCCTACGTCAACCGCGATAGTTTCACCGAGGTTACGTAAATCAATTTTGTCGCTAGCAGATTGGCCGTCTTTGGGTTTGAGGATGCGTTTGGTGATGTCTTTAACGAGAGGAGTAAAAAGAGCGTCTTTGCCTTTGATAGGTTGCTTACCAACCGCTACAGGTTGAGAAAAAGTTTCGCCGGGTTTGAGCTGAGTGCTGACAACCAACACTTTCTTCAAAGCCAGTTTGTTGATGCCTTTCGAAACTCGCGCTTGAGCAAGGGCTTGAACAATCTCGGGGCCACGTAAACCTCGGCCTCCGTACGCACCGACAACGTTCATACTGGCGAGCATGTCATTATTCGATAATTCGACCTCAACTTGCGCGTTGCGTTTTTCCGCAATGACGATGCCTTCGTAAGCTTCGGCTTTACGTTCTTTGGCGCAGTTAATGAATCTCACGACTTCCCCCTCAACAACAAACATCCTTTCAGCGTTCATTGCGACGAGCTGCCCGTTTAATTCATTTTGATTTAGCTCACCACCGAGGTCCACTTCTCCCGGAAGACGGGCTATCACCTTGGTCTTATCTTCAGATAACTCAAGACACAGCTTCCACATACCCTTACCACTTTGCTTCCCATCAACACTTTCAGTCTAACCAAATCCGTTTTCTGAACAAACCTCGCATTTCTTATTATAGGGCTCACGTCACTAAAGAAAGTAATCCATCAATAACGGTTAAACAACATATTAAGAGAAAACTCGATTTAACCTAAAGCTCAATCAAAATACACGCTGAAACAAAAAGGAGCTGGATTTACAGTGTAAAATCAGCTCCCAATAATTTCATTTACAGTGTAAATTTCCCTTTATTGTTTACAGTGTAAATCGCTCCAAATGTGTCTTACTTCGTCCCTTAACTGCTGCTCAACTTGCCTTCTTCCAGGTAAACCAAATTGCTGAGCACATTCAGTCCAACTACGGTTAAGAAAAAGCTTACTAATCATCAAGTCGGAAGCAGAGTTCAAACCTAAATTAAGTAACCACTGTTGAAGCCACACAGACACAGACTCATAACTGTTACCACCATCAGCATAACATTCAATTAGTAATAACTTAGCGGGATGAAGTGGACTCATTCCCAAAGGTTGCGGCAATAGAGCTCGAAAAATAGGGGCTTCTAATTTTGGATAGACGTCAGCCACATTGTTAGACAACATTTCTTCAAATAGCGCCTGAGATTGGTCGACCCAAGCCGTCTGTTGGGAATCACAAGGTTTGACCATCAAGACTGAATAACAACCGCTAGCAGCATCGCGCATTGACCCTAAGCGAATTGTACGGAAGTTCGATTGTCGCCAGAAATAGAGCAACTCTTCCGTCGCACCAAAACTCGTGGATAAGTAGGCAATGTGTTTAGCAGCCATTTGCTCAAGTTGCTGCAGAATTTTTTGACCAATGCCTTTGCCTTGCAATGCTGGATGAACCGCAATTCTCATGACTCGCAGCGTCGATAGATTCGCGACATTCGGGAATCCTAGGTGGTTTGCAATCGTAATTGGGGCTAAGTGTCCTTTAGGACGACGCTTACCAAGCTGGATTTCTTCAATCAATTCATCGTCAAGGCCCCCCTCTTCGACCGCTAATATCACCCCCACAACCGCATTATCTTGCTTAGCAAAATAGAGCTGACTGTTGTCGTCTTGCAAAAGGTGAATCAAATCATTCGGCGAGGTCTGATAATGAGCATTCACCAAAAGAGCGAAGCACTCACGCAGCAAACTAGGCTGCGATATCAAATTGTTCTTATCGGCTTTAGAAAGGGAAATTGAGTCGACCTGTTTAAGTTGATGGTGCGTTAACTCCGCATCCAACAAAAACGCGTCATAGAGCCATGATTCAAGCGCATCATTCATGCTCCAGCGGATGGGCTGTGTCATGTGCCATGTTTTCATTCCCGAACGCTGTTTCTGAAGCCAATCAACAAATTTAATCGTAAAGCCCCGGCCACAACCTTCATAACCATGAACAGTCGTAGAAAAAACGAGTCGATGATAATGTTCGGTAATGCTTTTGAGCATAGGAACTGGAATTGCAGCCGCTTCATCGACAAGTAACAAATCACATTCAGGTCTGCTCGATAGAAGTTCGTCAGGAGCAATGAATTGAATGGCTCCCTGCCCTGATTCTAATCTGTCCTTCCTAATACGCTGCGCATTAGGAAGTAGCCGCAAAGCATGTTGGTAAACAGGCTCAACGGCTTTTATAGATGGTGCCGTAATTAAGATTCTAAGTGGCTTCTGCTGTAATAAGCTCGCACACGCAATGCCGAGGGCACTTGTTTTTCCGCGCCCACGATCAGCGGTCAAAACTAACGGTCGCTTTCGATGTCCAGTTACCACCTTTTCAATTAGAGAAATGGCATGTTCTTGTTCCGTGTAGTGGCTTTCTTTTTCTGCCTGCTTGATGTCTGGAGCCGTTGGCAATGGTTTGTCTTGCTCAATAACAACGAGCTTCTCCCATTGTTTATGCATCCATTGCTGAGCAAAATTCGCATTTTGTCGCAGCTCAGTAATGACAATAAGAAAACCGCCGCCAACCAATGAGCCAAGCGCGGCGGTAAAACTATTTGCGTCAAAGCCATTTCGAGCATCAAACAATAGAACGTCACACTCTCTGCCTAGCAACATGTGCCCTTGTTTAGACGAAACGCTGGATACGTTTTTCAAACCAAAATCACCAACAGAAAACCAACGTTGATGGCGCTGCGTTTTATGGAACTCTGACATCAACTCATTTTGCCAAGAAGCCTCGCCTTGAATGACAACACCAATCCTTTGGAAAGATTGGTGAGCTTGATGTTGAAGTGATGAAAGGAAATCAGATTGTGTCTGCATTTTGTCTATCCAACGTTGAACTGACGTAATGGTATCACATCTTTAATTTGACGCTTCTCAGATATAAAAAAACCGCCCGGAGGCGGTTGATTCAATCATCATTTGTTATTGCAGTTTGGTTTGTACAAACGCAAGAATCTCTTCCATTAAGCTGTCGTCAACTTTCTTCAAGTTCAAAGCCAGGCTGCTACCTTTTCGGCTATAGCTTGCTCGACCTTTTACTAAGTCGACTTTTTCCGTCTTCTTGCCAGGTTTTGCTGGTGCAAGTTCAGTAATCCAATTTTCGATGCTTTCCGTGACTTCTTTTGTCAGACGAGCAACGCCTTGAGCTGTGCTTCGCTGCCATAAAAACCCTTCGCTAGAGCGACATTTATCTAACAGCTCTTGCTGCTGCTCTGGCGTCAGCGTTGAAAACTGTTTGTGCAGTTTCACGATAGTTGGACGACCGAGATCGCCAACATTCGGATACGCTTGAAGCAGTTCTAACGGTAATGCTGCGGCTTTTAAAGCACCACTTACCAACGCTTCACTGCACTGGAACATTTTTGCCAATGCTTTCTGATCCTCAGCTTCACCACTATCAAGCTTAGCCTGCATCTCTTTCCCTTTTTCATATAAAGAGAGCGGCTTGTGAGCATTTGCCACATCAGACAAAAACTTAGCATGGTCAGTATTAATGTTGTCAGCAACATAAACCAAAAAGTCTTGTTCGGCGAGGATACAAGACATGCGACGACGGCTACCATCTAAAACTTCGATCTTGCCATCTTCAGTTCTACGACCCACTGCTGGATATTGTTGGCCACGCTCTTTGAGTGTGACTAAAACATCAGATAAAGCATGTTCGTTTAAGAACGATTGCTCACGAGCGTTATCAACAAATACTGTTGTTTCTGTCGCAACTTTATTTGCAGGAATACGCACAAGTTCAAACTGAACAATATTTTCACCTGCAACTGCTAGTTCAATCGTTTGAGCTTTCTCTTTTGCCGCAGTTTGCGCCTCTTGCGGAGTCACAACACGACGCTTATTCGTTTTGCCAAATAATTTCGCGTTTAATTCAGACGTTTTCAAAGCCATTTACTTATTACCCCTGATTCAATGACGGCCAATTAGAGTGCAGCACACGCTCTAATTCCAGTGCGCTTTTATGAACAGCGTCTTGCGCGGTGGCTAGTGTCTTCTTACCGCCTTCAAAATCGCTTACTGTCAGATCAAATACTGTGCTGTAGGTATCGGCACAGGTTTCAAACGCACGGCTACGAGGAATAGTAGCCATCATAACTTGGTCACCTAGAAGATAGTTCATTTCAGTTAAAACAGAAACTTGCTTCTTATTGTCGTCCTCAAACATGGTTGGCATCAAGCGAACAAACTCAAGACCATTCCAGTCCTCCGGGAACATTTCATATACCGTAGGCAAATGCTGGAAGAAGTTTACTGTTGAAGCCCAGTCCAGACGCTTAGCCGCACAAGGAATGAGCAAGGCATTTGATGCATACATCGCATTCCATACTAATGGGTCAACGTGTGGACCGGTATCAATCATAATGATATCGAAGTCATCAGCAATTTTATCAATCAGTTGCTCTTTCAGCAGACGGACGATATCGAGTGATGGGTCTTCAGATAGCGTTTGCCATGCTTCCGCATTAAACATCGCGTCTTCTGGAAACGCTGAAATCGACTTTAAGTTCGGATATTGCGTTGGCAGCAATACGTTTTTACGTAAAAATTCACTGTCAATTTCCACACCATCAGGCACGTTACCCAACATAATGTCTACCGCAGAATAGATATTATCATGCTCTGCCATGCTGATTTGCGGGTTGAGGAATAAACGTAGCGAGCCTTGTGGGTCTAAGTCGATTAAACAAATACGGTATCGTTTATCCAAATTTAGCGCTAAACATGCCGCTAAATGAACCGCGGTCATTGATTTACCTGTACCGCCCTTTTGGTTCTGCACATTAATAATCCAAGGTTTGTTACCTGAATTCTTTTTACGCTCATGAAATTTAGGCACTTCAGCCGCATCCATGAGCATGTGTGCTTCTTCTAACGTAATTGAATAATGATTCGCGTTGTTTTTGGTAAATTGATGCCCAGCGGCTTCCATTTTACCAATCGCGTCGTCGAGCTTACGGCGAGTTAGACCAGAACGGGTTTCCATCATCGCTTTCGACATTGGTGGGAAGTAGTTATCGCTTCGCTCTTCTAAAACAATTTCAATACGGTCAGCTTGAACCTGCTGAGTCAGCTCCGCTAACTCAAGAAGGTTTTCAATCGTTTTTTCTCTTTTCATGCCAAATTCCGTTGGAAGGATTTATAATTGCAATTGTACAGCAGTAAAGACCAAAAACAACAAAAAGGTGCACGAACATTTTGAATTACCATCACATAAAAAAACACCCAAATCGACGCTTTTATGATTTATGGTCAAAAAGATAACTATTTTTAATCAAATAATCTTCTCATAAGTGGACACCTAAACTTAAAAATAAAAAGTGTTACAGTGTCACTCATTTACAATGTAAATCAATTTTCTACCGGAACGATTATAATCTTAAGCTAAATTACGGGTTATGTTAGACCAACCTAATTTAAACGATAAATAGTAAGTAATATCGGAACAATAAAGACCTGAACACCTTGATCATGTCTCCGAGCAAAATAGGGCAGTTCCAGCGAAACATCTATGGAAGTATGATCAAGGTATGCTTATGATCATGCTTCCGTGTTAATAAGCAAATCCGAAAGCATGATCATGGAAAAATAGAGCAGAGTACGGTGTAAACACGCAAATAAAATAAGATCCATTAATCGGAAATATGATCAAGCCTTAGAATCTCTCGGAAGCATGAGTTTTCTTCTCTGATTTACGGTTGAGTGCAGACAGAATGGGGGATTGAGCAGAAATTGACGTTATAGAAGCCGGAACAATGAAATTGCTCAAGTTGCTATGATAAATCACGCTCTCATGATCATGCTTCCTGTAAATAAGCAGAGACTAGGATTTACTTCTAAATATGAGCGACTTGAATGTATTTTAATCAGATGAGTGATATCTCATCAATATGGGCGCCAGAACGATAGATATATTGGCTCTTGATCATCGATCCGAGTATAAATAACATCACCAATGCACAATATAATCATCGTGAAGATCATTATTAAATACTGCATCTGTGGATAACCTGTAAAAACATCATGATCATCGTTTCAAGACTCTTTTGATCATCTTTTCATAACCTTAATGATCATGCTTACGAATAAATATGATCATGCTTTCAGGTTATTGTTGATCATACTTTCAGACTTCTTATGATCATAGTTCCGAAATACATGGAAATAATAGTCTTATAGAACAAAAGCTTAGCTAGAAATCTCAAGCCAGATCATTAGATCATATAATCAATTAAGATCAGATTAATCAAAAAGATCAGTTATTTAAAAAACAATCTTTTTTCTTTATTTATGATCTGTTTTTCTTTATTCTTCGGAACCATAGCACAACTACGGCTAGTGTGATCTGGATCTAAAATGACGGCTGATGAAAAAATTCTGATTAAAGCACCGAGAAGCCACAAAGATGGCCATCTTTTTGAGGTACATGAATCCTCTGCGGATTGGGTAGAGCAGTACCAACATTTCAAAGGGGTGACCAAAAGCATCTTAGAGTTGCTTAATCTGATCTCATTACGAGGCTTCAGCAGCAAGGATGGTCTGGTTTCAACCACAGAGATTGTGGAAGCAACAGATGGGCAACTCACACGTGCAGCTCTGCAACAACGTTTGCGCGCGGCAGTAAATATTGGTTTATTTACTCAAACTCCAGTGCGTTTTGAAGAGGGACTTGCTGGTAAAACGATGCTACATAAATTTGTGAATCCCAATAAGCTTATATCTGTGTTGGGAGCAACAAGTCTTGTTACCGACAAAGTTCGCCAGAACGAGAAACAAAAACGTTCGAAAGCATTGGCTCAGACTCAAGTAAACAAACGTTTGTTGAATGAGCACGGGTTAAACACACCTCCCACGATGAAAGATGAAGCCGATCAATTTGTTGTATCTCCAACAAATTGGGCTGGGATCATTGACCAAGCACTTGCGCCACCAAGAACTCGAAAAAGTTATCAGAAATCCATGGTGTCGATCTCTGGCACAAAAGCCGTTATTGAGACGCGATCATCCAAAAATATCATGACTGTGGATGATCTCATGACCCTGTTCGCTCTCTTCACGTTAACGGTTCAGTATCATGATCATCACAAAGATCAGTATCAGCTTGATGCTGCTCACGTACCAAACAAAACGCCGCTATACATCACTGATATTTTGTCGCTCAGAGGCAAAAAAGACAGTGGCCCAGCTCGTGATTCCATTCGCGATAGCATTGATCGCATTGAATTCACTGATTTTCAGCTCCATGAACTTACTGGACGTTGGCTAAGTGAAAACATGCCAGAGGGCTTCAAAAGTGATCGTTTTCGTTTTCTTGCACGAACCATCACAGCCTCTGAAGAGGCACCTGTGGAGGGAAGCGATGGTGAAATTCGTATCAAGCCAAACTTATATATTTTAGTTTGGGAACCTTCGTTTTATGAAGAGCTGTTAACACGCGATTATTTCTTCTTGTTTCCGCCAGAGATCTTGAAACAACATACGTTGGTGTTTCAACTGTACTCTTTCTTCCGTAGTCGCATGGTTCGTCGTCACACGGATTGCATGCTACTGAGTGAGTTAAATCAGAAGCTTGCACGTAACATTGAATGGCGTCGGTTCTCCATGGATCTGATCCGTGAGCTGAAACGCTTGTCAGACGGCAAAGGGACAGACGATCTTTTTGTGGTGAACTTATGGGGCTATCACTTAACGATCGAAACTATGATCGAGAATGATAAAGTGATGGATTACCAGATCGACATCAAATGTGACGTCGAAGAGGTGCTGCGTTACTCACGTGCTCGTACAACCAACGCAGGCAAGCGCAACATGGCGCCTACGCTGCCAAACCCGCTTCGTAATGAGATGGTAACCCGACAGCAGCTTGAGGAGCTCTCAGGCATCATAGACGGCGAATTTGAGCCCATTCAACGCAAAGCACCGTCTCCAAGAGGAAATTTAGGGCGACGCGTGAAGCAAAGAAAACATTTGGTAGAGATCAATGCTGATGAGATCACCATTACTCTATCTAAATATACCTCACCAGAGGCTCTAGAACGCAGTATAACGGCTTTGTCTGCGATGACAGGGCACTCCTATGCCTCAATCAAAGAAGAGTGCTCAGATTACATAGAGAAGCTCGATTGGCTAAGGGTAGGGGATGAGCCGATTCCTTATGAGACATTAAGTAAAACCGTCGAGCTGTTTAACACCCAGAACGATGTTAAGCATCTTACCATCGAGCGCTTGATTGCGGGGTTAGCGGTGCGTCGGAAAGTTTGTCGTCAAATCTTCGATGGTCACATGGATGAAATGGTATTTCGTGCCTTGGATGAAATGGCGATTTAAAAGTGTCGCTTGATGTGTATCAAGCTATAGGTGTGATGTATCGGTTTGAAATGTAACAATGTCTTTCGATGATAAAAAACAGACTTAACTCTTACAAACCACTGACATTAGAAGCCAAGCCTAATACTACTATTTATCCCGAATAGACAACCTTTTGTCCTTTCTGATGATTAATAGATTGGCTCATATTGTTACATTCATTCTGAATAGACTTCGCGAGTTTCTCCTCAGGAAACTCGCTTTTTTTTGCCTAAAATTCCGCTAATTAAGCCTTGATCATTTTTCCGGACTAATGAGGTAAACCTTGATCATGCTTCTTGGATTCATTCCAGTGTAATGAACGCATCAACGCAACATGTGATTCGATTAAGCTATGGGCTTGTTCCTGCCACTTGTTTTGATCACACTGCTGATTACAAAACTCTAACGCCACAACGGTGAGATGCTGAAGTCGTCTCAAACACCAATCTTTGATCAGAATATCAGTCGAGACTTGGCATGCTGCTTGTTCAAGCTTTGCACTCGTATAAAGCAAGGTTTGATATGCTTTCTGAGGGTCTTGGTACCTTGCATGTTGAAACACGCGTAAACATCCATCCAACCAGCAAGCAATCGCTTTACTTTGAAGATCACTCAATTCGGGTCCAAACACGTCATCAGGCACCTGATATAAGATCGTTTCCAATTTTTCTACTTGATCATGTTTCCGCTGTTCGTACCACATGGCGATTTGATCTTGCCAAGTACTCAAATCCATTACGCTGCCTCAGTCCATTGTTTTACATAGTGATTTGGCCCTATTTGATCAAATTCGTCGACAATTATGCTGCTACGTTGACGAATTTCATCGGCATCTATCGAATAGTTTGGCTCATTTTTCACTAAGTTACCAAAAGGTAAGTCAGGATCAGGAACGGCAGAAATCAACAGCTTAGTATAAGGATGCTGCGGATTCTTAAGTATTGAATGAGTGTCGCCCCATTCAACGATTTGCCCTTTGTACATTACTGCGGTTTCTTCCGCGATGTAGTGCGCAGTCGCCAGATCATGAGTGATGTATAAAAAACCAATTCCCAGCTCTTGCTTCATTCGTTGCATTAAATTCAACACTCCCAAGCGAATAGAAACATCCAGCATAGACGTAGGCTCATCCGCAAGAATGATTTGCGAACCTACCGCTAAAGCCCTTGCTAAGTTTACTCGCTGACGTTGCCCACCACTGAGTTCGTGAGGGAACTTATTCAATGTCTCTTCAGGTAGTTCCACCAGCTTTAGGAGCTCTTCCAAGCGGGCTGGGATGTCGCGCGCGTTTTTGACTTGTTTATGAATTTTTAAAGGACGTGTTAGGTGATGGCGAATGGTATGAGTTGGATTGAGAGAGCCAAACGGATCTTGAAACACCATTTGTACTTTACTGCGATATTCTTGTAGAGCCGATCGTGACGTGATCTCATTTATGTCAGTGCCATTGAAAAGGATCTCGCCTTGCGTTGCTGGATAGACTTTGGTTATTAAACGAGCGCAAGTACTCTTACCGCAGCCTGACTCTCCAACCAAAGCCAAGGTTTTTCCTGCGTACAGATCAAAAGTCACTCCTTGAAGCGCACGAAAGGTTTCCTCTTTCGCTAAACCACCGCCCACTTTGAATTCTTTAATCACATTTTTCATTTGGATGATAGGCTGGCTCATGGTTACGCTCCTTGTAACTCTGGTTGTTTGTGGACGTCATGGATGTTTGGGAAAGAAGCCCATAGCTTTTGCGTGTAGGGGTGTTGAGGATGATTGCGTATATCGTATGCTCGATTGACTTCGACGATTTCTCCGTGACGCATGATTGCAATTCGATCACATAGTTGGCTCATGAGTGCCAGGTCATGAGTGATAAAGAGGACTGAAAAACCGAACTCATCTCTAAGCTGATAAATTTGCTGTAAAATTTCTCTCTGTACCACTACATCTAATGCTGTTGTGGGTTCATCCATAATGATCAGTTTTGGATTTAGAGACAAAGCAATGGCTATCACCAAGCGCTGACGCATTCCTCCTGAAAATTGATGAGGATATTCTGCTAAGCGTTCTCGAGGAATATTGACCAAGTCCAACAACTTTTCTGCTCTATCTTTTGCTTGAGCGTTAGTGAGGCCTTGATGATGTCGTAACACATCTGCAAATTGCTCTTGTATCGTTAAGACAGGGTTGAGTGAGTTCATCGCGCTCTGGAACACCATGGCGATTTCACTCCACCTTAGAGCGGTCAGTTCAGAGTCTGAGATACTAAGGATATCTTTGCCATCAAACCATATTTTACCGCCAGAAATGAACGCTGGCGGCTTATGAAGACGATTTATTGAGAATGCGATTGTGCTTTTACCACATCCAGATTCACCGGCAAGACCAAATACTTCGCCTTTGCCGATATCAAAGCTGACGGACTTTACCGCATTAAAATCACCATTATCAGTGATGTAATCGACGCACAAATCTCGGATCTGGATGACCGGGTCATTGTGGTATGCATGACTTAAGTTAATACCATCCATATAAACACCTTACCAATCTAAAAGATAATTATTATCATTATCAGGTGTGGCGGTTTTTAGAAAGTATCAAACTATGAATCAGTGAAGTGACTCGAAAGTTAGGTGAAACAGGAAGTGGTGTAATGCGTCGTTGATAAAACTAAAGAAGAGCAGAATTGAGAGCTAGATCAGCACACTTTTCGTAGGGGGAATTACTCAAATTTAATCGTAAATTTGTCCCTTGGCAAAACTTAAATGATGAATCTATTAAGGAGTTAGCGAAAGGGCGGGAGGGGTCACATTTCCCTACAGTTTTTCTTACCACCTTGTTCCGGTTTTGCTATAGATTACGCATCGAAAACATGGTGTGTTCGGAGGAAATATGTCCATTAATTCTATCGACCATGACGAGATGACCAACATCGCTCACAAATGGGAATTACCTGATGAGGAAACCGTTGTGAAGCCGGAGAAAACAGTGAAATCAGCAGAAGCCAGAAGACGCATTGAAGCGTTACGTGAGATCCGTGAAAGTGGGTTGACCATTGAAGAAGCAAGGGAGCTTGGCTTGATACACTGATCGCCTCAGGTTGGTTTAGCAACCCATAGGGTAGTCGACGGACTGCCCTTTTTATTTTTTCACTCTATTACTCTCTTATTCAAACTCTCCATTTATCTGTCTTGCGCCTCAAAAGCACGAGTTTCACACTCACGTCCCGTCCCGAAGAAGTTTGACAATCTGACCTTGTGTTACTAGATATATCAGTAGCGATATGCTTTTTGTTGATTATCGCAACCACAAAGCAAGGAGCGCAAGTATGGTTGATCAAATCCTTTTTTATGAGCCCGATGAGCCCCACGGTTTTCTCTCAAATTTTTGCCATGCCCCAGTCAATATCTCCTCCCAAACTTGGCCCACCAGCGAACATTATTACCAAGCCCAAAAGTTTCTCGATGCTCAGTTGCAAAGTAAAATTCAGCACGCAAGCACCCCTGACGAAGCGTTTGCTTTAAGCCGCAAATACGAACACTTTGTCAGAAGCGATTGGGACGATATAAAGTTGGCTGTTATGGCTTTCATCGTTAGGGAAAAGTTTCTACAAAATCCACCATTAGCGCAGCAATTAATGAGAACGGGTAACGCTTGCCTAACAGAGCATTCTCATAAAGATGCCTTTTGGGGAGACGGGGGAGATGGTAAAGGAGAAAATCATCTAGGAGAGATTCTGATGAATGTGCGGGCAGAGCTGAGACATGTTGAGCCTTACAATCTCGTGAAGTTTATCGATAAAGCCAAATTGCCCACCCAGTGGGGCACATTTATGATGTACGGCTTTATTGAAGCCGCGACAAATAAAGAGCATCTTGCTCTGGTCTATGGTGAGCCAACAAAAAGTGCTGCTCCACTTATTCGGTTGCATTCGGAGTGTCTTACAGGAGATGCTCTATTTAGCACGCGTTGTGACTGTGGTTTTCAGCTTAATAGAGCGCTACAAAACATCGTCAAAGAGGGATGTGGCGTGCTGCTTTATTTACGTCAAGAAGGGCGTGGAATCGGCTTGATTAATAAAATTCGTGCCTATCACTTACAAGATGATGGCGCAGATACCGTGGAAGCAAATGAGCGTTTAGGTTTTGCCGCTGATATGCGTGATTACGCGTTCTGTAAAGGAATGCTAGAGCATTTGGGGATTGACGCTGTGCGTCTAATGACGAATAACCCACGCAAGCTCGCCGCCTTAAAAGCGGTTGATATTAACGTCATTGAACGAGTGCCATTACAAGAAGGGAATAACCCAAGTAATCAACATTACCTGCAAACCAAGGCGAGTAAATTGGGGCACATGTTTGATCCTAAGTTTGTTAACCACACTAAGTAAGTGCTACAGATCTCCCAGAAACAAAAACGCCAACGTATCATCGTTGGCGTTTTTGTTAATGATTTGATTCATTGATACTTTTGAATGATTTCATCAATTTCCCCTGAGGTTTTTAATTCAACGAGTCGTGTATTGATGTAATTTTGAGTTTCTGGTTGCATTTGAGGTGAAAAAGCTAGGTAGATTGAGTAGTCAGGAATAACCGAGCTGAAAGGCTGTATCTGAAAATTCTCCAACGGCAAATTGAGTCGCTTTAAGTTGTAAAGGACTCGGGATTCCATCTCGACAAAAGCTGTATCTCCAGGGGTTCGGCTTATCACTCGGTATGCGGCGTTGTAGTCTTTCACGCGCATTTCATTGACACTGCCATTTTCAAAGAACGGTGTTAAATTTGGATAATCAAACCCCAGCAGTAATACAATAGAACGACCATGCATGGTATCCATATTTTTGAATTCTAAAGGCTTCTCGCTACTCGACACCAGTACATGTTTTACAGTGTAAATGGGCTCCTCAGATAAATTTTCCGACTGCACCTTGCCCCAGTTCGGGCTGCCATAAGTTAACCAGTTTGGCTCAGCGCCTTCTTCCAATATGGAAATCATACGTTTAAATGGATAAGTATGATAATTCACTTGGTAATCCGACTCCGCGAAGATAGCGCTGACGATATCGGTCACAATTCCGGAGTGCATTTGTCCCTGTTGTTCAATTTGAAATGGTCGAGCTTGTTCAGCAATGACGTAATAGTTCACTTGATTTGCGGTCACATGAGAACTTACAACAATTAAGCTAAAAGCCAATCTAAGTAGAAGTCTTTTCATCGTATCCTCGATTATTATTTGTGCGTAGCTATATTTAGAGTAGCGCAAGTTTATCGGAGCGGTTTCATATGGATGAAAAAGAGCGATCTCAACGTCGTTTTAGTATCGGCAACCAACTTATGTTGGCGGTATTAACGTTGAGTTTAATCTTTACGGTCATCATTTCTACAGTGAGCTTATATCGAGTTTTTCACGAAGATTTAGCCCATTTAGATGTTGAATTAAAGCAGGTTGAGTCTAGCTATTTATCGAGTTTTTCTGCGAGTTTGTGGGTAGAGGATAGGGAGCTGTTGCTGACACAAGCTCAAGGTGCAATGCGTATGCCCTCGGTGGACTACTTACGTATTGCTAGTGAAGACGAAGTTATCATTGAATTAGGTTCGGCGCTTTCTGAGGATGTTGTCGAGAGAAGCTGGTCGATGCAGTATCGGGTCGGCGATAAAACGTATGATCTCGCGATATTAACGGTTCAATCGGATCTTAGCGCGATATATGAAGATCTTTGGCAGCAGTTCTTTTTTCTACTTACGACAGAAGCGATCAAAATTCTTGTCCTCATCATTGGTGTTCTTTGGGTGGCGTTTCGCTTGTTGGTCAATCCGTTACAATTGCTGTCTGGTGCGGTGAGCGATTTTCGTGGCGGTACAGTGCCGAGTAAAGTGACTCTCCCTAAACGATGGTGCTTTGATGAAGTGAGTGTTTTGGCAGAGAAATACAACCGAAGTGTTGAGAAAGTGAAAGAGCACCAGACTGAGTTAGAGGCTGAACGCGATAGGGCAGAAGTCGCTAATCGTAAGAAAAGTGAGTTTCTTGCCACTATGAGTCATGAGATCCGCACACCGATGAATGGCATTATTGGTGTGTCGTCGTTGCTCAATGACACCGACCTCGATCCCCAGCAAAAAGAGTTTGTAGAGATCATTGACAGTTCTTCTCACTCACTAATGACGATCATCGACGACATTTTGGACTTCTCTAAAGTTGAAGCTGGCAAAGTAGAGCTAGAATACACGAGCTATGATCTTCGCGAGCTACTTGACGATGTCATCAGTTTACATAGTGTCAAAGCCAAGCAGAAAAACTTACAGCTGCTCAGCGATATTGATCCTCACTTGCCAACGGAAGTGCAAGGTGATGCCACACGATTGAAACAAGTTCTGAACAATTTGTTGAGCAACGCGATTAAATTTACCGAGCGCGGCCATGTGAAGCTTCTTGTAGCGTTATCTCGACTTGATGGAGAGACCGCTCATATCCGGTTTCGAGTTGTGGATTCTGGTATTGGTATTGCGAAAGAGCACCAACAAGCAATCTTCGAACGCTTCCAACAAGCTGATGGTAGTACCACCAGAAAGTATGGTGGGACAGGGCTTGGTTTGGCGATAGCTGCACAGTTGGTTAACTTGATGGGAGGGGAAATACAACTAACAAGTGAGCTTGGGCTGGGAAGCTGTTTTGAATTTTCGATTCCTGTTGCTGTAATAAATGCGCAATCGACCTATACCGACCAACTTAATGTATTAGATTTCCGGAAAGCGGAAGACAACGAAATCAGCCCTCAAGATAACGATAAACCTTGGGTATTGGTTGTTGAAGATACCATCGTCAATCAGAAGGTAGTTCGCATCATGTTAGAAAAACTGGGTGTGCGAGTGAGTGTCGCCAACCATGGCGAAGAAGCATTGCAGCTGTGTGATCAGCAGCCTTTCGATTTGATTTTTATGGACTGCCAAATGCCTGTGATGGATGGGTTTATTGCTACGGAGCGAATTCGAAAAATGGGAGAGTGGGGGAAACACGTTCCAATTATTGCGCTAAGTGCCAATGTCATTAAAGAGGATCAGCAACATTGCTTCGATGTTGGGATGAACGAGTTCGTGGCTAAACCCGTTACCAAGACTCGATTACAACAAATATTCGAACAGCATTTACCAAAAGCACTGAAAATCAGCGCTGTGCCTAAATAGTTAACTTGAAATCGATCAAGTTAAGTGCGTTTCTATTCTGTAATTGTAACTCTGTGTGATATAGTGCCCGGCTAGTATTTAAAGTACCTTGAGGCTGTGAATGTCGTTTAATCTATCCCTATTGCCGCCTGACGAAAAAAACAAAATCGAACTGGATAAGCAGGCGTCGTTTTTGGTTTGGAAGCTCAGAGAGGCCAAATCTGGTCCTGAAGCAATAGAAGAACAGTTGTCCAAGATTAACGATGCTGATGAAAAGGCGTTTTTCCAGCAATCGGTCGAAAAGTACAAACGAGTAATGGGTGTCGCTTAACGCGAACCGTGGCAATGGTTCAATCCAATGCGACGAATGAGGTAACCTCCCTATTCCTTTGCTAAGCGAAATTGAAAAGGTTTCGCTTTTTGCTAAAATCCTTCGCATTAAATTTGAATTTAGAGAGACATCCCGATGGGAAGAAGTTTTGAAGTGCGCAAAGCCTCTATGGCGAAAACTGCAGGCGCGAAAATTAAAGTTTATTCCAAATACGGTAAAGAAATTTACATGTGCGCGAAAAACGGTGGTGGTGATCCAGACATGAACTTGTCTTTGAAACACCTGATCGCAAAAGCGAAAAAAGACCAAGTTCCTGCGCACGTTATCGATAAAGCGATCGACAAAGCGAACGGTGGCGGTGGTGAAGACTACACTCCTGCACGTTACGAAGGCTTCGGCCCTGGCGGTACTAGCGTTATCGTTGACTGTCTAACAGACAACGGCAACCGTACTTTCCAAGATGTACGCCAATGCTTTGTGAAAGTCGGTGCGAAAATTGGTGTTGAGGGCTCGGTTTCTCACATGTTCGACCACCAAGCTGTATTCCAGTTCAAAGGCGACGATGATGAAATCATCCTAGAAACGCTAATGATGGAAGACGTAGACGTTACTGACGTTGAGCTAGAAGACGGTGTTATCACTGTATTCGCACCTCACACAGAATTCTTCAAAACAAAAACTGCGCTTAACGGTGCATTCCCAGATCTAACGATCGATGTTGAAGAAATCACATTCGTTCCGCAAACTCATACGCCTGTATCGGGTGAAGATGCTGAGAAGTTCCAGAAATTCCTAGATCTTCTAGATGACTGTGATGATGTTCAGCAGGTTTACCACAACGCAGAGCTGTAATTAATTCGCTCATATCGTTGTAAAAAGGCTTCCTCCGGGAAGCCTTTTTTGATCGCTTTTTCTCAAGCAGAGCTATACGTTACGATATTTGGAATAACACAGCGACATGATTACACCAAAACAGATACCTTGAGTTAGCATCGCCGTGCCGCCATAGCTAAAGAAGGGAAGTGGGCTACCCATTACTGGCAACAAGCCACTCACCATGCCCGTATTGATAAAAGCATACAGAAAAAAGCTCATCGCTAATGCGCCACTTACCAGCCGACTAAAAAAGTGGTCAGACTGACATGCAAGCAACATAACGCGTGCAGTGATAAACAAGTACAATGCGAGTAAGACTAAACTGCCAACAAAGCCCCATTCTTCTGCATAGGTCGAAAAAATAAAGTCCGTATGACTTTCTGGAATAAACCCAAGTGTTCCCTGCGTTGCATTCATCCAACCTTTGCCTTTCATACCGCCTGAGCCAATCGCAATCAAAGATTGTATGATTTGGTAGCCCGAACCCAGTGGATCGGACTCAGGGTGCAAGAACTGTGTTACACGGCTCTTTTGATAGGTTTCCATAACGAAGAACCATAAAATAGGTGCTAACGTTAAAATGCTCGCAATAAACCCGCAGATTATTTTCCAGCTCATGCCAGCCAAAAACAAAACGAACAATGCATAAATGATGGTAAAAACTGCACCGTCTAAATCCGGTTGTAGCGCGATTAACCCGGCAGGAATCATTGTAATAAGTAAGCAAAACGCAATTTTCCGACTGTCTGGTCGACCTCCTTCAATATGCAGCATCCAGGCGATCATGATTGGAATGGAAAGCTTGATTAGCTCAGACGGTTGAAAGCGGAAGAAGCCGATATCGAGCCAACGTTGAGAGCCATTGGTGCTATCACCAAATAAAGCGACAGCAAGTAGTAGCGCAACCGCAATAATGTAGAGATATGGAGCTGAGCGCTGATAGCTGGACGCTGGAATCGAGGACATGACCAAGATACAAACTAATGTCAGTCCGCAGCGCGCCAAATGTTTGAAGAGCATCGCCTCATTAAAGCTACTGGCACTCCAGAGAGTGAGCGAACTTAACAGCATGATCGGAATGATCGCCATGAGCAGTGGCAAATCAACTCTTGGGAAATAACGCTTATTCATTTTCAACGACCTAATAACGCACCTATTTTGAGTGCGAAAACAACTAAAACTCGAAGAGTTCAAACTATTCCGATGCTAAGAATCTCGATTTGGAAACAACAGACACCATGCAAAGGTGTGTAAGAAAGGAGAGTGCGCACTGTCTGTTATGGGTAGTTGTGGGATGGATAAATACACTAGCCTCAGATTTTAAGCCAGTGTTTTTATTGTGACTGCCGTAAAAATGTAGCGTTACGAATGAACGGAATTGTATTTTCTGTTTAAGTGAATGTCATTCATCCTCTCTCAATACCATTCACTCTGCATAACTGCCATTGGTCGCATGCAAAAGCAGCGTGCGATCTTCTCCCTTAATCTGAAACCATCAAATCACGTTCAACTAAGGACAGTACATGATGGTTTCTCAATTTCGCTCAATCAAAGCTCTTAAACTGGCAAGTACCTTTATCGCCGCATTTGCACTCAGCAGCAATCTGACTCTGGCTAACCCAAGCGAGCGCACACTCAGTCAATTCAACCAAGCGGCGCAGGGTGACTCTGGTTTAGTTGATACCGTTTACGGCGAATTATCCAAACAACTTGAAGAGCAGGGCGCTACGCCGGTGACTTTGGTGTATTTAGGCAGTGCAGAGACGTTGCAAGGTCGTGAGGCGTTTATGCCTTGGAACAAGATGAAGTTCACCGAGCGCGGTCTTGCCACAATCCAAAAAGGTTTGGACCTAATGGCGAATCAGCCAGTACCACTGCAAGAGCAACAACGCTTACAAGGTTTGCCGGAATATCAACTAGCCACCGCTATGGCAGCTACTACGTTTACCTCTCTGCCAGACATGTTCAATCACTTTGAGCGTGGCTACGAGCTGTACCTTTCTCTGCTCGATGAACCGAGTTTTAGTCAGCAACCTTTCGCGGCTACTTCGTGGATTTACCGTTATGCCATTGAAGCGGCACTGCGCGCTGAAGATGTTCAACAAGCCAAAATATGGTTAGCGCAAATGGAGCAATTGGGCGACAGCAATCTAGAAACGCAAACCGCGAAAGCGTTGCTAGCCAAGTATTAGGGAGGCGTCATGATCGTTTTTAATCAACTCAGTCGCGATTACGCCCTTGGCAACCAAACGGTGCGTGCATTGCGAGACGTGTCTGGTGAAGTGTTTGCCGGCGAAATGGTGGCATTGTGCGGGCCGTCTGGTTCAGGCAAAAGCACCTTACTTAATGTGCTTGGCATGCTGGATACTCAATACCAAGGTCAGGTGACATTTGCAGGCAGCCCATACCCAACCGGACAAATGCAGGCTGCAAAAATGCGCCGTGAAAAGCTTGGTTTTGTGTTCCAAAAATTCAATCTTGTCCCCGTGATGACGGCGCTAGAGAACGTGGCTTATCCGCTACACCTCAACGGCTTTTCAAAAGCAGAACAAACCGAGCTCGCCACACAAATACTAGAACACGTTGGCTTGGGTGAGTTTATTCATCACATGCCCGATAACTTGTCGGGCGGTCAGCAGCAGCGTGTGGCAATTGCTCGTGCGTTAGTACACAAACCGGCGTTGGTGATTGCCGATGAGCCAACTGCAAGTCTTGATAGTCAAACTGCTAACAAGGTCATCGACATTATGAAAGGGCTCGGACACGAGCTTGGCACCACTTTTATTGTCGCTACACACGACCCTCGTATGGCATCCCGCTGTGATCGCACCATTGAATTGGTGGATGGCAAGATTACCCAAACGCACGCAAGTGTGGAGGAGGTTTCATGGGCAAGCTAATTCCTGTTTCGGTTCGCCTTGCTTGGTTGAACCTGCAACGTAATCGTCGTCGCAGTTTGTTGTCGATGCTGATCATCGCTATTACCGTGTTTGCGTTAACCAGTGCGGGCGGTTTTGGTCTGTACACCTATGACAGTTTGAAAGAATCGACAGCGCGTGACACGGGGCATCTGACGTTAACCACTCCGGGTTACTTCGCTAAAGAAGAAGAGATGCCACTGAGTAACGGTTTAACTCATGCAGACGACATTACCAAGCAATTGATTGGCTTAAACGAAGTGCGAGGCGTGCAGCCACGAGTTGAGTTCAGCGGTTTGATTTCCAACGGCAACAAGTCCTCGATCTTTATCGGCATTGGCGTGAACGAACGCGAATTCGATATGAAAGGACCGTTTTTGGACGTGCGCGAAGGGCAGACGCTGTCCAACATTCATGCATCGCGTTATGACCCTACAGAGCCAGAAGTGATGCTTGGCGTTGATTTAGCGAACAACCTAAGCGTGCACGTTGGTGATTGGATTACCTTGCTGGCGACCACAACCGACGGCGCATTGAACGCGTATGACTTCAAAGTGCGTGGCATCTACTCAACAGGCGTACCTGAGCTTGATAAACGCCAGCTTTACGTACACATCAACAGCGCGCAATCGCTGCTCGGTTCAGACAAAGTCAGTGCGTTATCGGTCTTCCTGTTCGATACCAGTTTAACGAGCCAAGTCGAGCAACAAGTGGCTTCGGTTCTGAGTAAGCAAAAGCAGAACTTTGGTGATCAAGATATTGAGATTACGCCTTGGCAAGAACGTGCGTTCTTCTATCTCAAAGTGAAAGATTTGTACGACCGTATCTTCGGCATCATGGGTGCAGTGATGGCGCTGGTAGTCTTTGTCGCGCTGTTCAACACCATGACCATGTCGGTAACGGAACGCACACGTGAAATTGGCACCTTGTCAGCACTTGGTAGCTACCCTCGCGAAATTATTGCTGGGTTCTTGCGCGAAGCAGGGTTACTTGCCGTGATTGGCAGCTTAATCGGTGCTTTGTTTACGGCGCTAGTCACCGTCTTACTGATGGTCGTGGATGTGCAAATGCCGCCACCGCCAGGACGAACAGAAGGTTACCCATTAACGATTTACTTCTCTTGGGAGCTGGTGGCTATAGCTGGACTCGCAGTATTGATGATTTGTTTGGTTGCGGCGTTTTTCTCGGCACGCAAAGGGGTGAACAAGCCAATTACGGAGGCACTGATTTATGTTTAATTTCAAATCACTATTACCAATTGCATTGCTAACGGTAAATGGCGTTGCAAGCATGAATGTCAGTGCGAATGAAACAGCACTAGATGCACAGCAAGTTGCGCAATTGATTGAAAAAGCTGACAGCTACCGCTTGCAAGATGATTCCTCCAAAGTGGTGTCTCTGGTGCGCTTATATCAAGACCAAGAGTTAGATAAAACTCGCCTTTACCACGTGTACACGCGTCCAAATCGTGAATCGCTGGTGGTATTCAAATCGGCGGTTGAAGCAGGGCAAAAGATGTTGATGATGGGCGATAACTACTGGCTGCAAATGCCAAAGAGCCGCCGCCCGATTCGCATTACGCCAATGCAGAAGTTGCTTGGGGAAGCGTCTATCGGCGACATCTCAACCCTGACGTGGAGCCAAGATTATCAAGGTGAATGGAAAGCGACAGAAACCGTTTCGGTGAACGGGGAAAGTGTCGCGGCTTATCACCTTGCGTTAACCGCGAAAACCAAAGGGGCGAGCTATCAGAAGATCGACTTGTGGTTGTCTGAGCAAGATGCGTTTCCAATCAAAGCCGATCTTTACTTGCGCTCGGGCAAACTCGCCAAGCAAGCGCAATACGGACGTGCAAGCGACAACGGTGAAGACTACGTCAGTGAGATGACCTTGCTTGATAGCATTCAGCCGAGCAAAAAGACCGTTATCGAGTACCAAGAAATCGTGCCTTGGCAGCTGGATAACAAGTTCTACAACCCAAGTTATTTGCCAAAAGCCAACACGACTCAGCTTTAGTCTGAGCTTCGTAAATAGAACCATAAAAACGAGCAAGGAAGTCACATGAAACCGCACCAGCCTAACCTTAACAAAAGCACCAGTTTGTTGATTGCTGCGTCGTTGTGTGTGGGCACAGCAGCCCCAGTTTTTGCCAATGATGAGCTGAGTTTTGAGTGGGATTGGGCTGTCAGTTACGAAACGGCCAAGCAACGGGATAGCGCATTTATGCTGGCGCAGAGCAGTTCTCGTGATTCACTTAATGCACTGTTGGATGTGCAGGTGAATTATCACAACTTCAGTGGTTTGTTCGCTCTGTATAGCCAAGGTTTGTACCTCAATCAACAAGGAGAGAGTGATTGGTGGAGTGAAGCTGATAACCAACTGTTGATTAGAGAGCTGGCTTGGCTAGGGGAGTGGCAAGTCGGTGATACCACTCTTGATGTGAGTTTGGGTAAGTTACGCGTGGATTGGGGCGTGGGTTATGGCTACCGACCTTTGGATCTGTTTAAGCCTTATCGACAAAATCCTGTTGGCTTAGTAGCAGAAGAAGGTGCGGGTGTGTTTTCACTCTCACACTACGATATGGCCGGCGAGTGGACGGTGATTGCAACTGATTCAAGTTGGGGGCAACAAGACCAAAGTGCACTGGATCAAGCCGCAGAGCAGCAAGGTGTTGGTATTCGTCGTTATGCGCTGGTGGGTGACACAGAATATCAGCTGATTGGTTTTTACGATGATGTGCGCCGAGGTTTGCTTGGCGCCAGTGCCATTGCGGTGTGGGATGAATCCATCGCCATGCACGGAGCAATGCTGTGGCAAAAGCAAAGTGTCGGCTATCAGTTTCAGCAGGATGATCTCTACCAACCTGTTTCGGTTGAGGCGCAGGGCAGTGCATTCCAAGCCTTGATTGGATTGAACTGGGCAAACCAAGCCGGACACAACGTGATTGCTGAATATTGGTACGACAGCCGAGCATGGTCGAAAAACGAATGGCAACAAGCAATAGAGCGTGGTGAATTACTCTCTCGGATCCCTGATCCTAACAACTCTCTGTTGGCTAGCAGCGCTCTACTTGCGACAAGCTACGCCCAAGGGTTTCAGCATGCCAATATCGTTCAGCATAACCTAATGCTGCACTGGAGTTGGGATTTGGAAGCGTGGGCTGCATGGAACGGCAAAGCGGATATGGGCTGGTTAAGTGATGTAACCCCTACGTTGGATGTGATGCTGTCGCCACAAGATGGTGGTGTGATTGTCACGCAGTGGCTTAACTACCAATGGATTGATACCGGCGATCAAAGTGTAGAAGTGGAAGTTGCCGCACGCTTTTTAACCGGAGACGACCAATCTGCTTACGCACAAATCAATGATAAGCATATGATTGTATTTAACATCAAAGGGAAATTCTAAATGTGTTCAGCAAAATCAGTGGTGAAAAGTGGATGGCCGCGTAGCTTATTAGTGACCACGGCATTTTGTCTCTTTATCGCAGCAATGACTCTCTCGGTTTGGGGCGGTCCATTTTACATTCATGTAGCGGTTAGCTTCGGATTTGGCTATTCGGCTATCTTCTTCTCATGGTTGATTGACCGTTTGTTTCCAACCCTCCCACGTATGATAGAAGTGGTGTGTTCGCTTGTTGCCTGTTTATTGTTTGGGGTGATTAATGCGCAATTTTGGCTCGGAGAGTATTTTGGTATCTCCGATATGATCCCTGTTGGCTTAATGGGATTACTGTTTAGCGGTATGTGTTATTTCTATTTTTACTCGCGTGAGAAAGAGGCGGTTGCTCAACGAGAGTTGGAAGCCATCAAGCGCGAGAAAGCAGAGCAAGACCGTGCGCTGTTGCTGAGTCAGCTTAAGCAGATGCAAAGCCAGATTGAACCGCATTTCTTATTCAATACTTTGGCAAATATCAGCGCGCTCATGTCGCAAGATGTCGATAAAGCCAAGCTGATGCTAGAACAGTTAACCGCGCTACTGCGTGCAACGCTAAAAAGCTCACGCGAAGAACATACCACCATAGACAATGAAACGGCGTTAATTGAGGCGTACTTAGGTATTCAGCAAACCCGTTTGGGTGAGCGACTCAGTTACAAGATTGAGGTGGAAGAGGGATTAGGCAGAACCGAGCTACCGCCGATGATGCTTCAACCCTTAATCGAAAACGCCATTATCCATGGTATTGAGCCAAAGCGAGAAGGTGGTGAAGTCAGCTTGCTGATTAAGCGCGAACAGCAGAACTTGAAGATTGAAGTCAGAGACACAGGTGTTGGCTTGAATCACGTGAGTGGTCACATGGGCTCTGGCGTGGGTCTAAGTAATCTCAAGCAGCGAGTTGAAGCTTTGTTCGCAGGGCAAGGAGAGGTCTCTATCAGTGAGTCTGCTCAGGGTGGCGTTTGTGTTCGCCTTAGCTGGCCAATGGGATCGTAATCAAGGAAGAAAGGAATGAATACAGGGTTTACTGCCATTATTGCTGATGATGAACCGTTATTGAGGCGTCATCTTGATAAAAGCCTAGCTGAAGTGTGGCCAGAGCTAGAGGTGATAGCCAAAGTCGCCGATGGTGAACAAGCGTTGCAAGCCATTGAGCAAAGCCAACCTGACATTGCGTTTCTTGATATTCGTATGCCAGTTTTGGATGGTATGACATTAGCGCAAAAACTCAATCAACTCGCCAACCCACCTTTGATTGTGTTTGTCACCGCGTACGATGATTACGCTATAAAAGCTTTTGAGCAAAATGCCACCGATTATTTGCTCAAGCCTATTTCAGATGAGCGCCTCCTGACGACGTGTGAAAGAGTGAAAGCACGCCTTGCTAAGCGAGAGCAAGAAAGCAGTAATGTGCAGATGAGCAGCCTGTTAGAACAGTTACAACAATTATCCGCTCCACAAACTCCGCAATATCTTCAGTGGATCAAAGCGACGCAAGGGGAAGACATTCATCTGATCGCCACGTCTGATGTGTTGTATTTCAAAGCGGAAGAAAAATACGTTTCTGTGTATGCCCAACAAGGACAAGGCAAAGTGCAGGAGTATTTGATTCGTACATCGTTGAAAGAGTTGATAGGGCAGCTTAACCCAGAGCAGTTCTGGCAAGTGCACCGTTCAAGCGTGGTGCAAGTGTGCAAAATTAACAAAGTAAACAAAGACTTTGCTGGCAGAATGTTTGTTCACGTTGGAGAAAACAAGCTCCCTGTGAGCCGTGCATCTCAAAGTTTATTCAAAGGAATGTAATCGCTAGAACTGCTCACTCTTTACACTGTAAACTCGCTGCTCTTAACCCACATTATCAAGGAAGATAAATGAGTTATCGCGTAACCCTCTTAAATGCAACGGGAGAGTTGTCTCCACTCGCTGAGTATTTACATCAGAAACTTGATGACCTGAGCTCACAACTTTCTAGTTACTTTGATTTGAGTAACATTGACCTCACCATTAGCCCGTTTGATCGCAATGACGTACCGCAGACGGGGATTGGTGGCTATTGCTTAAGTGCCTATCGTGTAGAGATTCTACTTGATACTCAACGTACTGATATTAAAAACGTTATTGAGAAAGAACTAGCTGCAGTGTTAGCGCATGAGTTGCATCACCTGTTCCGTATGCGAGCGGGAGAAAGTGGCGTTGCACTTGGTGATGTACTAATTATGGAAGGGTTAGCTTGTCACTTCGAACGTAAGGTGAATGGCGGCGTCACTCCGAGCTTGTTTGAGCAAATCAAAGATCAAGATTGGCGCCCTTTCTACGCTGAGATGAAAGGCAAGTTGACCAGCTTAGATTACAACTTCGACGCTTACTTTCTTGGCAGCGATGAAAGCCGCTGGCCGAAATACATGGGGTATTGGGTTGGGTACAACCTTGTTGCTGAATATCTGGCTGATTTTCAAGGCTCTGAACTGGATTTGGTTGGAGCCAAAGCTGAGCTTTTCTATCAATAACTTCGTTATAAGCCCAACTAATCGGCTGAGTCATAAAAACAAAAAGCGCCTAAGTCATCAGACGTTAGGCGCTTTCTTCGTTTTATAGCGACGATTTCTCTGCAGAGGCGAATGGGTTTATTCGCTGATCGTCACTTTCTCGATAATGATTGGATCGCATGGCACATCATCGTGACCAAGCTTAGAGGTCGTTTTTACTTTCGCGATGCGATTTACGACATCCATACCCGCGGTCACTTTACCAAACACGGCATAGCCCCAGCCTAGGTTGGTGGTTGCGGTGTGGTCTAGGAAATCATTGTCTTCCAAGTTAATGAAGAACTGTGCCGTTGCAGAGTGCGGAGCATCGGTTCGTGCCATTGCGATAGTGCCAACAAGGTTCTTTAGACCACGGTTTGCTTCGTTCGCGATTGGTCCGCGTGTTGGCTTTTCTGCCATGTCTTCGGTATGACCGCCACCTTGAATCATAAAGCCGTCGATAACGCGGTGGAAAATGGTGCCGTTGTAGAAGCCATCTTCACAGTATTTTTTGAAGTTCTTTGAGCTAACTGGCGCTCGTTCTAGGTTCAGTTCAATCTCGATGTCACCGAAATTGGTGGTCATAATAATCATCTTGTTTGCCCTTGTGGGTGCTAAGTTGGCGGCATTATAGCTAAGTCGCATTATGATAGCAGAAATAAAAACAGCGACGTTTTGGCGTCGCTGTTTGCATGTTGAGTGTTTGAGGAAAGCTCTAGACCGTAAAGCGACCGACCAAGTCGTACAGCTCGTTAGCTTTGTGGTTAAGGTTGCCACTGCCTGCGCGGTTTTGATTCGCAAGGTGCGCCGATTGGCTGCTTTGTTGAGAGATGACTTCGATGCGTTGTGAAATCTCTTGCCCAACTTGGCTTTGTTCTTCGGTTGCCGTTGCGATCAGCGTGTTCATGTCCATGATGTTAGCAATCGCGGCTTGGATTTCTTGCAGTGCGGCAGAGGCTGCCCGTGCTTCTTCCACTGTTGCTTCACCACGAGCTTGGCTTGAACCCATGGCTTTCACTGCCGCATCCGAGCCAGACTTCAACTGCTCGATCATTTGGTGAATTTCGCCTGTGCTGTCTTGAGTGCGACTCGCCAGTTTACGGACCTCATCGGCAACGACTGCGAAGCCGCGACCTTGTTCACCAGCACGGGCTGCTTCAATGGCTGCGTTCAGTGCCAATAGGTTGGTTTGCTCGGCGATATCCTGAATCACTTCTAGAGAAGAAGAAATGTTTTTTACGTCGCTCTCTAAACGAGAAATCACCGTGCTGGCTTCTGACACTTCTAGCGCGAGCGCTTCGACAGAGTTCGCTGCTGAATCAACAATGTGTTTTGCTTGTTGTGAGTTTTCATCGGCGTCTCTGGCTGATTGCGCTGCTTGGTTAGCGTTGTTTGAAATCTCGTGCGCCGTTGCTGTCATCTCGGTCATTGCCGCTGCGACTTGTTCGGTCTCTTCACGTTGACCTGAAGCCAATTCGTCCACTTGCGATGCTCGCTGTGACATGTCGTTGGTTTCAGAAACCACTTCTTGCCCTACGTGGCTAACACTCTTGATGATGCCTTGCAGGCTTTCAACGAAGATATTGAAGTTACGGCTAAGCTGGGTGAACTCCGGCACGCTCGATTCTTCCATGCGTGCGGTTAAGTCTGCATCGCCTTGCGCGAAAGAGTGAATCGAGGCATCAAACTGCTCAATAGGCTTCATGATACTGCGGTTAACAAACACCGCGAAGACTGCAACGATGGCTGCAATCGAGACACAGAATAGAGCAATTGCTGTCAGTGTGGTGTTGAGGGCCTGATGCGCGGCTTCTTCCATGTTTGCCACAATGGCGTCGATATCGTCAGTGTAGAAGCCCGTACCCAACATCAAATCCCATTCAGGAATAAAGACTGAGTAGCTGAGTTTCGGTAGTGCTTCACTCTGACCGAGTTTCGGGAAGTAATAAGTCGTGAACTCACCAGTTTTGGAATTTTTGATCAAATCCTGAATCAGGTAATTGCCCTTCTTGTCCTGCAAGTTATAGAAGTTCTCTCCGATGCCTTTGGTGTTTTTACCCACCACGACACGCACGCCTTTTGAATCGTAACCGAAGATGTAGCCGGATTGACCGAACTCCAACTGTTTCAAGATAGGCAGTGCTTCTTCAAGTGGGGCATTTTGAGCGAGTAGTGGCTCGACGGCGGAGCGCGCCATTTGGACGTAGTTTTTGAGCTCGGCTTTTTTCATCTCCATCATTTGACTTCGAGTTTGCTCAATCTCGTGCTCGTTGTAGGCCGTGGTTTGTACGTAGGTGAACCACATCATGCCTATTGCCATAGTTAGAATTGGAATTATTGAAAGGATATATAGTCGTTTTCTGATCGTCAGATTCATAGAGACGTCCTTCTCTCGGCGCAGCGTTACAAGTGACAAGCTGAATAAGCTTGCCTGATAAAAGTGTTAATACTTATTGTTGTAATGCTTAGAGATTAACCGAGTTAATCAATCAGAAGTACTGGAAATTTGTAAATCTAGACGAAGGTCGTAGCATTTTTAAGCGGGATCACAATTAACGTGAACACGACCCACTATTGCAACGAGAAGTCCCTGTTAACCAATATGAGACGCGATACCTATTCTTTGCGAATTTGAGGTAAAGCCAGTCAGCAACAGGTTTAACGAGGCGCCAACGCAGTGGAGCGTAGAGCCAACCGCGACCAACTAATTGCCACGCACGATGAGTCACGTCCAACCCAAGCAGAAGTTCCCCCTTTTCGTTGAGGGCGTGCAAAATGGTGTTGGCTTGTTCAGGATCGATCTGCGGATAATCTGCGAATGCATCACTATAGATATCGACGGTTTTGATGTGCTGCTTGGAATCGCGTTGTTTTAGCGCCTTCATCTCTTTGGCACAAAGCGGGCAGGTTCCGTCATAAAATATGGTGAGTTTTGTCATTGCGGTTTTCTTGTTTGAGATTTTCTAATCGCTTTTACGTGGCGAATTTTCTTTTGGTTCATTGTTTTGCAAGTAATGCAGCCAATTGTCGCGAATGTTGCCGTAATTGAATTGGCAGAACTCTTTGCGATCACGCAGGTAGTCTTTTTCTACTTCATCGAGTAAGGCTTTGTATTGCTCCGGATCACTACCGTACACCAAACATAACGTTGAAAAGTAACGCTGCAAATCAAAGCTGTGTTCGTCAATGTACTCGCCAAAATCGTAGTAGTCCGGTCTGTCGTCGGATTCGAATGCGAACATGTCGGCGGCGCTAATGGCCATATCTGCGCCATCTTCTAGGAAGTCAATCATTAAAATAGTGGCAAAATTATCGACCGCATCTTCTTCTTTTCCGAGAACAGGGATGCTTTGATCTTCGATGTAAGCATGTCCAGCTTCATGAAGTAAAGTGTGCAATAACGTATCTAGCGCCCCTGTTTTTGGGGATTTTCCGAAGCGTTCTTCATACTGATTATTGGAGAAGTAATTGAGCGACTCCAAATAAAAAGTGTAAGGAACGTATATTGTGTGTGTATCAGGATCATACATTGGACCATCTTCTCCGCCGTAAACCAGCGTGAGAGCTTTATCAAATGGAAAGTAGGCCTGAGACAGCTCAACAAAGATGGTGTTTACATCGCTGCTTTGAATCGATTGTTGGGCGATTTTTTCATGAGTTGTCTCTATGGGAGAATATTGAATACGAATGTTTTCAGCTGCTGTAGCTGATGAGACGATGCTGAGTAATAGCGCAGCGCAAAGCGAATGAATGTTCATGTGGGACTCTTGTTATTGAATAACTTGTATAAAAAATTATACATGTTTTTGTCTGATGCATAGTTGGGGTTGTACTCATTAGCCAAAGTCGGGACGTCGGTCTCGAAAAGCAATCATGATAACATCGCATATTTCGGCTGCTTGGTTCTCTAGGGCGTTTATCAAGACCTCTTGGATAAGAACGGCGGTGAAGTTATTAGCTATGCATCGTTTTCTAAGAAACTTACTGAGTAACTGTGCTTCGATCTTTATCTGTGAAAATGATAATAGGCAGTTAATCATTGCAAGGTTTAACCATGGGGTTGGTGAATGTCACTGAATTGAAGAAAATTATCAGCGATATGTTATAATCCTGCTCCGTTGTGACGAAAACGTTTGTTGCAGCCTGAGAGTTTCCTTGGATTCGGCTCGTTTATACACCATGAGCCAGAGTTGAAAAGCTACGACAGGAACAGGCAAACCCAATTGTTTTGAACGCGCTCTCGGCGTTTAGCGGTTACAACGGGAAGGAACTTTGTTTGATAGTAATTGACACATTCTGTTTAAGTAAGGGAGCCCGAAGTGGTTCAGAAAGTGTCACCCAGAATTTACTCACAACACAACACCCCAAGCGATAACGCACAGGTATTGCGAGGGGCCATTTGAAGGAGCTGTATCAGCTCCTTTCACATTTAAGGGCTTGCTAACAGCGTAAAAACTGACACATCGCTTAAGGAGCGCCCCTTAAACTAGCCTAAGGCGCATCTACACCAACTTTTTGAGTATTTTCGAAACAATAAAGCGAGAAAATTTGCTATTGAACGAAGGTTAAACTAACACTCATTCATTACGGAGAATGAAGAGAACAATAATAAGAGGCGATATGAATCATTTAATATCTGTAGGTGCACTGGAGTCCTTCTTGGTCGCAATCAGTGTGCTTTTCCTGGGGCATTTTATTAATGCTAAGCTACCGATTTTAAAGAAATTCAACATACCTGAGCCGATTGTAGGTGGTCTTATTGTGGCCTGCATGATTACTGCTCTTCATTTCAACGGCATCGACTTAGAGTTCGACTTGCCATTACAAAATACGTTTATGTTAATGTTTTTTGCGACAGTTGGTTTGGCCGCAAATTACACTCAGTTGATGAAAGGAGGTGCGAAGGTTTTTATCTTCTTAGCTGTCGCATCGTTTTACATCATCATACAAAACGGCGTTGGCGTTTCACTTGCGGCGGCGCTCGGTTTAGATCCTTTGATGGGGTTAATTGCTGGCTCGATTACTCTGTCAGGTGGTCATGGTACAGGTGCTGCGTGGTCACAAACCTTTCAAGACGTGTATGGATTGGATAACGTCTTAGAAATTGCAATGGCATCAGCGACTTTTGGTTTGATCATCGGCGGTATCATTGGTAGCCCTGTAGCGCAGCGTCTGGTGGAAAAGAACAGCATAGAGTCTGAGTATGGTCGTGGTGGTCGAGATGCCAAAACTCACGAGAAATTCCCGGAGTTGGTGACTTACAATGAATACGAAGAAGATAAAGTAACGGCGAAAAAAGTGGTGGAGAAACTCTTCTTCCTACTGATCTGTGTTACTGGGGCCAAGTATGTCGAGCAATGGGTAAGCACGTATGAAATCTCATGGCTGATGATTCCAGACTTCGTATATGCGCTATTCATTGGTGTGATCATTACGAATTTCTTGGAAGTGACCAAGATTCGTAAGTTAGATGCCGAAACGGTCGATATGTTAGGTACGGTATCGCTATCTCTGTTCTTAGCGATGGCTCTGATGAGCTTGAAGTTATGGAATATCTTCGATCTAGCGATTCCATTCTTGGTTATTTTAGCTGTGCAGTCTGTCGTCTTAGCAATCTTTACGTACTATGTTACGTTCAAAGTGATGGGAAGCAACTACGATGCTGCTGTTATTGCAGGGGGGCACTGCGGTTTTGGCTTGGGTGCAACCCCAACAGCCGTAATGAACATGGGTTCGATCGTTAACCGATTTGGCCCGTCGCCGCAGGCATTTATGGTGGTGCCAATTGTGGGGGCTTTCTTTATCGACATCGTTAACTTAATCATTTTACAAGGTTACATTTCATTCCTTGGTTAAATTTAAGTTCATGATCTCCTAAGGTCGAAATAAAAACGGTCACAACACAGGTTGTGACCGTTTTTTTATGGCTCGATTTTGGCCGTTTATCGGACGACGGATTATTGAATGGTTCGGCTGAACTTGAGGCTAGCTGTCCAACCAAGAACGCCGATGAAAGCGTAAATGCCAACGTTTAACCAGCCCGCCTGAGGAATGGCATTAAATGGGCTTGGTGCAGCAATGGCGTGCAGTGGAAGGTAAAGCACTTCGGAGAAGAACTGATCTAGGCCGTAATAGCCAAATAGGGCGATTGGCATCCAACGCAGCGCATAAATGACGATAAACAAAATGACCAGTGGTGAGTTCACTTTTTGTGAAATAGCCATCGCAGTTAATGCCAGCGGTAACAGCAGAATACCGGCGAAAAACATTCTGATTAAAAACTCTCCCCAATGCAGCAGCACGTAACCTAACGAGGCTTGGCGGTACAATAAAGCCAATTGGTGATCAGTAGAGATGTTCAGCAACCACAACATTAAATTTGCAGCGAGTACGAGCACCGAGCAGACGAGCGGAATCACCAATAAGCCAAATCCTAGCTTCACTAAATGGGTTTTTATGTCACTGACAGGCATACTGCGCCAAAACATAATGCTGCCTTCCGCCCGTTCTTTGCGTAGCGTTCTTGGGAAGTACTGAACGGCTAACAAGATAGACAGCAGCCCTGCTCCTCCGGTAATCAACGTATTGACATCATCACCAAGCTCTTTGTGAATGTCACTGACATCGCCACCAAAGCTCATTTGGAAAAACATATTGTGTTGTAGAGTGTCGTTACTCATTAAACTCACAAAGAGAATAACTCCACACGCCAACACAAACAGTGGAATACGTAAAACAAGAGGGTTTTCTAACCACTCTTTTTGCAACATCGCGACAACTGAACGCATTACGCTGCCTCCTTCTGCAATGCTAAAAATAAATCCGCTAACTTCACCCCATGGATGGAGCCCATTGTTTCTGCTTGTTGGGCATACTGGGCTTTGAGTAACCATTTCGTTGAACCGAGGCCTTTTTGTGACGAGAGTGGGTTCATCGCTTCAATTTGTGTGCGGTGCTCGTCGTTGGCTTCAAGAATGAAATAGTCTTCACTGATACTGTCCATCGAGGTTTGCAGAACGGGGCGACCATGCTTAAGAATCAGAACATCTGTCAGCAAGTGCTCAATCTCTGATACTTCATGACTGGCGATGATCAACACGCGCTCGCCGTCGTGAAACCATTCCAATAAGTGACGATAAAACGTCTCGCGATACACGAGATCTAACCCGAGTGTCGGTTCATCCAATATGAGGATTTGGGTGTTGGTCGCGATCACAATCGCGAGGTGTAATTGCACCTTCATCCCTTTGGATAAAGATTTGATACGCGCACGAGGTTTGATGTCCGTTTGACGAAGTAGCGTATCTGCTTGGGCGCGATTGAACCCTGGGTGCACGCCCTCGGTATAGTTAAGCAGTTGAGCAACGGTCATCCAATCTGGCAGAACGTTGACATCCGAGATGTAGGATAAGCTCTGCATTATCTTGTCGCGTTGCATAATGGGTTCAAATCCGTTGATACGAATAGTGCCCTGATATTCATGTGCACCGAGTAGGGCATTAATAAGCGTTGATTTACCTGCGCCATTATGGCCGAGTAAGCCAAGTACTTGTCCTGCATGTAGGTCGAAACTCACTTCATGCAGTGCTTCTCCTTGTTGCTGATATTGCTTGGAGACGTTGTTTACACTGACTAATGCGCTCATTGGTCACCTTTCAAGTGTGGTTTTAGTTGTTGAATGAATTCGTCGAGTGACATATCCAGACGCTGTATTGTGTCGGCTATCTGCGGAATTTGTTGCTGAAGAAAACGTGCCTTCTCGTCTGCGAGTAATTTGAGCTTTGCTCCTGAAGCGACAAACATACCTTGACCGCGTTTTTTCTCCACTAGCCCGTCATCAACAAGCAATTGATAGCCTTTCATAACGGTGAGGTGGTTAATTTTCATATCTGCAGAGATGCTACGGACGGAGGGCAGAGCATCGCCTTCTTGCCAGACACCTTGCAGTATTTGCTGCGTGATCTGGTCTGCCAACTGTCGAAATATCGGTTGGCGATCATGCCAATTAGTCATGAGTGAATCTCTTGGTTGAGATGGTGTTATATATATGTATAACACCTAGTGCGTTAGAGAGAAAGTAATAATTTAAAACCTAGTGTATCCGCCTGTCTTATTCGCTCTAAATATCCACCTATGTGGTCGTTGTTTTGAGGTTTTGTTTTATATGGAAATTAATTGCTTCTCATAAGTTGAGAAGTGTTGTTTTTCTCTTCCCATCAATACACTTATCGCCTGTTCTAAATGAATATTCTCACTGAATGATAATTAGCATAATTTTAGGTCTGCCTATTTCTTACTTGATGAGAATCAATGGTCAAAGAGGCCTAGAAAACAAAAGTTTCGAGAGGCAATCTGACTGGCTTAGGCACCTATCTCACGTTGAGCGCGTGCTCAATGAATGAGAAAGAGTAGAGTAAAGAGGTCTCATGAATCAGGTAATATCTATCGGCCCACAGGAGTCGTTCCTCGTCGCAATTTGCGTGTTGTTTTTAGGGCAGTTCATCAATACCAAGTTACCAACCTTAAAAAAATTTAATATTCCAGAGCCAATTGTTGGTGGTCTAGTGGTCGCTTGCGTCATCACGACGATGCACTTAAACGGTGTGGATGTTTCCTTTGATTTACCACTGCAAAACGTCTTTATGCTGATGTTTTTTGCAACCGTTGGCTTAGCGGCAAATTACACCCAACTGATTAAAGGCGGTGCGAAGGTTTTCATCTTCCTAGTTGTGGCATCGGTCTACATTCTTATCCAAAATGCGGTCGGCGTGTCCTTAGCAACAGCGTTGGGGTTAGATCCACTCATGGGGTTGATCGCCGGATCCATTACGCTTTCTGGCGGACATGGAACTGGAGCTGCGTGGTCGCAAACTTTTCAAGAAATGTATGGTTTGCATAATGTTCTAGAGGTGGCAATGGCTTCTGCTACATTTGGCTTGGTGATGGGCGGGATTATTGGCAGCCCTGTTGCACAAAAGCTACTAAACAAACACAACTTGGAATCGGAATACGGACGCACCAATCAAAGTCATCAGAGTTTCCCTGAACTGGTGACGTACAACGAACATGAGGAAGATCGTGTCACAGCGAAAAGAGTCGTTGAAAGCTTGTCCATCATTCTACTTTGCGTGACAGGCGCGAAGTATCTGGAGAGTTGGGTAAGCAGTTTTGACATCAAGTGGTTAATGATTCCCGATTTTGTTTATGCGCTGTTTATTGGTGTTGTTATCACTAACATCATGGAAGTGACGAAGGCGCGCAAGGTTGATTTAGAAACCGTTGATATTCTTGGCACGGTTGCACTATCTCTATTTCTTGCCATGGCCTTGATGAGTTTGAAATTGTGGAATATTTTCGATCTTGCGATCCCATTCCTTATTATTCTTGCTATTCAGTCGGTAGTGTTGGCGATGTTCACTTACTACGTAACATTCCGCATGATGGGAGGCAACTACGATGCGGCGGTGATCGCTAGCGGACACTGCGGTTTTGGGTTAGGTGCTACACCGACTGCGGTCATGAATATGGGCTCCATCGTGAGTCGATATGGTCCATCACCACAAGCATTTATGGTGGTTCCAATTGTCGGTGCATTCTTCATCGACATTGTGAATTTAGTGATTTTGCAAGGATGCATCGCTTTTATTAAATAACATTCGCTTTTTTACCGAAATAACAAAGCCAGCACCTATACGCTGGCTTTGCTATTTGTAACACGAAATCTTGTTTGCCTGACTTCAAGCCGTGAAATCAATGCGTTACTATGACGACATAGTGTTCAATTTTGCAGCAGCATGAGGTACCCACATGTCTGAAAAAATATCGACGTCGGCATTAGCGAAAATGCGCAAGGTAGAAGCTAAGCTGCTGTTTGCCGATCTCAAACGTGCAGGCTACATCGTTCGCCAAGATGAAAAGTGGATTTTGACCGAAGAGGGGGCAAAGTTTGGCGGTGAGTATGTGGATCACCCTAAATTTGGCCAGTTCATCGTCTGGCCGACCAACTTACATATTGAGCTGACTCCCAGCTCAGGGAAAACATTGAGCGCGACACAACTGGGTGAAAAGCTGAAATTGAATGCGAAGCGCATGAATCAGCTTTTGAGTGAACTGGGTTGGTTGACCAAATCCGAAGAGGGATGGAGTGTCACTGAAGCTGGTGTGCGCGCTGGTGGACAGCAAAGAACCGATAAAGAAACACAAAATACCTTTGTCGTATGGCACGATGTGGTGCTGCGTAACAAGCGTCTTAAGCAGTCTGTCATTGAGTTTTTAGGGCAAGACGCGGAGTCACATTCTACGGATAAATCGTACTCAAGCTTTCGCCAAAAATTTGAAGCCAAGCACCGAACATTAGATGGGCATTACGTGCGCTCTAAGGGGGAGTTGCTCATCGACAACTGGCTGTACTTGGCTGGTGTTGTGCACGCTTATGAGCGTCAGTTGCCGATTGACCAAGATGTCACTAGCGATTTTTACTTGCCAGGTGGCAAAGTCTATTTGCAATTTTGGGGAAGTGACGATGGGGAGATGGCTCAGGCCGACCGTGAGACCATTCGTACTGTTTATGAGCAGCATCATTTCAATCTTATCGAAGTCGAACCGAGTGAACTAGACAAGTTGGATGAAGTGCTTCCTAAGCGTCTTCGTCAGTTTGGTATTAAAGCTTATTGACGACTTAAGCCCGCTGTTCAGATAAGAAAAAACCCGTGTTCAACACGGGTTTTGTATTTTTAGTGTGTTTCTAGGCTGCCATCCTATGGGTTAAAAGCCTTTGATGTTTTCTGCTTCTAGCTCAGAGAAGTACTTCACTGTCTTCACTTTCAGTTCTTGTTGAGCTGGTTCGTCGCATACGATCACCGCTTTAGGGTGAAGTTGAAGAGCAGAAACTGTCCATAGGTGGTTTACACAACCTTCCACGGCTGCTTCAAGTGCCTGAGCTTTGTTATGGCCAGTGACCAAGATCATCACTTCTTCTGAGTCTAGAAGCGTACCAACACCGATAGTCAGCGCGTATTTAGGCACTTGGTTGATATCGCCGTCAAAGAAGCGAGAGTTCGCAATGCGAGTGTCTTCAGTGAGGGTCTTGATGCGAGTACGAGAAGAAAGAGATGACGCTGGCTCGTTGAACGCGATGTGACCGTCGTTACCCACGCCGCCCATGAACAGGTTGATCTTGCCGTAAGACTTAATTTTGTCTTCGTAACGCTTACATTCTGCGTCGTGATCGTCTGTGTTACCGTTCAGTAGGTTGATATTTTCTTCTTGAATATCAATGTGATTAAAGAAGTTGTTGTACATGAACGAGCGGTAAGATTCTGGGTGATCCGCAGGGATGCCAATGTACTCATCCATGTTAAAAGTCACGACGTTTTTGAAGCTCACTTCGCCGGCTTGGTAAAGCTCGATTAAGGCTTTGTAGGTTGCTAGAGGAGTGCCACCAGTTGGTAGACCCAGAACGAATGGACGCTCAGCAGTAGGTTTAAAGTCGTTGATACGCTTAGCGATATGCGCAGCTGCCCACTTACCTACTTGTGCTGCTCGAGTTAACGGGATAAGTCTCATTTTGTGCCCCTAGTTATTGGAATTGACGATGTACTGAAACATTAATTCGCATTATAAAATAAGTAATGGCGAACTGCTATTGTTTTAGGTCAAAATTTTGCTTTTTCTTTAACCAATGTTGGTTTTGTCGACGATTTTTATATCTAAATGCTTTTATAAGACGATTTTTTACAAAGAAATTGCATTATGAAACTGACGAATCAATAGATAAAATTTATGATCTAAATTAAGTTCTGCCTTCGCACTTAACCTTGTTTTTTAACAACCTACAGAGTGCGAAATCGCACACGAACTTCAAATATTATGGGTTAGATATGGCATGGCGCTCATTCTTTAACCATAATTGAAATGTGTAAACCAGTGAGGAATTCGGTATGAAAAATGAGTTAGATCCGAGCAAAGTACTACAGGCTTACGAATGTGTGATGAACAACGGTACGCCAACCGAATTTGGTAAAATGTATGAAGGTGTAGAAGCGTTTTCTGACTACGATGGGTACAACGTTTTCTTGAGAGGAAATGGTGTTGAGCTAAAAATTGGCTTCCACAACACCTATCACTTGGAATATGACCAAGAGCATTTGAAAGAGAGCTTTCTGAAAAAGATTGCGACGCTCGCCAAGTAAACGGTCATCACCCAAATATTAAAAAAGCCCTTGGGAGAATGCCCCCTTGGGCTTTAGGAGAAGAAATGAGCTTGTCTTGCTCGCTCAGTAAAGTCAAACGAGCTTTCGCCTACTGCTAGAAAAAGGCTAGAACTAGGTTATTGGTTATTAATCGTCTTCAACCAAACTCTCTTCAATGTATTCTTCTGTGGCGTCAGGCTTGTTACGACCATTTAGCGTATGGAAGCGCTTGCGACCACGAGCAAGTTGGGTGTACTTTAGCCACGTACGCTCAAGTTTTGTTTTTGCTTTGCCCGGGTTTTCTAACACCTTGATGAAGTGTTTCTCTTCGCTGTTTTCAGGTGTTAATTCGCCTGACTCTAAGCCAAGCATTGTATCCCCATAAATTGTTAGGATTTCCTCTTCTGAAAGAGTAAAATCGCCAGACTTTGCAAAGCCGCGTGGGAATTTTACGTTATCGTAAAAACGTTTTTTGCCATGACGGAATTCAGTGTCAGACATGTCAACAGCCTCTGTAACCGTTATTGATGAATGTAGTGAACTTACGGCGAAAATTAGGCTTAAATCTAACAAAAGAAAAACAAAACTTTTTTGTCGTCATGATTTTAATTAGTTGTTAATCTGGTTTTATATTAACCAGGAGATGGTTTATGGATGTAAAAGTCTTTCGAACATTTTTAGAGCTGGCAAGAGTTCGTCACTTTGGACGTGCTGCTGAGAACCTTTATATTACCCAAGCCGCTGTGAGCGCACGTATCAAACAATTGGAAAGTTACTTCGATACGCAATTGTTTATTCGTGATCGAAATAACATAAAGTTGACCTCTGCAGGTGAGCGCTTAATCAGCTATGCCGAGGTAATGGTCACTACATTGCAACAAGCGAAGCTAGAATTATCGCTTGAAGATGGCAAAGCGCTGCAACTAACGTTAGGTGGCACGCCAAACATTTGGGACGCTTATTTACAGAATTGTTTAAGTGTCGTCACAGATTCGTTTGGTGGTTATGGCTTCATGGCAGAAGTGATGGGACGTGAGATGCTCAGTCGTAGCTTGCTAGAGCGCACGTTAGATATGGCATTTGCGTTCGATCAGATCAAAGCTGATGAGCTTAACTGTAAAAAAGTGGCAGATGTTGTTCTCGTTCTGGTATCAACTGAGAAAGATTCTTTAGACACCGTTTTCGAAAACAAATATGTGTACGTTGACTGGGGGACGCGTTTCTCCTCAGAGCATTCTGAGCGTCACCCTAAGATTCCGGCTCCATATTTACGCACTTCAACAGCGCGTATCGCATTGGACTTTATTTTAGAGAAGGGTGGAGCCGCGTACTTACCAATCTCTCTCGTGGAGCCATTTATCGCTAATGGGCAGCTTCACAAGGTGTCTGGAGTAGAAGATTGGTGTCGCCCTATCTATTTGAGCTATCGTAAAGCTAGCTCGTCTGTAGACGCGATTAAGCAAGTGGAAGAAATTGTCAAAGAGATCGATCCACTGACCGCTTACAGTTTTCAGCAAATTGGTTCTGGCACTTCCGACGAATAGCGTTGAATGAAAAGTCAGAAAAACGAAAAAGCCGCCTTGAGAAATCAAGGCGGCTTTGTTTTTATCTCGATGAATCGATAGTTATGGTAAGTCAAACAACAGGGCTGTTGTGCTTTCGTTTGATGTATTGCGCAAAACAACCTTACTCTGGTGTTCAACCTTCGCGCCGTCGCCAGCCGTCAAAGTGGTATTGTCGACACTAAGGCTGCCTGTCACTTGATGGATGAATAGCTTTCGGCCCGACTCAATCTCAAAGTTTAGTTCGCTACTTGGCTCAAGAATTAACTGATGCAAAGTCGCATCTTGCTTAATAAGTAGCGTGCCGTTTTCTCCAGTTGGAGTTGCGATAGTCGTTAACCCAGGATTGCGCCCAAAATCTTTTTGCTGATAACCTGGTTTGGTTCCAAATGTGTTCGGTTGAATCCAAATCTGTAGAAACCGCAGCGTATCTTGGTTCGATGCATTGTACTCACTGTGGTAAATCCCTTTCCCTGCCGACATGAGTTGGAATTCACCTGCAGGTAGTGTTTTGACGTTACCTTCACTGTCTTTGTGTGCGATAACACCTTCCAACACATAGCTGATGATCTCCATATCACGGTGGCCATGTGTATCAAAACCCGCGCCAGGCTTGACTACATCGTCATTAATGACTCTCAGCTCAGAAAAGCCCATATGTTGAGGATCGTAGTAGCTACCAAAAGAAAACGTATGTTTGCTATCAAGCCAGCCAAAGTTTGCTCGACCTCGGTCTGCTGCATGTCTTACCGTAATCATAAGGCCTCCTTAAGAGAGCTTTTTGTTTAAAAAGTTATCTAACGCTGCTTTACCTGCGCCAGAGAACGCCAGAGAAATGCTCGCTGCCAGTAATGCCAAGCCAAACTCGTAACCGTTGTTTGCCATGAACAGGCCATTCTCAAAGTGGACAGAGAATATCGCTACCACCATCGTGAACGCCAAAGCAACCGCTGCTGGTCGAGTTAGCAGACCAAGTAAAATGAACAAGCCGCCAAAGAACTCTGCGCTGCCCGCAAGTAACGCCATGAGTACGCCAGGACCTAAACCGATAGATGCCATCCACTGACCTGTGCCTTCTAGGCCGTAGCCACCAAACCAGCCAAACAGTTTTTGTGCGCCGTGCGCCATAAAGATAATGCCGATTGGAACGCGAAGTGATAGTGCGCTGTAACCTGCGTTTGATGTGGTAATTTTCTGTAATAGTGCTTTCATGATTCTGTCCTCTGACTCTTTTCAATGAGTGGGAAGCGTGTGCTTCCGTGCTGTTGAGAACAGTTTAGGTAGAGGCGAGCATAAAAATAACGGGAGGATTTTGATAAACTCATTCTAAAAAATTGAATAAGTGGTTTTTATTATTTAAGATCAATATCTTGCAGTGTATTTTTGGGTTTATTTTTGCCTGTTATTTTCTGTTTAAAATCAAGGTCTGTCATTATTTTCGATAAACATTTTTGCTGTTAAACAAAAAAAGAGCACATGTACTGTGCTCTATTGCTTTCGCTTTTAACAAGGGAGAAAGGTGTGTTAAAGAAAACCGTCAGAGGTTCATTAAGCTCTCTAATGACTCCTCTACATTGTTGTAGTGATAAGTCCGAATATTACGTCCATCCGTCGCATTAATCTGAATTTCTGAGATCTCGTTATCTGAGTCTCGTTCGATAATTCCAATAGAATGATCTACGGATTTACTGGTAATAACCTTTTGGTTTCTTAATACAATTACGCAAGTATGTAAGTCCATGCCAATTCCCTTTAGCCGACGTTGTTGTGATGTTCTGGATCTAACTTTAGTGTACAAAAGCGCTAATGCCAATAAATCTCAATATTGAGTTCCGAAAATGGCTAATTGTGGGCACTTAAGCAAGCTACAATAACACTATATTGAACGATGCCTATGAACAATAAATGACAAAAGGCATGAGCAAGGAAAGCACTATGTTTATTCACCCTCATACCTCACTGACCTTCGAGCAGTGTCACAAGGCGCGAGTCGCGCGAGACAGCCGTTTTGATGGGCGATTTTATGTGGCGGTAAAAACAACGGGAATCTTTTGTCGTCCGATTTGCCCGGCAAATTTGCCTAAAGAAGAAAATGTTGAGTATTTCGCTGATAAGACGCAAGCCCTTCAAGCAGGGTACCGTCCGTGTTTACGTTGTCGACCTGACAGCGCGCCTGGATCTTGGGCATGGAAAGGTGTCGAGACGACCTTTCAACGAGCGATTTCGTTAATTGATAGAGGGGAGTTGCATCACCATTCGGTGTCTGAGTTGGCTGAGCGTGTTGGGATTTCTGACCGTTACTTACGTATGTTGTTTGAGCAGTATCTAGGTATGTCACCCAAGCAGTATGCGCAATATCAGCAACTAATGTTCGCCAAACAGTTGCTTCACTCCAGCTCTATGTCGGTCACCGACGTGGGGTTTGCATCAGGTTTTAACAGTACGCGCCGCTTTAACGATGCTTTTCAAAAGTTTCTCAAACTAACGCCTTCTCAAGTACGCCGTAAAGAGTTTGATGGTGCGGGTTGCAATCGAATTGCCTTACCTTATCGAGGTGAGTTGAATTGGTCGCACATGTTGGACTTCTATCGTTTGCGAGCGGTTGAGGGGGTTGAGCTGGTGAGTGATGAGAGTTATCAGCGCAACGTTTTTTTGGATAACAGCAAAGCCTGGTTTAAAGCGACAAAAGGTGAAGGATACTTAGAACTGGCGTTTGAAATTGAAGACGTAACGAAGCTGCAAAACTTGGTGTCTGACATTCGTCGTATGTTCGATCTTGACGCTGATATTTGTACTGTTGAGCAGCATTTGGAGTATGTCGCGCCTGGGCTCGTGTCGAGTAAAGGTATTCGTATTCCTGGTGTATGGAATGCATGGGAAGCAGGGGTTAGAGCGATTTTAGGCCAGCAGGTGTCGGTTAAAGCGGCGATTGGTCAACTTAACTTATTGGTGGCCACACTTAGTGGAGAGTCAGAAAAACGTTTTTTCCCGACTCCCAGTGATATTGCGAACGCCGACGTGAGCTTTTTGCGCATGCCGCAAAGCCGTAAAGAAACGCTAGTGCGCTTCGCCCAGTTTATGCAGGACAACTCAGAAGCTGACCCCCAGCACTGGCTAGCTTTGAAAGGCATTGGACCTTGGACCGTCAGTTATGCTCAACTGCGAGGGCAATCTCAACCCGATTGCTTTCTAGATAAAGACTTAGTGGTGAAAAAGGCGATGCAGCGTTACCCATCACTGAATACGCACACTGCGGCCCCTTGGGGAAGCTACGCGACGTTTCACTTATGGAATCAATCATGAAAACATTTTATACCGAAATGCCGAGTCCACTAGGAACGGTGACGATCCAATCGAACGCTGAGGGCTTACTTGGCATTTGGTTTGAAACATGCACCACTAAGCCGAGTGAGCTGGGGGTGCGAGACGAGCAGCATCCGGTTTTGCGCCAAGCTGTCACCCAACTGGATGAATACTTTGCTGGTCTGCGCAACGAATTCGACTTGCCCCTTGCAGCGACAGGCACTGATTTTCAAAATCAAGTTTGGCAGGCACTAACGACCATTCCATATGGGGAAACGTGGAGCTATCAAGATCTCGCGAATGCGATAGGTAACCCTAAAGCTGTGCGTGCTGTTGGGTTAGCAAATGGGAAGAATCCGATTTCTATCGTGGTGCCTTGTCATCGCGTTATTGGCAAAAGCGGAAAACTGACTGGGTATGCAGGTGGAGTGGAGCGCAAGCAACGTTTGCTCGCGTTGGAGCAAGGTACACCGCTTTAAGTGAGGCGATTCTCGTATTGGGATTAAGCGTGCTACACAGGGGTAACGATAGTGTAGAGTTTCATAATCGTTATACGAATAGAAGAAGGACAATAAGGACATGCCTTTCAAAACGGATTTTGATGCCTTCATGAGTGAGTGTTGGCAGCATCACGAGGAAAATCCCGAACAAGTTTATGCTAAGCTAGAAACGGCTCTGAGCGAGGTGGAAGACGTTACCCAAATCGAGCGAATATTCGCATTGATGCTGCATACCGCTATTGGGCATCTCCAGTGCCCAGAACAGTTTCTTACTTGTTTAGAGCACTTTGATGAACGCAAGGTTGCCGAGAGTTTGGCATTTCAACGCAGTATTGCCGTTGTGCGCTATTTCGTAGATGGCACTGACAATATGGAATTATTGGAAGAGCAAGAACAACGCCGAGTTTACGCTTTGATTTCGAATGAACTTTCTGCACTTGTTCAGCTTGAACTGGCGAGTCAATGGTTGGTGAAGGCAGCGTTAGGAATGACGCCGAACGATGCAGAAGGGCCATTAGCGCGCGCTATCGCGATCACTGCAAACAACTTAGCATGTCAGTACGAAGCGCTGGCTGAGCGCACGTGCATGGAAAAATCGAAGATGTTAGAAGCAGCGACACTCGCGCTAGACTATTGTAAAGTGGCAGGGGGTTGGATGCAAGAAGAGCGCGCAGAGTATCGCTTAGCGATGAGCTTGCTTAAAGCGGATAAACCGCAAGAAGCCAAAGTGCATGCTGAGCGCTGTGAGGCTATTTGTCAGCAAAATGGTAGCGACGCGTTTGAGCTGTTCCACGCACATAACTTGTTGATGCAAGTACACTTCCATCTTAGCCAGAAATATAAAGCTAAATTGGATGAAGAGATGCAGCAGCACTGCAAAACGAGCTCGTTGACGTGATCTTAGCGTTGAATGAAAAAGCCCCGAGCGACTGGCTGGGGGCTTTAGGGTTGTTGACTATGCAGCGATGATTATGCTGCTTGCGCTTTTGCTTGGTATCGTCCTGGTTTATGGTTCATCGCCAAAATCAAGTTCGTTGCGATGGCACCTAGAACAGATAGAGCGATAAGGTGCACATCTACAATGAACAGTGACATCACCACGATGGCACAATCTAACGCCATTTGAACTTTACCCGCTCGAACTCCAAAACGTTCCTGAAGGTACAACGCTAGAATGTTAAAGCCACCCAAACTAATTTTGTGACGGAAAATTACCAACATACCGATTCCAATCAGCCCACCACCCAAAAGTGCCGCATAGAAAGGTTCGATTCGTGAAATCTCAATCACATGATGCAGATGATCGACCGCAAAAGAGACAATCGAAACCGCAATAAAGGTATTGATAGTGAAGCGCCAACCCATGCGCATCACAGATAAAATATAAAAAGGGAGGTTAAGAGCGAAAAATATCTGACCAAAACTGAAGTCACTCACTTTGGTTAGGAAGATCGCCAAACCAGCCGTACCGCCAGTGAGCAATCCTACTTTGCTAAAAAATATCACCCCAAGTGACACCAACGCACTGCCGAGCGTCAGAGCCAAGAGGTTCTCTCTTAGGCTATGATCTTTGTCCATAAATTAATTTCCTTGGTTTAAAAACCGCGCCGGAGATAATACGTCTCACGGACGCGATAGACAGTCGCCAAAATAGCAACTAACAAATCGGCCAATAAAATGTCGCGAAAAGTGATGGATGTCGAGTTTTTGGACGAGATTATGATGAGATTAACCTGTTTAACATAATGTACACAGATAGAAAAACAACAAGGAAAAGTTATGATTAAGAAAGTTGGCAATACCCAAATCAACACATTACATCGACTGAGTTGCCACTGTGGAAAAGTTGAGTTGGAACTGGCGTTACCCAATGGTATTGAGAAACCGAGACGGTGTGACTGTTCTATGTGTCGACGTCGTGGCGCGATTGTCGCATCTGTACCTTTGAACGGTATTCGTATTATGCAAGGCGAAGACGTCTTGAAGCAGTATCAATTTAATACACACACTGCGAAGCACTTTTTCTGTGGCGAGTGCGGTATTTATACGCACCATCAGCGTCGTTCTGACCCGAGTGAGTATGGCTATAATGTCGGCTGCTTAGAGGGCGTCAACCCATATGAGTTGGGAGCGATTGAAGTGATGGATGGCGTTAACCATCCATCCGACCGCTAGGTTGTGTTGCAAGTTAAGCACCTGATTGTCGGTGCTTTTAAGTAAATAAACCGCTATTCATCCACAAGTGTACCGCAATACTGGCGGCATAACCCAAGGCGATGACGGGAGCCCACTTTAGGTGGCCAAAGAAGGTGTATTGTCCACGCGCGGCTCCCATTAAAGCGACGCCTGCCGCGGATCCGATGGAAAGCAAACTGCCCCCGACACCTGCGGTTAATGTGACCAGTAGCCAGTTGCCCATCGACATGCTTGGTTCCATGGTCAGTACAGCAAACATAACCGGAATGTTATCGACGATTGCAGATAGGACACCAACCATTACGTTTGCCCAGACTGGGTTCCATTGCGTGTACATGACGTTTGAAACCAGTTCGAGGTAGCCAAGTAAACTTAAACCGCCAACACACATTACAACACCGTAGAAGAACAACAAGGTGTCCCATTCGGCTCGAGACACACGATGAAACACATCAAACGGAACCACTGAGCCTAAGCGCTTCAATGCCTGATCATCGCCATTGGCAATTGCCATAGCTGCTTTTTTTGCGAGTGAGTGTTTGAGAGTTTGGCGCAAAAAATATCCGAAAAACTGTAAGTACGCCAAGCCCATCATCATGCCCATAACGGGTGGGAAGTGCAGCACAGCATGGAAAGAGACTGCGGTGGCAATCGTCAAAATGAACAACGCGACAATACGCCTTGCCCCGCGTTTTAGCTCAACGTGTTGGTGAATCGTATTCGGTTTTGTGTTTGGAACAAAAAGTGACATCAAAAATGCGGGAACCAAGTAGTTCACCAATGACGGTACAAACAACGGAATGAACTCAGCAAAGCTGACATGACCGGCCTGCCACACCATCAGGGTTGTAATATCACCAAATGGGCTGAATGCACCGCCAGCGTTGGCTGCGATAACAATGTTGATACAAGCAAGATTGACGAACTTAGGATTATCACCAGAGACTTTCATCACTACAGCGCACATCAAAAGGGCCGTAGTTAAGTTATCGGCAATCGGTGAAATGACAAAAGCGAGAAACCCCGTCAGCCAGAACAACTTTTTGAATCCAAAACCTCTACCAACCATCCACGCCTGTAAGGCATCGAAGAGTTTGCGTTCTTCCATTGCGTTGATGTAAGTCATCGCCACGAGCAAAAACAGCAGCAACTCGGCATATTCCAACAAGTTGTGTTCTAGTGCGGATTTGGCGATTTCAGGCTGGTTGTGCTGAGCAAAGGTGTAGCCAATCAGAATCCAAATTAACCCTGCAGCGAGCAGCACTGGCTTGGATTTTCTCATTTTCAGATACTCTTCCAACATAACCAGTATGTAAGCGATCGAAAAGATAATCAGAGCCGCGTAACCGACACCAGAATTAACAAGATTCAGTTCATTGGTTGATGCAGCAAAGGTGGCGCTAGAGAACAACAAACAGCAGAAAGCCACAATTGGATAGATTGGCATAGACATTTCTCCTTTGTCTGGTTGGAGAAATATTAGCCACAAATGAATGAGTTAGTTGTGAGAGAGCTCGAATTAACAGTAGGAGTTAGGAAATGATAGTGTGCGCCACTATTTTCTGAGTGACGCAATGCTTGCTGCGCCGAATAAAACCGCAGCGGCATATAAACCGTAAGTTAACCAGTGACTAATCTCTAAAAAAGGAACGAGTCCTTGACCTGCCCACATACAGCCTCCGTTTAATGAGCAATGTTGTAATAGTCGAGCCAATTTAAAGGAAATGAACAATGTTTTTTGTGAGTGAAAGCAAATTCTGAAGGATTAGAAAGTCAAAAATTGGTCAGTGAGAGAGAAATCTCATTTTTAACTGGCTAGCTCTAACCCTTTTGAGTTAAAGCTAGCTATATCTAGAGCTGAATGCATTTAGCGTAGGAGCCATTTTTTCAACGGTGAAGCGTCGATTGCTTTCACAAGCAGTATGGTTGCAACAATCGTTGCAGGATAAATAAACACATCTTTCGCGAGGTGTTGCAGCCCGATAAATCCAGCGACATTCATCATGACAATTATGATAAGCAGATGGCTAACATATATCCCTAACACGCTAGGAGATAGTTTGAAGACCCAAGGCATGTCGCCAAAATGAGGGTGAGCCAAAAGCCACATAAAGACACCTACAGCCCAGATAACGGTACCGAATAGGAAGTCGTGCGAGTTGAAAGCGATGTCATGTTGCATCAGCCAGTAAGCTTCACCAAAATGCAGTGCCATGCCAAGAATAATGCATCGAACCGTATTGTTTCTCGACCACCGCCACTGCGCTTCTCGTGCGAAATAACCTAGAGCAACTAGCAACGTGCTGAAAAAAGGCCCGTTACGAGTAAAGAAAGGCGCTGGCAGGTCGGTAATGGTCGCGTAACTGCCAGCAAAGACCCCGTATATGTATAGCAATACTGCGGTTGGCAGTATCAGTTGCGCCATATTGATATGCACGAGAAAGGCAATTAACGCTACGGCAATGACCAGAGCCGGAATAAACCACAGATGAACGAGTCCGCCTTCGATGAGTGAATTGATCGGGGTTGACATTAAGTACCCCCAATAACCTTGCCTTTCGGCGAGATATCCTGCCTCAGCGACCGTCTGCCATTGGAATGGCATCAGTAAACAGATCATGCTCCAAATGAGCCAAACCTTCATTAACGGTTTGGCGTAGTTCTTAAGAGTATCGATAGGTGAGTGACTCAACTTCGGCTGGATTAGATAACCCGAGATGAGAAAGAACAGCGGAACAGCAAAACGAGCCAGTTGGTTGAGCATATAGCCAACCCATGGTATCCCATTCCACTGCCAGTACGTCAGTGCCATCTGGCAATGCAAACCCACAATCGCAAGCATCGCAATGATACGTGCAAACTCTAAGCTGGCTATTTTTTGTTTCTTTGCCATTACATTGTTTACCTAAATAAAAAACTTAGGTGAAAATAGCAGGTTGTTACTGAAGTAATACGTGAAAAAGTCGACAGACTTGCGCTTACATTGAAGCTGTTTTGAAAATTAAGACTTACTTCAAACTTCTTAATTATTAACCTATTAACGCAATCAATACCTGATTCGTGAGTCGAAAATAGCACTGAATAATGGTTAGACCAGTTAACTCGAGATTGCAAAAAAGAACGATCGTGCTAAAAATAAGATTATGCAAAAAGGAAAAGTGACAAAAGAGTTTATTCTGCAGCGGGCTTTTGAGAACGCCAGCGAAGACGGATTAGAAAGTCTTACGATTGGAGAGTTAGCCAAGCAATGCGGTATGTCGAAAAGTGGTCTGTTTGCCCACTTTAATTCGAAGTTGAATTTACAGCTATCGGTGCTTGATCACGCCAATAAAGTGTTCGCTGATCGGGTTATTGAGCCTGCTCGAGAACTCGGGGATGGCAATATCGAGCGTAAAATTCGAGGGTTGCTCGACTCTTGGATGACTTGGAATCACGCATTCCAAGGAAGTTGTATGTTTCTTGACGCTTGGAATGATACGGCAGATAAAGATTGCCCGCTTCAGGCCGGACTGCGTAAATCCATAGACACTTGGCTGAGTTATTTGGAGATCCAAATAGCGAAAGGCAAAGAGAAGCAAGAATTTGCAGCAGACTTAGATACACGCCAAGCAACGTTTGATTTGTACGGTCTCTATTTGAGTGCGCATGTTTTTTACTCAATTAAAGGTGAGCAAGAAAGCTTGCGTCTGTTTTGGCAAGGGATCGACAACTTATTTTCTCGCTGGAAAGACTAATATCGGTTAATCGCTTCCCAGATTCGTAGACATAAAATCACAAGAGCGGCTGAGTTCGCTCTTTCTTATCAGCATAAAAAGCACGACCGTTCTATTTTGTGCAAAGCTGATAGTTAAGGACATGATTATGAGTGAAAAAATTTACTTTAATACATCGCAACGTTTCAGTATTAAGCGCAGTTTGGTGAACATTAGTACTCGGTTACACCATACACTGGCCCCGTCACATGCAAAGAAGACCGCACGTAAACTTCTTCTGACACCTGCTCGTACGCAACCTAAAAATATTGAACCTCAAGGGCTTATCAAAGGTGAAATTAAAGGGCATGCAGGCATCATCAAAACCTATACTTTGGGCTCTGGACCTATTTGGGTGCTAACTCATGGTTGGTCTGGAACGGCAAGTCAGTTTTATCCACTGATGGAACATATTGCGTCGAAAGGGTTTACTGCTTTGGCGTACGATCATCCGGCACATGGTGAGAGTGAGGGGCAGTATGGGCACATTCCGGGGTTTGTCAGAGGATTAGAAGATGTGTTGGATACGGTCGAGGATATTGTTGGCCTAGTTGGGCACAGCATGGGCACCGCTTCTGCTCTTGAGTGTAGGCACAGTAAATTAGAAAACAAGCCTTTGCTGCTTATTGCTCCGGTATTAAATTACGTAGAGAACTTATTCGGTAGCATTGCACGTTCCGGTTACTCGATGAAGCTTTTTAATGCTGTGGTTTCAGAAGTTGAAGACCAATTTGGTTATCCGTTACAGTCCATTGATCCGATGAAGCGTTTGTCTGAGCGTCCGTCTCACACCATTATTATTCATGATGAGCAAGACAAGTTCACCAAATACAGTGTCTCGGCAAAAGCGGCTGAAGAGATTAAAAACGTTGAGTTAGTGACAACACAAGGTCAGGGGCATGGTCGAGTGATGAAGTGTGAGCAAGTCTTCAGTAGTTTTGACCGTTTGCTCGATAGTGCTTGGTAACCCTTACTTTTACTGATTGACTCGCTCCGTTTTGCGCTAATTCGATTTGAAAGTAACACCTCAGATTTTTTCGTCTCTGGTGTTGCTCTCCTCGTTAAGAGGTTAAATCCAAAAAGGACAGCCGAAGCTGTCCTTTGTTTATTTAGCAGAACGTCTGCAAGGCTGAAATTAGTTACAGTTAGCTACGCCAACTTCTTTCCAAACGCCCCATTCGCCAGATTGGCTAGGATCGTCACCCTGAGTCCACCATTTCGCTTCCCACGTTTTACCTGCGTGAGTCACTTGGTTACCACCTGTGTACACTGCGCTCGCATCCCATGCGTTGTCACAAGTACCAGGGTTCGGATCGGTTGTGTGCTGTGCAACAACCACTGTCGCGCTTGCCGATGAAGACGCTTTACCGTCGCTCACACTTACAGTGAAGCTTAAGCTTGTGTCTTGCGGGTATTCCGCAGCAGTGAACGTGACTTTAGAGCCTTCAACCGTTGCATTCAGACCTTGAGGTAGAGTCCAGTTGAATGTCAGGGTATCGTTGTCAGCATCGCTAGACGCAGCTGCATCTACAACCACAACGTCACCAGTGTTTGCTGTTGCTGGAGCAACAACTTGCGCTATTGGTGCGCTGTTCACTGGGTCAACAACACCTGCTGGTTTCACTGTTACTACAACGAGGTCAGATGCCGTTGCACCTTCGTTATCAGACACCGTCAGCTTGAAAGTTAATTGCTCTTCAACAGTAACTTCTGCTGCATCAAAGCTTGCTTTCGCTGAGTTTGCACCTGTTAGTGCCACTGCTGTGCCAGATACTTGTTCCCAAGCGTAGCTTGCGATGGTGCCGTCAGAGTCTTTTGACAGGCTGCCATCTAGAACCACATTTGCAGGACCTGTTACCGATTGATCTGCGCCAGCGGCTGCGGTTGGTTTACGGTTTGGTTGAGGAACCACACCACCAGCCATACCTTCGTGCATCGCGTTTAGAATGTCACCGTTATCCGCGTCAATTTCCCAAGAGAATAGACCAGCAAGACCAAGAGACTTCGCGTAGCTACCTTTTGCTAGCACTGAACGGTGGTCATCAAATGTGATCAACTCGCCCGTAGTACGGTTCCATACCCATGGTGCTTCTGCTTGTGCATCGTAGCCGTACTCGAAGCCGTTAATACCAGTGTTGTTTGCACCTAGCATGAATGACTTAATGCCTTTGTAGTCAATTACGCCATCTTCCCAAACACCTTGCGCTGTGCTGCCCTTCAGTTTACCTGTAGCAGTACCTGTCATTGGGTCGTTTGGAGCTGTGAGTGTATCTGGAGTTACGCCTTCCCAGCCACGACCGTACATTGCTGTACCAAGTACTAGCTTGTTCGCAGGAACGCCTTGAGCAAGAAGAAGTTGGATGCCGTTATCTGCTGTGTAAGCAGGACCTTTGTACGGTTCGCCGTTCTCATCAACGCCACTACCGTCACACTGACCAGGACGCATGAATGAACCACAGTAAAGCGCAGTTTGGTGACCAGGAACGTTATTCCAACCACCGTAGAAGTCGTAAGTCATTGCGAAGATGTAATCCATGTACTGAACTGCATCTGCGTAGTCTACGTCTTCAATCTTGTCGTAACCGACACCGATAGCGGACGTTAGCTCGTAAGTACGGCCTGTCTCAGCTTCTAATTCATCAAGCATTACGCGCAGTTCACGCATCAGTGCGATGTATGCTGGGCCATCGTTTACAGGGTCGCCCTTATCGGCTGCTGCACCGCCGCCGCCAGGGAATTCCCAGTCGATGTCAACACCGTCGTAGAATTTCCAAGTTTTCAGGAACTTCTTAACTGATGCGACGAATGTGTCACGGTTTTTCTTGTCCACGAAATCGAAGAATGGGTCAGACAGTGTCCAACCACCGATCGATGGGATGATTTTTAGATCAGGGTTACGTTGTTTCAATGCCATTAGCATTGCGTAGTTACCCTTGATAGGCGTGCTGTATTCATGGCCAGCTTGTGGGAAGCTCTTCTGATAAGCAGCCCAAGGGTCATGGATAACGACTTCATAATCAGGCACACCTGTACAAGCAGTTTGTAGCGCGTTGAAACTGTTGCCGCCAACAGACTTCACAGACTCATTTGGGCCACAAATTGGGATAAAACCGTAAAGGATGTGAGTCAAGTTGTCGACCGGCATATTATCGACGGTGTAGTCACGGCCATAGATGCCCCATTCAACAAAATACGTACCCATCACGACGCTTGGATCGGTATTGTAGGTTTTGTTGTTTGGATCAACATTCATCGTTAGTGGCTTCAGGTGAGAACCATCGGTATCTGCAATTGTGATTTCAGCTGGTGCGCTTTTCGCACAACCTGTCGCATCACATGCTTCGATTTCCATTTGGTATAAGCCACCTTGGCCGTATTCAAACGAAGCTGTCGTTTGGCTACCAGTGATAGGGCCGCTTGCTACTTTTACACCATCAAAATAGACGTTGTAAGTGTCACCAGGTGTGCCACTCCACTGGTTAAATTTAACAGTGATCTTCGCTTGCTCATGGTATTTCACCATGTCGTAGTAGCCTGACGTGGTTTCCATCGCGAGTTCAATTTTAGAAAACTGAAGGTTGTTGGAACCGTACATATCGATACTTGGTGCGGTTGGAGCCGCAACTGCAGCACCTGATAGCGCTAAAGCAACTCCAGCTGCACATAGGTTAAATCGAATCATAACTTCTCTCTCAATCCTTGGATTCATGTTCTACCTAGAACATAGGCTGCTCTTGCACCAGATAAGATGATTGGATTTACTCCACGTGCAAAAGCATCACACTCAGCATTTCAGAGAGTTTTTTTTCGTCAAAAAAAATTAAGACGGTTTTCGAGGCACTTGAGAGAACTTAACTAAAACTCGCACTCTGTTACACAGAAAGTGTCAGACTGAGTCAATAATTTATAAAATCTCAGCAGAAACTAAAATTATTGTTTACTCAGTAACGAGTTAGTTAAATGCGATGAAGGCCTTATTTTGTTGTTTATTAAGGTTTTGTTTCATTGATATAGAAAGAGAATTGAAAGGAAAAATAGCCGTGAAGACGTACTAGTCACGGCTGAAGTGTTCACTCAACGCGGCACGACGTTTAGAGGCTGCGCCGGTTTCTGAGCCCTGAACGGTATGCTCAAATCCTTTACGAATGAATCGCTGATCTGGAATAAGAGGCTCAATACGGCGTATTTGAGGTGAAAGATGAGAGCCCGAGATCTGATACGCGGTCTTTCCTAATCCGGTATTCAACGTGATGACCTTGCCATCGAATTCAAATTCCGTCGTAATAAGTCGATGGTTTCGGTATACCCCATCTTCAGTGAAAACGAGACGTTCTGTTTGGTAGGGTGGCGCGCCAATCTCAATCCATTCGCCGTACACCTTTTCCGGATCAATGTGGTCTTGATAGGAGAGGTGGATTTGATAGCCAAAAAACGTCAACAGACCCATCCCGAAGCAGACAAATGTACTCTTGAGGATTTTGGATTGGTGGCGAGCCAAAAATGAAAGTTTTGGTTCTTGTCGTGCTTTTCGCCTTCGGCGAGTCGAGTCCGTCATAGATCTAATTTTCTCCACTTTTTTAACATGGTGGAAACCTTCCTTTTTAAAAACAAACAATCCCGCCATTGAGACGACGAAACTATGATCTAATGTCCACTTTTACATTCAGATACACATCTTATTGATGGTTTTGTTGTTTGCTCACATTCATTACTTCGCAGGTTTTCTTGCTCGGTTTAGGTCGCCTGATTAATCCTCGCGAAAAGAGGTTCTCGCTCAGTAGCAAAGGATGTGCGTTACTACGTTGAGTTTAATGGCTTTCAAAGCTTGAGTAACGGAAAGAAACAAGGTAAAAAAGAGCGGACTTTTGATAAGGAAACCAATAATGAATATTAAGGAAAATAGCTATTTTGCTGGTAGTGTAAAATCACTAGGCTTTAACCAGAAAGAGCAGGATGTTAGCGTTGGTGTGATGCTTCCTGGTGAGTACACGTTTGGTACTCAAGCACCAGAGCGTATGACGGTTGTAAAAGGTGCGCTTTTGGTCAAGCGTGTTGGCGAGAGCGATTGGACGACTTATCAAAGTGGTGAGTTTTTTGAAGTGGAAGGTAATTCTTCATTTGAGCTTCAAGTGAAAGAAGCGACTGCGTATTTATGTGAGTACTTCTAGCGTTCATTTGTTGCTCGTCATAAAACCACCTTCGGGTGGTTTTTTCGTCTATGTGCTTCACTTATAACGCATCTTTTTGGTTATTTGGGTATATACTTAATAAAAATGTACCCATCGACCAGGGAGGAAGTGATGGCAGTACAACGCAAGCATTCTGATCTCCCTCCTCGTTACGAGGACAAAGATCTCACCAATGAGCAAAGACAGCGCTTTACCGAAGTTGCCAATGCCGCTCATAAGAGACGTGAATTTTATCGACGTGCTCTAGGAAAGAGCTTAATGGGCAAAATGAAGGGCCGTGCGTTTAAAGATCAACCCACTCGTCAGCAAGACAAGCCGAACAGAACGTTGCAAGTAGTGTGGTTAATCGTATTCCTCGTTGTGGGGCTTTGGGTGATGCATGTGTTCGCTTAGTCATTAGCAAGCTTCTGGTACCGCTGGTGCATCAGATGTTGACTGTTCTTCCGTATTGCAGTGCTCATAAAAGGCGTACTGGTTTTTACCAGTATGTTTAGCTGCGTACATTGCTTTGTCTGCACATCGAGTCAATTCAGACAAATCCTTTGCATCTTGCTTATAGATAGCAGCACCTACACTCATCGTTAACTCGTTAATCATATCGTAGCTTCGGTAACCTGTCGGAAACAGATTCACGATCCGTTTTAGGATGCTGTCGAGGTCATCTTTACTTTTTACATCGTAAAGCATGATTACAAACTCATCGCCCGCAAATCGAGCGATGGAGTAGTCGTGTTTATCGGTTTTTCTGTCTTTGTTGCGAATGTTATTTTTTAATCGAGTTGCGAAGGCTTGAAGTACTTGGTCACCAATATCGTGCCCGTAGGTGTCGTTGATGTGCTTGAAGTTATCGATATCGAGAAAAACCAATGCGGTGATGCTGTCATCAGATGAGTGCTTGATTTCATCGAGCTTTGCGCGCGCCCAAGTCTCAAAGCTCCAGCGATTGGCAAGCCCAGTGAGCTGGTCAAAATATGCTAACTCCTCAATCCCCTCACGATACAGTGTTTGAATGTAATTGAGGACTTTCGTGTAGTAATACGAGAACGTGTGACACACAAACGCGGTCGCTATCAGGGTCAGCATCAATCTCCGCTCTATGATTTCTGTGGCTGCTGGCAGTCGATCTAAAAAAGCGACCCCAAAAAAGATCAGTAAAATGTAGGTGCCACTGAACAACAGACCGACCTTAAACTCATTAATTAATACCAGAGTGGCGACAATAGGATATAGCCATAACATTTTGCCTGACGGAGCGTCGTTATACAGAAGTAACAATAACCCTTCGAACATTAAGACAGCACTTAGCCATAAGTCGGCGTATTGATGGTGCCGCTGGACTTTTATTACATAACTGATTGCTAAGCATGCCAAGGCACACAAAGCATGGAAAAAGCTTAAACCCCAGTTATTCTCAAGTGATTGAGCAATGGAACCATAAGTTAAACAGGCAGCGGCGATACTGGAGCATAAAAAGACAATTTTCTTTTTTCTTGTTGAGCGGATGTCCGCCATTTCTTCTAAGCGCGCCCCAGCCAATGTCGACATTACGTATCCTTGCTTAATTAACGTGTACGCTTATTCTAGGCGGTATTTTCGCGATAAATAGAACAACAAAGTTTCCAAATGTGATATCAGTCATTTTTAGTGCAAAGCCATCAGTGTGATTTGGTGCGAGTGTTCAAAGAGGAATGGTGGCGCATGCAGGTTTTCATGACGGTTCTTCATGGCTCTATATGGTTGGACTGATAATTCAAAGTAATGTATCTAGTTAGACATATTTCTATTGATTATCCTGATTCTGTTCGGTGCTCGTTGATTGAGAGTATTGTTCACCAATCTCTGCTCTACGTATCGTCAAGGCATATGTCGTTTCGAAAATGCATTAGAAATATTTTTCCGAAACAGGGCGAAATATTGTTGTCGTTATGACCAATATGCGACTAGAATCCGCGCTAAATCACAACCTCATATCGAGCTTCGTTCGAGTCACTATTTTTAAACTGCTTCACAAAATTGTGAGGCAGTTTTTAGTTGTAGGAAAGGTTACAAGCATGCCTAAAAGCCAAAACATCAACCAACGAATGTCTATCGTGGCATTAGCTTGGCCAATTCTTGTCGAAATTTTGCTACGGACGGCTTTAGGAACCAGTGACGTGTTCATGCTGAGTGGCTACTCAGACAAAGCCGTATCCGCTGTTGGTGTGATCACGCAGATTACCTTCTTTTTAATCATCGTTTCGACGTTTGTCAGTAGCGGTACGGGGATTTTGATTGCCCAATACAATGGCGCTGGACGCGAGCAAGAGTCAGTGAGCGTTGGTGTTGCGAGTATTGCGTTGTCTGTGCTCGTCGGTGTGCTATTGAGTGTGATTGCCGTGCTTGGTGCGATATATCTACTCCCGTATTACGGCTTGGAAGCGCAAGTCGAGCAGTACGCTCATGAATATCTGCTGATAAGCGGTGCGATGACGTTTAACGTTACGATTGGCGTTGTTTTTACAACTATTCTGCGTAGTCATGGTTATTCACGTTCCCCAATGGTGGTGAATTTGATCTCGGGTGTGTTCAACATCATTGGTAACTATATTGCGCTTTACCAGCCATTTGGTTTACCTGTGTATGGCGTGCAAGGCGTGGCAATAGCAACCGTCGTCAGCCAAGTCATCGGTACGTTAATGTTATGGTTTATTCTCGCGCGCAGCAGCATTGAGCTACCAATGTCGACCATGAAACAAGTGCCCGCAGAGATTTACAAAAAGATCTTAAAAATCGGCGGTATGAACGCGGGTGAAGTGCTGTCTTACAACGTGGCGCAAATCTGCATTGTGTACTTTGTGGTGCAAATGGGGACGGCATCGTTAGCGGCTTTCACTTATGCGCAAAACATTGCCCGTTTCTCGTTTGCTTTCGCGTTGGCAATTGGTCAGGCAGCGCAAATTCAAACTGGTTACTACATCGGTAAAGGTTGGGTGAGCAGCATTTTAAAACGCGTACAAATCTACTTCTTAGTGGGATTTGTGGCATCAACGGCGGCAACCACACTGATTTACCTGTTTAGAGAAGAGATTCTGCGCGTATTTACCGATCAACCAGAGATACTCGCATTGGCAGGTTCGTTAGTCATGGGCTCAATTTTGCTCGAGGCCGGACGTGTGTTTAACCTGATTTTTATCGCGGGGCTCAAAGGCGCGGGTGACATCAAGTTCCCAGTGCAAATGGGGATTTTGAGTATGTGGGGACTAGGCGTGCTTTTCTCTTACATCTTTGGCATCCACTTGGGTTATGGCGTTTTAGGGGCTTGGATGGCAATCGCACTCGATGAATGGGTACGTGGTATCATCATGGCAAGGCGTTGGCGCTCTCAGGTGTGGACCAAGTTTAAGGTGAGCTAACGGTTTTCGGTATCGCGCATCACGCTTATTCTGTTGTTAGAAAACAAAAAAAGGCACTGATAGTCAGTGCCTTTTTGTTATTTAAAATCGGGAAGACGTTAGAATTCGCACTCAGCTTGGAACACCATACGCTCTTTGCTGTATGGATGATCCAGCTCTAGCATCTCAGCATGCAGGTGTAAGCGATTCGATTTTTCGCCGTATAAACCATCACCAACCATCGGCATGTTTAACCCCATGTGATGAGCACTGTGTACACGTAGTTGGTGAGTTCGCCCGGTTTTCGGATACATGTATACCTTGCTGCGTCCATCTTTGACTTCAATCAGTTGCCAGTAGGTTTCTGCATGTTTCCCGTGTTCAAAACACACCAGTTGACGTGGGCGGTCGTCTGGGTCACCACGCATTGGCAGTGAAATTTCCCCTTCAGGCTCGTTTAATACGCCTTCGAGCAGTGCCATATAACGTTTTTGTACGCCGCGAGCCATAAACTGTTTTTGCAGACTTTTGTTCGCGCGCTTAGTTAAGGCAAACACCAAAATGCCAGAGGTCGCCATGTCGAGACGATGAATCACAAACGGCCCTTCCACATCAGGGTACATCGCTTGTAGGCGCGTATAAGTAGAGTCCTTGATAGTTTTACCAGGCACTGAAAGTAAGCCCGAGGGCTTGTTGACGACGACCATAGCGTCGTCTTGGTAGATTATCTCTAGCTCTTTGTCTTCTGCCCAATTCTCCGCCAATGGGTTAGGTTCGACATCCAGCCCTTGCATCATATGGCCCAAAATCGGCTGACATTTGCTGTTGCACGATGGGTAGAATTTTTTGTGTTGGCGAACCTCAGACTTTGGCGACACACCCCACCAAAATTCTGCCAGCGCCAGCGGTTTGAATCCGTATTTAAACGCGTACTGGAGCAGTTTTGGCGCAGCACATTCCCCTGCACCTGCTGGTGGTACTGGGTTTGTGGTGTCCGCAAAAATGTCCACCAAGTCGCGTGTTTTGCCATGGTTGTTTAGAAAGCGGTATTGTTTATGCAATTTGTGCTGCAAAGCGTTGGAGAGCGTTTTGCGCTGTTCTTTCAGATGAGCAAGTTGCTGCTCTAACTCGGCCAAGCGCGCCTCTTTGATTGCAAGCTTTTCATCCCACGCTTGCTTTAAGTATTTGAGAACGTTTTTCTCGGCGACACTTTGCTTACCCAACTCATCCAATAAGATTTTGAGGTCATCGGCATTGAGTGTTTGCTCGCCCTGTTGACGCTGTCGTTTGCGTGCGGCGCGGCCGTCAATCATCACTTGGCGCTGTGTTTGCTCTTCTTGTTGATAAGCGGCTCGGTCGGCTTGTATTTGCGCTTTAAGATCTGCCAATTCCGGATTCGCGGCACAGGTTTTGTACTCCGCATTGGCGGCGTTGATGGCATCCGTTTCTGCGCGGAAGAAACCTTCATCGGTCAGCATGTCATACACAGGAGGGACAAACCCTGGAATCAAGTTTTGGTCAGCAATTTTGCCAGAAAACGCACTTAAAAATCCGAGTTCGCCTTGAGGGTTTTCTACCAGCAATACGCCAAACATTTTGCCTCGCCCCGTTTCTTCATTAACCAAACCAAAATCGTGTTCGAAGTCGGTTTGCGCTAATAAGTGCTGTTGCAATTGCTTTGCGGCCATAACGCAAAGAGGATGTGGCGTGTAGTAGAACGGAAACGTAAACTGCGTTGGCAATTCATAGTCAGAAGTATCAGCAGTAAAACGAGTAAAACAATGTTCAGGCGAGTGCATGGTGGGTATCCGCGCGAGTAAAAAATCGAGCGAGGATTGTACCTGTTTGAGTCAGGATTGCCATGTCGGTGTTGGCACTCGCTCTTGGATTAAGAACAAGAGCGAGTGGGGAAGAGCTTATTGCAGTTTTTGTAATGCAAGCTTCCACTGTGCCGGTTTGTCGTAGTAGGTCGAGTGCGGCAAGGTCAAGTACTCGCCATTTACTTCTGCAATCAGGGTTGGATAACCACCAACGTGTAACTGTCGCATCAATTGTCGGCTAGAGCGAATTCTCTCATCTAGTTCGGCTTCGCTTAACGCCATGTTTTGCTCCCACGCATCACTTGTTAAACCTAGCGATTCTGCAATGGCTTTGAGCGTCGATGCTTCATTCACTTTTAACCCGAGCTGATAATGCGCAGATTGGATGGCCTTTAGCATGTGCCATGGATTCAGCCCCATTTTCTCCGCACTCAAGATCGCTTGTGTGGGTAGATAAGAATCAAGAACAAACGCATCTTCGCTTTTCACGCGTTGTAGATATGCTTCACCAAACGTTGCTCCGGTTTCGGTTGCGATACGAGCGTCACTGTTGATGATGTGCTGACGAAATTCAGGTTCAATCGCGCGTTTCTCAATCATACCGCCGGGATGAAGCTCTACCTTAAATTGAGAGGTGTCCATCAAGGCTTCGATGAGTGGTGATGCCCCGTAGCACCAACCACACATGGGATCGAAGAAGTAATGCACGGTTACCATGACATTTCACCAGTATGCACTTTCGCACCGATTTCTAGCGCGATTGGCAATTGAGCTTCTGGGTATTTCGCAGACATGGTGTCAATGAGTTGAACGCTGTTATTGCTGTGTTTTTTCGCTTGCTGAAAATCCTGCAAGTATTGTTGCGAGTAGCGAATGGTGTCTGCGTTCAGCTTTGTGCCTGCTTTCATGTGACCAGGAATGACCACTTGAGGTTTAAGCGCAAGCATCTCGCTAAGTTGCTGCTCCCAAGCATTGATGGCGGTCTGGTCAGCGGCATCTGCCATCCACAAATGTACGTTTGAGTACACGGCTACGTTACCTAGAATCGCTTTGTTATCTGGAATCCATAGGTAAGGGCGGTGTGCTGATGTGCCATGGTTACCACGAATTTCAATCTTATGACCTTCTAGCTCCAATGATGCTTTATCGTACGCGACAGGGATCACTGGTTTTACCGGTGCGTTTGCGCCAAGCTTTGGTCCCCAGTACGCCAGCTTTCCAGCCAATTTCTCTTTAATAATTTTTTGAACCGCAGGCGTTGTGATGATCTGCGCATCAGGGAACTGTTGGTGTAAGGCCTCTGCGCCAAAGTAGTAGTCTGGGTCCGCTTGGCTGATAAAAATGGTTTTAAGCGTTTTGCCTGAGTCCAGCACTTTAGCGGCAATGCGCATCGCGTCAGCTTTGGTGAAGCCAGTGTCGATAACCATGGCGTCAGTCTCACCGTATACCAAGGTTGAGTTTACGTGGAAGCTGTTACCGTCGGCGTTGTAAACCTCAAGAGTAAGGGGAGAGTGGTTTGCCGCTAGAACAGGGCTTGCCATTAAAATGGATGCAGCAATCAAAGTGAATTTTTTCATAATAAGCTCCTAAAGAATTTGGGGCCAAGCGACCATGGCTTGGGAACGGGAGCTATATTAGGAAATTGATACGCTCGGAAAAATACACAATAATGTGCATCACTATTTCTTATTTCGAGCAAATGTATGGATAGAGTAACGGCAGCAAAAGTGTTTGTGGATGTGGTGTATTCTGGCAGTTTTACCGCGACCGCAGAGCGGTTAGACATGTCTCGGCCAATGGTGACTCGTTATGTAGAGGCTATGGAGAACTGGCTGCAAACTCGTTTGTTACACCGCACCACGCGCAAGGTGTCCCTCACCACCGCAGGGGAGCGCAGCTTGCCTCAGATTGAGCGCTGGTTAAAACAGGCCGATACATTAACGTCGAACATTGCCGCTGATGGTGAGCTGTCCGGAAAAATCCGTCTTGCGTCTAGTACTTCATTTGGATTCTCACAGTTGATCCCCGTAGTAAACAGTTTTATGCAAAAGCACCCCAAAGTGCATATCGACATAGATCTGCAAGATTCAGTGAGTGATCTAACCGAACAACGTATCGATCTGGCGATCCGAATTGCGTCAGATCCCGATCCTTCTTTGATTGGTAAGCCGATTGCGGTGTGCGAATCGGTGTTGGTAGCATCACCGCAATATTTACAAACTCACCACGCGATCGCGCATCCGCGAGATTTATCTTCACACGACTGTTTGGGATACAAAAACTTTGAGCGTCACGTATGGCATTTGTCTCAGGGCGACCAGTTCGAATCGGTGGGAATTGAGTGTCGCCTAACCAGCAATGAGGCCACGGCGTTATTGCATGGCGCTTTACAAGGCATGGGTATTTCGATGTTGCCAACTTACTTGAGCAATATCTATCTCAAATCGGGTCAGCTTGAGTCGGTGTTGCCGGATTGGAAGCCAAATGATCTCAACATTTACGCGCTGTATTCATCACGTAAACACTTGTCTCCTGCGGTGAGAGCTTTCATCGATCACAGTGAAGGTTACTTTAAACAGCATCCTTGGTAATAGCGAAAGGCGTCGTCATCCCGACTTGAGATTCATACAAGATCCTGTACCTTACATGGATATATTTTCGCAGCGTCATTTAGAGTTTTAGTTAATGTCACAAGTTTGCATCAAATTTATTGCTTCCGATATGGATGGCACATTGCTTGACCAGTACGGTCGTTTGGATCCAGAGTTTTTCGATCTGTTTTTGCAACTGGAAGAGCAAGGCATTTTGTTCTCCGCTGCGTCTGGTCGTCAGTATTACAGCCTGCGAGACACGTTCGCGCCAATCAAAGACAGACTGTTGTATGTGGCTGAAAACGGCACCTTGGTGATGTACCAAGACAAAGAGCTCTACAGTTGTACCATTCCTAAAGCGGAAGTGTTGGAGATTGTGAAAGCGGCTCGTGAAATTGACGGAGCGAACATCGTATTGTGTGGCAAGCGCTCGGCGTACATCGAAACGCATGATCAGCAATCGCTGGAAGAATTTCAAAAGTACTACCACCGCTGTGAATATGTGCCGGATTTGCTTGAGGTCGAAGACGAGTTTATTAAGGTAGCAATTTGTCACTTTGACGGTTCGGAAGAGCTCCTGTTCCCGACCATGAACGCAAAGTTTGGCGCAACGCATAAAGTCGTGGTGAGTGCAAAAATCTGGCTGGATGTGATGAATGCCGAGGCCTCTAAAGGTGCGGCCATTCAGCATCTTCAAGAGACGATGAATTTTACTCCGGCAGAAACTATGACGTTTGGTGACTACCTCAATGACCTCGAAATGCTGCAAGTCAGTGAGCATTCGTACGCGGTTGCCAACGCGCACGAAGAGATTAAGAAAATTGCTCGTTATTCTGCGCCAAGCAACCAAGAGGCTGGGGTACTCAAAGTGATTAAAGAGAAAGTATTAGCGAAGTAACGCTCATTCTTTCGATGTTATTTTCTTCTTCACGTAAAAAGCCCCGCAGTGTATGCGGGGCTTTGTTTTTTTTGTGTGTGTGGTGGGAGGGGGTAGTAAGGTTCCCGTTTTAGCGTACGTACTTGGCGGTTGCACTGACTAAAAAGTGTTGCAATTTCCCGTCTGATTTTGGCACCCACAAGTCGTTATGATAATGGTAAATACGGCCATTGACGGTCACAGACAAGGTATTATCACCCGTTTTCTCCATGCGAATAAACTGATCCGAAGTGACCAAAAACGGCTCTTGCTCTTCAATGCTCTGGCCCGTTGCCAATACGAAGTAGCCGAATCGGTTGCCAGCATCCGGATCGGTTGAGTAGATTCGATGTCCAACGAGGCTGTAGTCGTCGTTGAGTGCCTGCTCAAGCGTTTTTTGCCCGATGGTTTCGTGCGATGGAATAAATACCCAAGCCAACACACCTGCCGCAATGACTGCCAGTAGAAGCAGTACTTGCATGAACTTTCTCATCATATATACCGTTTAACGTTGAAATTTCATTTTGTACATGCGCTTATCCGCTATGCTGATAAGAAAGTCAACATTGTCACTGTCTTTAGGGTATTGCGCTAAGCCCATGCTTGTTGAAAGTGTTGAGACTTTATCGGAGTTTAATATTTGTGCATCAAAGACGGTATTTATCTGCTCACGTACGTTCTCTTCATTGAGATGTTCACCTTCAAGGATAACCGCGAACTCATCTCCTCCCATGCGATAAACAGTAAAATCATTGAGTGCCATAGAATTAAGCCGCCTAGCGATTTCCCGCAGTACAGTGTCGCCAACTTGGTGTCCGTGTGTGTCGTTGACTTCTTTAAAACCATTTAAATCTAGAATCCAGAGAGAAAAGGGCCTTTTTTCTTGAGTAAATTTGTTTAGGGTTATGAATAGTGCATTGCGGTTCCCTAGGTTCGTCAAAGGGTCACTTAGCGCCAATTTTCTATGAAAATGGGATTCACGATAAAAGAAATAAGTTAGAGAGATAATCGACAAAACGAACGTCGCAAACAACATATATTGTGCTTGCATTAAGCGCTGGGTTTGACCTTTTTGTGCTTCATAAGCTTTACTGCTTAGGCGGAAGTTTTGATTAACGAAGTCTATTAAGCCTAAATATAGTGTTTGAGTTGAACGATAAAATGCAGCAGCAGCTTGGCTGTCACCTGTTCTAGCTTCTACTAGTTGTTTTTCTAGCTCTTTGAACTCTTCAAAAAGATTAATGAAGTAAAGGTGCATGTTGTTCCGAGAAAAGAACTTATTGGCTTTCGTGCTACTGGTCAATAAGTCAAAGCGACTCCACGCTAACTCGTATTGAAGCTCTGCACCATCAATATTCAATACGTTTTCATCTAACCGTCTGGCCTCGCCGACAAGTTCTGATAGTTCTTTGGAGAGTTGGAATAAAAACCAAGTCGCTTGTTTTTGTTCGTTATTAAAATTTTGTGAGAGTGAACGTGTTTGCTGTAAAAGCACGACATTCGCGAGAAGCAAAGAAACGGCAAACACCACCAGCAGCATTTTGCTGGTGGTAGAATATTGCAATATTCTTTGTTTCTTAGAATAGGGTTCTGATAACTTCATTCTTATTATTTTTCTTTTATTTCATTTACTTGCCATACCATTTGCGCATGATATTTATTGTAGTTTAGCTCTGGATAGAGATTGAGTGGATATATCACCCAGAAAGGGCCTTTATTCCTGACTTTTATGTAATTCTGATCTTGTTGATAAGCCAGTATTGGTTGATATCGAAGAATATCTTGTCGGGACAATGTCGAGTGATAGTCGTTTAAGCTGCTGATATCAACCTGCTCTGGTACCTTTCCGTAGACGTGTGTAAGAAGCGTGCTGAGTTTAACGCCTAAAAACTCTGACGAGGCAGGAAGCCAAGGCAATGTCATCGTGTAGCTAGTGGTAGGTAAAGCTTGGATCTCTTCCAGTTCCAGTATGACACTAGGCTGCTGGCTACTACTAAATACGATCGTATTTGCAGACAAGAATGGCGCAACAAAAAACAGACCTAGCGCGACTATCTTTTTCATCATATGCCCTTTTGAGTTTTATTCTTTTTTCTTAGCTAGGACAAAGGTGCTAGCGGTAATTTATTTATAATTATAGAGCCAACCGGATGAGATTTTATAATACGTTATGTTTCAAAAATAACTGTCGGTTTACGTCACGTCAAGGTTATTAAGTTGCTTCTTAATTAAAAGCTCAGAGTCTTGGGATGATAGTAGAGTTTCGTAATGATTTCGCGGTATTTAATTGGTTTTTAGTGCAACTTTGTTTCATTTTTAATAAAGATACTGTGTCGGAAATGAGAATTTAATAAGGCGAGAAATGGACGTCGAATTTGTTCTTAAGTTACATTATTTTACATATTTAAATCATCGATATTCAGATATGTATTTGTTAGTACGTAAAGAAAATAAAGTCACCTAGTTTTGGTGACTTTATTTTTTATTTCATGAGCTTACTTAAGTTAACTATGCAAACAAATATTTTGCATGGAAGTTGAGGTGCTCTTCAATAAAGCTTGAGATGAAGTAATAGCTATGGTCATAGCCTGGTTGCATTCTCAAGGTTAGGTTTGAATCGTGTATTTTTGCCGCAGCAATCAGCGCTTCCGGTCTAAGCTGCTCATTTAAGAAGCCATCAGCATCACCTTGATCAACCAAAATTGGTAATGGTGATTGTTGTTGTTTTAGAAGTTCACTTGCATCGTATTGCTTCCAGCTTTCAAGCTCCTTGCCTAAGTAAGCAGTAAAGGCTTTTTGTCCCCAAGGGCATTGCATTGGGTTACTGATTGGACTGAACGCTGAAATAGAACGGTACTGTTCTGAATTTTTCAGACCAATGGTGAGCGCTCCGTGGCCGCCCATGCTGTGACCCGAAATCGACTTCACGTCAGAGACAGGGAAGTTACTTTCGATGATCGCAGGCAACTCCTCAGTCACATAGTCGTACATGCAGTAATGCAATGACCAAGGTGCTTGCGTCGCATTAAGGTAAAAGCCAGCTCCTTTTCCTAGGTCATAGCTTTCGTCGTCAGCGATACCTTCGCCTCTCGGACTTGTGTCTGGTGCAATGATCGCAATGCCAAGCTCGGCCGCCATACGAAATGCGCCCGCTTTCTGCATAAAGTTTTCATCGGTACACGTTAAACCAGAGAGCCAGTATAGCGCGGGTACGGGATTCGATTTCGTTGCGTTAGGTGGCAAGAATATCGCGAAGCGCATGGTGCAGTTTAGGGCATTGGATTCGTGTGTATATTGCTTGTGCCAACCGCCAAACACTTTGGCTTGGCTTACATTTTCAATGGTCATGAATAAACTCTCTAATTAGCAGAAGGAATTCAGGCTCCCCAAAAGGAGAGCCTGAGGCAGCATTATTGATCCATATGGATAACTGTTCGGATGCTCTTACCTTCATGCATCAGATCAAACGCTTTGTTGACGTCTGCTAATCCCATTGTGTGGGTAATGAACTCCTGTAAGCCGAATTCACCAGCCATGTAACGGTTCACGATTTCTGGAAGCTCAGAGCGACCTTTAACGCCACCGAAAGCGCTGCCACGCCATACACGACCAGTTACCAGTTGGAATGGACGAGTTGAGATCTCTTGACCTGCACCAGCAACACCAATGATGACTGACTCACCCCAACCTTTGTGACAGCACTCAAGTGCTTGGCGCATCACGTTTACGTTACCGATACATTCGAATGAGTAGTCAACACCACCGTCTGTCATTTCAACAATCACTTCTTGAATTGGCTTGTCGAATTTTTGTGGGTTGATTACGTCAGTTGCACCAAGTTGTTTCGCTAGGTCGAATTTGCTTTCGTTGATGTCTACACCGATGATGCGGCTGGCACCAGCCATGCGAGCACCGATGATTGCAGAAAGACCGATACCGCCGAGACCAAAGATTGCCACTGTGTCGCCTTTTTCAACTTTAGCTGTGTTTAATACCGCACCCATACCAGTGGTTACGCCACAACCTAGAAGACAAACTTCTTCAAGTGGTGCTTCTTTGTTTACTTTCGCTAGTGAGATTTCTGGAAGAACCGTGTACTCAGAGAAAGTAGAACAACCCATGTAGTGGAAGATAGTTTCGCCGTTGATAGAGAATCGGCTTGTGCCATCTGGCATTAGGCCTTTACCTTGCGTTTCACGAACGGCCTGACATAGGTTCGTTTTGCCAGATTTACAGAACTTACACTCACCACATTCAGCAGTGTAAAGTGGGATAACGTGGTCGCCAACTTCAACGCTTGTTACGCCTTCGCCAACCATTTCAACGATACCGCCACCTTCGTGACCAAGGATTGAAGGGAAGATACCTTCTGGATCGTCACCTGATAGTGTGAATGCGTCAGTGTGACAAACACCAGTTGCTACGATGCGTACTAGCACTTCGCCGGCTTTTGGAAGTTGTACATCAACTTCTTCCATTTTAAGCGGCTCCCCTGCAGCCCAAGCGACCATTGCTTTTGATTTTATGTGAGTTTGACCAGGTTTGATTTCAAGCGACATTGGATGTTTCCTTTATATTTTCAGTATATGGAGTGACGTAATAAGCGTAGTTAAGGTTTGCTTACCGCGCTGCGTCGTTTTGTTGGTGCTCATTTTAGGTGTTTCAGTAAAAATGATAATCCGTCCATTTTGAAAATGATTTTTACATATGCGTAATAATGATAAGGTGAGCGTGTAAAAAGAGTGCGATGCCTCCTTAAAGCGGAAGGGAAATGGAAAAGGTGATTGACCTGAAGTTAGATAGAGGAGCTAAAGTAGAAAGCAGTCAAACCATCAGCTAAGTAAGAGTGATTATGAATAAGACGGATCTGAGTGCCTATTTAACCAAGCTAGGCTTGCCTAGTGAATTGCCCGCCGATTTGGAGTCATTGCACAGAGTTCACGTGGCGCAGCATCGTTGCCTGCCGTTTGAGAATTTTGACATCGCATCTCAGCGAGGCGTCTCTGTTGAGATTGAAGATATTATTCAAAAAACCGTGTACCACTCTCGCGGTGGTTACTGCTTTGAATTAAATGGTTTAATGCTTGATGTGCTCAACACTCTTGGGTTTGAAGCGCGAAGTTTGCTAGGGCGTGTACATGTGTCTGGTACACCAACAGGTCGTAGTCATCAAATCACGTTAGTGACGTTCGAGGAACAAACATGGATTGTAGATGTGGGTTTTGGCTCCAATACCCCTCGAGCGCCATTGCCATTTATCCTTGACCAAGTGATTCAGACGGATTTACAAACCTTCCGTTTTGTCAAAGATGCTCAGTTTGGTTATTTCCTCCAAGTGCTTTCAACCGATGGAACGGACGTGTGGAGCAATCTATACAGCTTTGACCTAGAGTTCGTGTGTGCTGGTGACATTGCATGTAGCAACTTCTTTACCTCGACTTCGCCTAATTCGCGTTTTACTAGCGCAAGGGTCGCTGCTAGAGCGACAGAAAGTGGGTTGGTGACGCTGCTTAACTACACACTCAGATGCACCAATCATGAAGAGCTAACAGAAATAGAGCTAGAGCCAGGTCAAACCTACCTGGATGCGTTGAAAGAATATTTTGGCATTGAGCTTGATGCGCAATACGACGAACTTCGTCCGTTACCTGACGCGTAAAGTTTTCCAGTTTTCAAAGCGTAGCGCGACGAGAACAATGTAATCACTATTTGTCTAGAAGAGGTCGACAGGAATACAGCATGGCGAATTGGGAAGGAGTCAGCGAGTTTGTTGCCGTAGCGGAAACTAACAGCTTTACAGCTGCCGCGGCTAAACTGAAAACGTCAGTGGCACAAATCAGTCGCCGTGTATCGGCACTTGAAGAGCGTCTTGCGGTTAAGTTACTGCATCGCACGACGCGAAAAGTTTCTCTGTCTGAAGCTGGACAGCTTTATTATCAGCAGTGCAAACACTTGGTCGAAGGGCTAGAACTAGCTGAGCTTGCTGTAACGCAAATGCAAACCGAACCGCGAGGTTTGCTGCGTGTGACAGCGCCTGTGACCTATGGGGAAATGAACCTCGCACCGCTCTTGCATCAGTTTTTGGAGAAGTACCCGCGTGTGGACCTCGATTTAGTTCTGACCAATCAAAAACTGGATTTGATAGAGCAAGGGGTAGACGTGGCGATTCGTCTTGGCCGCCTGCAAGATTCCAGCATGATCGCAAAGCGTCTTTCGTCGCGTCAAAATTACGTGTGTGCTAGCCCTATGTATTTGGAGCGATTTGGTGAGCCTCACACATTATCCGAACTGGCTCGACATCAGTGCCTAGTTGGTTCGGTCGATTATTGGCATTTTAAGGAAAATAAACGCGATAAGTCTTTGCGTGTGTCGGGGAGGATTAAATGCAATAGTGGTTTTGCGCTAATGGGCGCCGCCAAGCGTGGTTTGGGTTTAGTGCAGTTGCCGGACTATTACGTTCAAGAAGCTCTAGATAACGGTGAGCTAGTCGAGGTGCTGACCGATTACCGAGATGACCGTGAAGGCATTTGGGCACTGTATCCACAAAGCCGAAATTTATCGCCCAAAGTGAGGTTGTTAATCGACTTTTTAGCGCAGGAACTAGCGGATTAGAGTTTTCATGAACTTTAATACAACTGAAGTTGCTAAAACGCCCGGTGATGCCGGGCGTTTTTATTAGGATGAGAGCTGGAATCGAAAAGACATGAATCACTATTGGTTGGATTCCGCGTCTTCACGTTTAATCACTTTGTGCCCATCTTCAGACACGCCTTGCTTCCAATAGCTGCTGATGTAGATATTCTCGCGATCGACTTCTTTTTCGTTGCGGAAATATTGGCGCAGCGCGCGCATTGAATCGAACTCACACGCACACCATACCGAAGCGTTACCATCTAACCATTCCAGTTCGCGAACGCTATCAGCCAAGGTTTGCTGTTCAGTTAGCCAAATCAACTCCATGCCTGCTGGCGCGTGTAGGGGTTGGATGTCGTCTGGAGACATCACGCTGATCACAGCGTAGCCTTTGGCCTCTTCTGGCAGCGTACGAATTTTCGCAGAAAGCGCTGGAAGTGCGGTCATATCGGCAGCCATGAAGAACCAATCCGCCTCCGTATTTAAGTTGGAGATGCTACCTGGCCCTACGATGCTGATCGTGTCGCCTTTTTGCGCGGCCATTGCCCAACGTGCGGCAAATCCGCATTGCAGATCTTGCGTTACGTGTCGGACGAAATCCACTTCGATTGAACTGGTTTCTGGATGAAAGCGTCGAATTGTATAGGTGCGCATGATTGGTCGGTCGTCTTCTGACAGGATGCTCAGATCCGCGCCGCCCATATCGTTAAACAGTAATTTGATGTAACTGCCTTCGCAGTCACGAGGAAAGTGGCTCAGCGCCTCACCTTGCAAGGTAATGCGCTGCATGTTTGGAGTGATGGTTTCTGTGTCTGTGACAACAAGCGTTTTAGGTTGAGGCTTCTTTTTCATTGTTACTTTACTCGATAATTATTCTCTTTCTCATTTAAAGATTATCAAGTTCCCTAACAAGAGGGTAGCGTCTTTAAACAAATTTACACTGTGAATTAACGCCAAAGCCTCAAGCAAAATGCAGTATCTGTCCTTTCCCAATTACGTAAAGTGAGTCGTTTTTAACCCCAAATAGACTTATATCATTGGAATCGTAGACAAAAGCAACAGCGCAGCCATGCTGTAGTTGAACCCCTTAACGCGTTTATCGGTGGTCAACCAACGCTGCAATTGCATACCTGCCGCCGTCCAAAATGTTACCGATGGCAAGTTAGCTAAGCAGAAGATACCGGCGATAAAAGTCAGTTCGAGCCATGCACCGCCACTGCTGTATACCGTAATGGCCGTCAACGCCATCGACCAACCCTTCGGGTTCACCCATTGGAATGCGACAGCCCCTAAAAAAGACATTGGGCGAAAATCGTGTTTTGCTTCGGTTTTGTCGCTGGTGGCGATTTTGTACGTCAAGTACAGCAAATAACTCAAGCTCAACACTTTCAAAATGGAGTGTGTAATTGGATATGCGTGGAACAGGCTCATCAAGCCAATGCCCACCAAAATTAGCATGGCACCAAAGCCAAAGGTAATGCCCAACATATGTGGGATAGTGCGTTTAAAGCCGACATTTGCCCCTGAGGTCATCAACATAATGTTATTGGGACCCGGCGTAAAAGTGGAGACAAAAGCGAACAACGCCAAAGCGCCCAGTTGATGATATTCCATAGATTGTTCCTTGAATCAGTTCTCGATAAGTTGAGAACAACTATAAGTAGAACTGAGGTCAATATTGTGCTTTTATTTGATGATTAGAAACTAAATAAGCAATGAAACATCATGATGGATAGATTTGACGAAAGAATATTGCAAGTGCTCAAACGAGACGGAAGAATCTCCAATGTGGAGCTGTCGGAACGCGTTGGTTTATCTCCATCTGCAACCTTACGCCGAGTGCAAGATTTAGAGCGTAAAGGCGTGATCAAAGGCTACCGAGCAGTACTGGATAATCAGCAACTTGGCGTGGGTTTTGTCGCTTATGTGTCGATTGGTTTGGCCTCGCACTCTAAGCAGGCACAGCTGGGTTTCGAAGAGCATGTGCGTTTTGTAAACGAGGTGGTGGAATGTCACAACATCACTGGTGCGAACGAGTATTTGCTGCGTGTGGAAACGCAAGATCTCGCCGCTTATAAAGCGTTTCACGCTGATGTGTTGGGGGAGTGCGAACACGTCAAGTCGATCACAACGATGGTGGTGATGGACACACCAAAAGACGAGCGATAGCCAAACGAGAGTGACAGTTTTTGTGGCACATGAATTTGAAGTGACTCGAAAGAGTCAGTCGAGTATGAGAATGGTTCACAACAAATGCTGGAAAGCAGATGGCACTCTTACAATTTCCATATTTATTCTCACCTTCTAAATAATCCCATCCTGCTAGTTTTGCTTAAACCGCTTGTGTTTCAGAGCGGCGAGTCAGCAAAATTAAGGATGAACGATGAAATCACATGTAACACTTCCTCTTTTGAGCTTAAGCGCTGTTGCCGCATTGAGCTCATTTAACGTCAACGCCCACGGCTGGGTAGAATTTCCAAGCGCTCGTCAGAATACGTGTTATTTAGACGGTGGTTTTTGGACCAACGAGATCCCTAACCAAGCGTGTAAAGCGGCTTTTGAAGAATCTGGCGCGTATCCGTTTGTGCAACGCAGCGAAATCGCGGCGAACGTACCAAATTACCGAGATATGGAGCATGTGAAAGCCGTGGTTCGCGACGGTGAACTGTGTTCTGCCGGCGATGCGGCTAAGAAAGGCTTGAACATTCCTTCTCCAAACTGGCAGCGCACCAATGTTACGCCAGATGCAAACAACCAGATTGAATTGGTGTTTTACGGCAAAGCGCCGCACAACCCATCGTACTGGGAATTCTATCTCACCAAGCCAACTTATGATGATTCAAAGCCTCTTACTTGGAGTGATTTAGAGCTGATCGACACCGCAGGTGATGTGTATGTTGATGCGGAAAAACGCTACCGTATTCAGGTGACTTTCCCTGCTGATCGTTCCGGCGATGCGGTGCTTTATACTCGTTGGCAGCGCATTGATGTCGCTGGGGAAGGTTTCTACAATTGTAGTGACATTACGTTAAACGGAACGAGCACGACGCCACCGACTGACCCTGTTGATCCAACCGAACCGGGCAACAATCTGACATCTCTAGGCTACTTTGTTCAGCAAGGTTTTGGGCCAGTAGAAGCGGGTGACACCATTCGTTTCCGTACGTTTAATGCGACAGGCAATGAAATTGTCGATATTTCACTACCAATCAGTGCAAACAATACGGCGACTTGGGCGGCAGAAATTGCGGATCAATTTAATGCGCAGCAAACGGGTGATTGGTACGTGGGCATTTGGCATCAAGAGATGAACCACTACATGTTCGATAGTAACAACGTGAATGCAAACCAAGTATTAGCGCCAAGCGCAGACTTCAGTTACGCGTTGTCACTGATCAAAGCGGATGTCACGCCACCAGCTGAACCAACCAACTTGTGGGACAAGACAGCCGTTTACAACCAAGGTGATGTGGTGACACACAATGGTAAAGAATGGACTGCCCAATGGTGGACGTCTGGTGAGGAACCAGGCACAACGGGTCAGTGGGGTGTATGGCGTTAAGCCATTTATTCGGGCCCTGAACAATAAAACCCTTCTCACATGAGAAGGGTTTGTTTTTTCAGTCTAAAACGACCACTTTGGTTGAGTGGCTGTCTTGAAAATCAGAGCACATATCGTTATTCGCTTGCTCTCCACTCGCTCCAGTTGAGCATCGCGTAGTCTGCCAGTTTTAGCATCGGAATGTCTTCGTGTGTATCACCGTAGGCATAAACAGACGCAAATTCGTCGAGCGAAAACGTGGCCCTAACGCGCGAGACTTTTCTTTCTAAACTGCAATCACCTTGCTGGTAAAAGCCACTCAGTTTTGGCTGTTCTGAGATCAGTTCACTGCACAGCAAGTGGTAACCGTTCGCCTCACACCAAGGCTTGAGATACGCATTGAGTGATGCCGACACCACTACGATGGTATCGCCTCTGTGCTGATGCCACGCCAACCTTTCCATCGCTTCTGGCCGTAAGTACAGCGGGATCACTTCATGGGCAAACTGAGTGCCAATCGCTTCAATTTTCTGCGTTTCTTTCCCTGAAAATGCAATAAAACTGCTGAGAGGACGCATAACACGAGCGGGTAACACTCCGAGTTTGTACAGCGCATAAAATGGCATGATAGCGACCTTTCCTACGCGTTTGCGCAGGCCATAAGCAGAATAGTGGAGGAAAAGGCTAAACATATCCTCTCGGGTGATGGTGCCATCAAAATCAAACAGTGCCAGTGACGGCTTAGTAGTATCGAGCAAATTCAGCGCCTATTTTTTGGTTTAAGATCGTTTTGTGTTTATTGATAAAACACCGCCAACCAGATGGTTTCTTGCGTTGGGTCAGTCCAGCTCACTTTGTGTTTGGTATGAGCTGGAATCGTAACGTGATCGCCTGCCTCAAGTCGTTGCACTACATCTGATTCAAAAGTCAGCTCTCCAGCTCCTTTAAGAACCAAGACCCATTCATGTTCTTCTTGATCGTACCAGCCACTTTCGGGCGAGGTTTGCCCCGTTGAGACAATGCGTTCTATACGCAGGTTTTTGTGGGTCAGCAGGTCTTCGAACACTTCCTCGTCGAGGTTATTCGGTAAGTCTTTAAACAGGTTCATGGCCTTTCCTTAGAGAATGATCAGTCCAAAAGGCTCAAGCAATTGCTCTTGTTGCCAATCACAAATTTTAACACCAAACAGAGAAACGCGGCGAACATCCAGCCCGTCTAGTTCGACATGAGTCAGATCACACTGCTCAACGTTAAAGGTTCCCCATTGTTCTGGCGAGAATTCGCAGCGAGATAAATCCGAGCCTTTGAGAGTTGCCCCTGCGAGGTTCGCACCGTTCCAACGGTTTTCAAAGAGGTCACATTTTTCTAGTAACACTCGCTCGAAGTTACAGTAGGTGAGGTTGCAGCCAGTAATAAAAGCAGAACAGAAAAACATGGTGTTACTGACGCGATTAGCAAAGTTCGCACCTTGGAAGTTTGCCCCTTTGAGATCGCACTTACGCAGCTCCAAGCCCATACAATTTGCGCCGTTAAACAGGCTCATCGCCAACATACAGTTCGTGAAGCTAGCATCTTTTAAGTTCGCGAAGCGAAAACTACACCCTTCTAGCGCTTTGGATTCGATAAAGCGACAGTCGATGAACTTAGCATCGCGCAGATCGGCATGGTCGAAACTGCACATATAAAAGTGGCAGTTTTTAAAGGTGGCATTCTGAAAATCGTGATGAGAAAAGTTTTCTCGTTCAAAAATGAGATCGGTTTTTAACATGTCTTCTCCTTAGCTGCGAGCAGACTAGCACTCCAAGTGACTGATTTTCCAGAAAAATAACTTCTTGTATTTCAGTGTTTTACAAACCCCTCAAATCGCGATTTTAAGGGGGCAAACGAGCGTTTTAAGTGGGTTGTTTTTTGAAAATAGAAGACGTAGAGGAAGAAAAAAGTTTTTGCTGGCTACGAGCCTTAGCGAGAGGATTCGTGTTTTTGAGTAAGCATGGCTTCTCACACGCACAGTTTGCATTACAGAATTGTATCCGATTTGCATAATTTGTTGATCGGTATGGCGTTTCTCTATACAAAAAACCTATATTTTTCACAAATTGATTTCCATCAAAATAGTAGGGTTTCTATGTGCTAGATTGCGCACAGCTCAAAAAGATATAGATACCCGTGTGCTTCAAGGCGCTGAGTTTACTTGAAATCTCAGATCAGTTAGTAGGCACCCCTTTGGGTACGACATAACGAAGCCCTACGAAAGGAAATAAAAATGAAAAAAACAATCTGCAGTCTAGCAGTGGTTGCTGCACTCGTGTCACCAAGTGTTTTCGCTCATAAACAAGGTGACTTCGTTCTTCGTGTTGGTGCGGCGTCTGTCGTTCCAAACGACAGCAGCGATAAGATTCTTGGTTCTCAAGAAGAGTTAGAAGTTGACTCAAATACGCAGCTTGGTTTGACGTTTGGCTACATGTTCACAGACAACATCAGTTTAGAGCTTCTAGCAGCAACACCATTCAGCCACGACATTTCGACAGATTTGGTTGGTAGTGATATCGCGAAAACCAAACATTTACCACCAACGCTAATGGTGCAGTACTATTTTGGCGAGTCTCAAAGTAAGTTCCGTCCATACGTTGGTGCAGGTCTGAACTACACCATATTCTTTGATGAAGATTTCAATAGTACGGGTAAAGGCGCTGACCTGTCAGATTTGAAATTAGATGATTCATTCGGTCTAGCAGCGAATATTGGTGTGGACTACATGATCAACGATCAATGGTTCCTCAACGCCGCTGCGTGGTACGCAAACATTGAGACAGAAGCAACTTATAAAGCAGGTGGAGTGAAGCAAAAAACCGACGTCAAAATTAACCCTTGGGTATTTATGATCAGCGGCGGTTACAAGTTCTAAGAAAAACCAGTAGTTACACGCACATTACTATTATTGGCATGACTTTGGGGGCGGTTACGGGGACTGCCCCTCTTTTTTATCCTCGTTTTGATTGCACATCATTTACTCCACTTAGCAACATGCAAAATTGGATCTTTACCTTGCAGATCATTTTATTGTCGGAAGATCGAAAAGTCCTACACTGATCACATAATTGAACAAGTGGACAATATAAATGAGCGACGACATCGCAAAGCATTCCTCCTCCAGATCTAAGCTGGTAAAAACTCTTTTCTTTACTCTCTGTGTTATCGCATTTGGTGCGATGTATTGGTCTTGGCAGTATTCAGACAGTCACCCAAGCACAGAAGATGCCTATGTTAGGGCAAAAATTTTGTCGGTAGCGCCTCAGGTAAAAGGCCAAGTGGTTTCTGTAGATGTCAAAGACTTCCAATCTATTAACAAAGGTGACCTACTGCTGAAGATAGATTCACGCCCATATTTGTTGGCAGTGAAGCAAGCAAAAGCGGCATACCAATTGGCGGTCCAGCAACATGACGTTGCCGATAAGCAGGTAACTGAAGCTGTTGCGGGCTTAGATGCGGCGCGCTCTAACCTGATAGAAGCGCAAGTAGAGTACAAACGTACGGATTCCCTAGTGAAACGCAAACTGGCGTCGGACCAAGATTTAGATACTGCAAAAAACAAACTAGCCAATGCCCAAGCGAGCCTGGAGCAAGCGCGCGCGACGGTAGAAAAAGCCATTGCGAACCGTGGTGAAGAAGGCGCAGAGGCTGCGGTTGTTCGACAAGCGGCAGCACAGTTAGCGCAAGCAGAGCTGAACTTGAGCTACACCGACATTACGTCACCAGTGGATGGCATTGCCGGTGAGATCAATACGCACGTAGGCTCGGTTGTTAGCGTGGGTCAAACGCTGTTCCCTGTGATTTTAAAAGACAGCTATTGGGTACGCGCGAACTTTAAAGAAACCGATCTTACTCACATCAAACCTGGTATGCATGCGGATGTGGTGATTGATATGTACCCAGACGTGGTGTGGAAAGCAACGGTAGAGCAGCTGTCGCCTGCGAGTGGTACATCGTTCTCCTTGATGCCACCAGAAAACGCAACGGGTAACTGGGTTAAAATCAAACAGCGTTTCCCTGTACGTTTGGCATTAGAAGTACCGGCCGATGCGCCGCAACTTCGCGTGGGTGCGAGCTCAGAAGTCACCATTGATTTGCAAAGTCGCGTGCAATGAGCCACCAAATTACGGCAGACAAACGGGGAATTGCCACCGTCGCCGTGATGCTTTCTGCCATCATGGTGTTAATCGATATGACCGTTGCGAACGTGTCGCTATCGCACATGATGGGCGCGCTGGGCGCAACGGCAGACCAAATTACTTGGGTGCTGACGGGTTACAGCATGGCGGAAGCGATCTTCATTCCGATGACCAGTTTCTGGGTGTCGCGCTTTGGTGAACGCAAAGTCATGCTGGTTGCCGTGGTCGGTTTTGTGATTGCCAGTGCGCTTTGTGGGCAAGCACAGTCTCTTGAAGAGATGGTGCTATTTCGCATTATCCAAGGCGCTTTCGGCGCGTCGGTGATTCCATTGGCGCAGTCGACGTTAGTGCAGATTTATCCGTATGAGCAAAAAGGCAAAGCGATGGCGATTTTCTCCATCGGCATTTTGCTTGGTCCTATTTTGGGCCCAGTTGTGGGTGGTGTGATCACCGACAACATTAACTGGCGCTGGATTTTTTACATCAACTTGCCATTCGGTTTGATCTGTACCTCTTTGATTTATCGCTATATCCATATCGATAACAAATCCAAACCTAACTTTGACTGGTGGATCATCGGTTACATGGCGTTAGGTGTGGGCGCGTTGCAGTTTGTGTTGGATAAAGGGAATGAAGACGACTGGCTCGACTCACGTATGATTCAGACGGCGATATTGCTCGCAGTCATGGGATTGGTGATGTGGATCTATCGCAGTTGGAAAACCAAAAGTCCAATAGCGCCATTGTGGCTACTGAAAGACCGAAACCTTATGGTCTCGTCATTGATGATTGCCGTGGTGTCGATGGCGATGTTTGGTCTGACGACTCAACAACCAATGCTGTTGGAAAGCTTGCTGGATTATCCGGTCTCAACCACTGGTTTATTAATGGCACCGCGAGGGTTGGCGTCGGCGGCGATGTTGATTTTGGTGATTAAGCTCAATCCGCAATTCGATCCCAGAATCAAAATAGTCTTTGGCTTGAGCTGCATCGGGATTGGTAGTTATTTGATGACGCAATACTCACTGCAGATCGATACATTTTGGATTGTGATGCCGAGTATGATTCAGGGGATGGGGCTTGGTTTAACCTTCTCGACGCTATCCACCTTGGCGTATTTAACGATTCCGAAAGAGCAATCTGTTGCGGCGGCGAGTATTTACAATCTGTTCCGTACCATTGGTAGTTCGTTTGGTATCTCTATCGCCACCACGTTCCAATATCGTGATAGTCAGCAGCAATGGCATGCGCTGGGAGAGGGTATTAATCCTTATAATCCTAACTTGCATGACTGGGCGGCCAATCAGGGGCTTTCTATTACCGACCCGGTTGCGTTAGACCAATACCAACAGATGTTGCAGCAGCAATCGCAAATGGTCGCGTTTGTGCACACCTTCCAGCTTGTGGGAGTGATGTTCGTGATCATGATGCCGATGCTGGTTTTCATTCGGTCGCGTGAATAACATGAAGTTCCGGTGAATAGTGTAAGAGAACGCCTCCCAAGTTGTGTCAGCTTGAGAGACGTTTTTTATTGGACAGTGCCAGTGAAAGAAGGACGTTTACTCAAACGTCACTTCGTCAAAATGTGGATTGGTTTTGAGCGCGCGCATTGCGACTAATTGTTCAGTCGGGAAGGCGGTGTGCTCACCATCCATATCTAAAAACAAGCACTCTTGTCGCTGCATGTCGTAGCCTGTGTCGAACGCGTTGCCCTGATGAGTTTCACCATTTTTTAGTGTGATCTCGATAGGGAGCTTAAACATACAGGCGATTTCAATAAAATCGTATTGGCTGCAAGTCACCATAGTTTTCTCCTTTCAAACCGACGCAGTATTCAGAAGGTTTGAGAACCGTATCCTTAAATAGAAGACGTTTGATTGAAACTGAATCTTCATCTTACACCTCATTTTGGTCACGAAATAGACATACACGCACGTTTTAATAAACCTACTGTTGAGCGTTCACAAGCGAGACAAAATAACGATATGTCTGAGACGATACTTAAGCGCACATACCTAACGAGTGAACAAAAGACACAAAAGCCAAGTTCACTGATTCCGCCTCAAACCTACCATGCGCAGTTGGCGCACCGTGTTCACCACTCGCCTCAATTTGAAAACGGCCGCGTTAAAAACGAGATGCCAAATGTCCCTAGTCCGCAATCATTCTGGCAGGTGTGTTGGAGTTATCTTGGTGGTAGAACGCCGTTGAGCCCTAACGAACATCTGCCACATTCCCCAATTCAACCTACGCAGTTTGCGCAGCGAAGTGAATCGATGCGCCTTACTTGGCTGGGCCATTCCACCATGCTGGTGGAGGTCGATGGCATTCGAATTCTGACTGATCCGGTATTTGATTACGCTTCTCCGTTCATCGCAAAAGCGTGGTTTGAACGCAATATTCCCAATACCCATGCCAGAGATTGTTTGCCGATTCCTGAAATTATCGTGATTTCGCACGATCATTACGACCATTTAGAAGCATCGACCATACGTTTCTACGCCGATAAACCCGTGACGTTTTATGTACCCTTAGGGGTTGGCAAGCATCTGATAAAGTGGGGCGTTTGCGCAGACAACATCGTGGAATTCGATTGGTGGGATAGCGTGCACTATGCTGGAATCGAACTGATTTGTACGCCTGCTAACCATAATTCGGGTCGTACTTATTTCGATAAAAACGCGACCCTGTGGGCTTCTTGGGTCATCAAAGGAAAAGAAGAGACGCTCTATTTTAGTGGCGATTCAGCTTACGATTCGCATTTTTCCGAGATCGCACTGCGATGTGGACCAATCGACATTGCCTGTTTGGAAGTGGCTGCCGATGTGAAAGGCCAAGGTTATCCGGTCGAAAACTGGGGGCACATGCAGGCTCATCATACCGTGCAAGCGTTTCGCGATTTAAATGCGAAAAAACTGCTGCCAGTACATTGGGCTACATACGAGCTATTTACTCACCGTTGGGACGAACCGATTTTAGATTTGCTTGCCCATTGTCAAAAAGAACATATAACGCTGCTGACGCCAATGCCGGGGGAGAGTTTTTACGTTCATAAAAAACAGATAAATAAACAGTGGTGGCGAGAAAAAGAAATAGGTGATCCAGCTAGAGTTTTGACTTAATAATATGTTCTTACTTCAACAATTATTTTAGAAATTAACCTTGTTATTTTCAGAATATAACAAGGTTTTTACTCGCTTACTCATCAATCACTTGAGGTTTTAACTCGACGACATTTCCTTCCGGATCATGAATATAGAGTGAGCGACCGAATCCTTGTGCGCCGTAGCGTTTCGCAAACTCTTCGGTTTCAATGCCGTTCGAACGCAGATATTCCAGTAATTCATCCTCGGAAAAAGGCGCCAATTGCAGGCAAAAATGGTCAATATTACGACCATTTTGAACTGGTGGCTTACCGCCGAGTTGGCCCAATTCGCTGTCTACCGTCACTACATCAATCAATGCGTTACCTGCCCTAAGTTGAGTTAAACCAAGTTCCGTTACTTCGCGTTCGACAGGGCAGCCCAAAATGTCTCGATAGAAATGCAACATAGCATCGAGGTTACAGGTCCTTAAAACAATATGATCAAGCGCTTTGATGGCGATTGGATTTTTGGTGGGCATACTTCACTCCTTTTTGCATTGTGTTGAGGTAAGTATAAAGTGACCTTAAAAGTGGTGAGAGAAATGATCAAATTCCAGATGTTTTTTTGCTAGAGCGAGTGCAGAAACACTGCAACTCAAAGCAAACAAAAAAAGGCTAGCGTATTGCTAGCCTTTTGGAATATGGATGGGGCTATTACTCGTAATCAGAAGCGTAAGTTTCTTCGTAAGTGTGTGAGTAAAGCTCGAATAGGTTGCCGAATGGGTCTTCTAGGTAAACCATTTTCGCAGGCTTATTATCGTCTTCTGGGTGGTAACGCATGATGTCCATGCGAACTTTGCCACCTAGTGCTTCGGTGCGTTTGATAGCACCTTCAAAATCGTCTGTCTGCAAACAGAAATGGAAGATACCGATGCGAGAAAAATCCACTTCATGGCGCTCTTGACGCTCTTTCATTTCGAATAACTCAAGGCCGATGCCATCACTTGTCACAAGGTGCGCAATGTTGAAGCCTTTAAAGCCTTCCCCAAAGACCGCAATACACATTCTGCCAATTGCCGTTTCGCGTTCTTCAATCACTTTCGTGTTGCCCATAACGACTTTTAGACCTAGCGCTTGCGTGTAAAACTCAACCGCTTTGTCCATATCTCCGACCATAATACCGACATGATTCATTTTCATTTGTTTGCTCCCAACATGTGTGTTTGAACGTTGTCTTGTTTCGATGTGGGAGAGTATATGGCGTGATGTTGATTACATGAAATTATCATAAATTATAAAAATGATAATTTTATTTAATGCTGTGAATGTTGGGATTGAGTTAGTGAGCTAAGGCCTCAACAGCTTGCCTCACCGAGGTGAAATGAATCTTGATAATGCACCGTTGCGCGAGGCTGAATTCATGCGATTGGATTAATGACGTAACCTCTTCTACGGACAGCGTTCGTTCTTTTAGATGTAAAAGAGTGGTGTTCGAACCATTGTTTTTCAATTCAAACGTGTTGCCATTTGAGTCAATAACGTAATCATCTTGCCCAAAAATGAGGGCTTCGCATTCAGAGTCTAAGTCGGACTGGGAATGCGTGTAGATCAGCTCATCGTCGCCGTCTAGTTTTAGCAAGCATGGCCAGCATACTGCGTGGTCTCTCATGGTTAACTCATTATTCATTGTTATTTAGAAACTTGACCCAGGTTGTTGCAAAAACGCTAACTCTTCGGGAGTGCTCTTTCTTCCCAGTATCGCATTGCGATGAGGATAGCGCCCAAACTGGTCGATGATGGCTTTGTGTTTTAGCTCAAAATCGTAGTTATTTTCAAGCCCTGATGCGCGAAACAATTTTTCAGCTTCGACATGAATGAGGCGAGATTCGCTATGCATAAATGGCATGTACAAAAAACTTAGCTGCTCAGGCGCTAATTCTTTGTCGTGACCTAACCGAATTGCCTCTTGAGCCAATGCTAATGCGAGTGGGTCTTGTGCAAACGCTTTTGGGGTGTTGCGATACACATTACGTGAAAACTGGTCGAGGACGATGATTTCGGCCAATCGTCCTTGTGCGCTGTCACGCCAATTAAACAGTTCACAACGAGCGGCTTGTTCTAATACCGAGGCAAATCGCGATGCAATACGCTTGTCCAGTTCTGGGTTGTTTTCAAACCAATTTTGGGGCGATAGCTCCTCGAACCAAAATTTGATGACTTCTTGGTACATGGATCTTCCTTCCTATTGCATTAGCTAAAGAATAAAAAGCCAGAAGGCGAGCTCCTGGCTTTCTGCGTGTTATCGACCGTAAGTCTCTACGATGTAACGTTCAAAATCGTCACACATTTGTTCGTCAGAGATGGTGTTGCTTGCCAGCTCTTTACTGCCGTCGACGACTTTAATCGCGGCGTTCAGTGAAGCGACTGATGCTCGTTCTCGCGTCGCAAGTGAGTCGATTTTCTTCTGCTGCACTTCCCATGCCTGTTCTGGCGACAGGTTACACACGTCTGCAAGGTATTTGGCATTGAAGCCTTCGCCAGTCAGGCTGACAATGGTTTCGTTGTGCGACAAGTGATTGCCTGCGTGCCAGTAGTGTTTTGCCAGCAGTGGGCCAATTTCTGGGTTATCCGTCAGGTAACCAAACTTCTCAAGGAAGTATGCACGGGTCTGATACACCGCCATGTGCGCGAGTAGATAACCTTGATACGCACAAGCTGCTTCGTCGGATAGCAAATGTGGAATCGCCATCAGTGGGCGAGGGCTGCATTCCAAACCAAGGATCTGTTTTTCACAATCGCGAGCGAGCTTAGTGATGCGCTCTGGCGTTAACTCGTCATCGCTCAATTGATACAACGCGCGCTCAAAATATGGCACAACCAAGATGCTACGTTCTTCATAAGCTTTGAATGGCTGACGGCTGTTGATCATTGCTTGAATAATCTCATCAGGCACAGAATTCCCTTCATCATCCAGTGCGTACTGTTTTAGCCAATCGGCATCGGTTAACAGGCTATCACAGAACATCGACTGAGTTTCTGCATAAGCCATTGACGTCGGCGCAAACTCCTGCGAGAAACAAGGCGCGTTCATTTTTACGTTCGCAAAGTGTGCTGCGTGGCCGCCTTCGTGGAACAGCGTGTTAATGCCATCGTAGCCGCTGCCCACTTGGTCTGGTTTGGCATTACTGGTGAAGTTCACCTGCGCTGCGACCCATTCGCCTTGATTATAGAAAGAAGGAATAGGGCCGTGGCAGAACCCATTCGGGTACTTACCTTTGCGATCTAGTAAATCCAGCGTTAGCGTCGCACCAGAGTACTCAATATTTAGGCGACCAAATGATTCTACCCAGCGTCTCAGAGATTTTGAGAACGGCACGTATGGGTCAAGGTCACGCATAACGTCACCCGCGAATGAGTAAACAAAGTTGTAGCCTGCTAGTGCGCTTGCGCCTTTCTCTTTCGCCAAGTTTTCTAAGCTGTTTAGATGCGCATCTCGCGTGCGTTGTTCGAAATCTTCCAAAATCTCGAATAGCTGTTCAGAGCTCATCTTTTCCGTTTTTTGCACGGAGTAATCAAAGAAAGTCGCATAACCGAGTGAGCGAGCGAACTGGTTGCGTAGTTTGATCAGTTCTATAAAGCCGTTTTGCAGTAGCCATTGTTCAAGGTTCAGCAACGCTTGATGAGCCGATTGGCGAACTTCTTCATGATTGTTGGTGCGAATGGTTGAGCTCAATACTGGCAGTGAACCTTCCACTTGCTCGCCGTTTTCATCGGTAAACGTTTGTACGTGGTTCTGTTTTTTCTCGAACAGCTCAGCTTCAAAGGCAATGAGCTGATTTTTCAACGCTTGTGCCTTTTCGCCCTCGATTGCGTGAGATTCAAACATCGCCAGCCAACCAGAAAGACCCGTAATGGTTTGCTGTTTCTCTTGTGGGTCGGTAATTGGGTCCGCGGCTTCAAGCTGTTGTTTGATGGCAGTAATTTGCTCGGCGTTGCTTAAAAAGCTTGTCCATGCGGTTTGTGCTTGCGTCGAGCCATCATGGTCATCGCTGATCCCCATGTAAGTTTCCCAAAAGAAATCTTCTTTGGTGCGGTGAATCGCAAGGTAACGTTGATTGAGGTCGTTGAGATAATCCGTTGCGGTCATTTTGATCCTTCAAATGGTTTCGTTATGTAGACAGTTGATTATTGCACGCTTGGCCGCGAGAAAGGAACGCTAATCTCATTTGTCGATTTTGCATCGCGTAAAGGTGATTTTACTATTTGTTTACATTTGGGTGGGTTAATAGGAGTTCTGAGCTTGCAGTGTTAAGACTGGTATGGAGTTTACAGTTTATTAAGTAATTAATCTGCGGTGCGCTATCGATGATCCTTATCAGGTGTAATAAGATTTCCATATCGTGGCGATACAGTTGGAAACGATATGATAAATAAGACAAAAGTTACGTTATTGGCGGTAGGTACGATTTTAGTTGGATGTTCCACAGTCGCGCCACCAAGAAATGATGCGGTTGAAAGCATTCAACAAAAGTGTTCTGTGATTTTAAGCAATGATGTTGCGGGCGACCAGCGCTGGCAGACGTACAACGGCTTGCTTGTAGAATATGCCGTGCATGGCGTTAAGAGTCAGGCACAACTGGAACGTTTTGAAGCGTTTGTGCAGAGAGTGCAAGATGATGAGTCTGGACAGTTAGTTACAGAGTTGATTGAGGTCACCGACTGGGGATGCTCAAACGGCAATTATCTAGAAGAGATGAGCTTGTTTATTCAAGAAGTTCAAAAGTAAAAAACCGAGCGTTAAGTCGCTCGGTTTTTCTGTTTGTGGAACGCTTTTGTGCGCTGGCTCATCAGGACGTTTACTCCTCTGGATACTCGCCCATACCTTGCGTTTTACCTTCCGCTTTCCAATGCTCTCCAGGAGCAAATGCTTCATCGCATAAATCTACGGTGTAGCCCATTTCTGTGATTTCCTTCAAAGTGAGGTTATCAGCAATATTTGCAACTTCCCCCGATTTATTCCGTAACTCCATGTTGATCTCTCCTCTGTAGGTAGACGAGTGGCATCAATGCACAGTGAAGAATGCATTGGTAACCTTTGTTCTAAGTATATAACCCGCTGCTAAAAATGAAGGTTTAATCCACTTTTTAAATATGGGTAATTGGATAATGCTTTGAGCTGCTTCCGTTATTTAGAACCGCAGCATCGCGATAGTTTGCCATTTGTGATTTATTGAGTGATTAAACGGTCAATTTGGAAACTCGAAATGGTGATTCTCGACCACGCTTTAGCACAACAAATTGTTGATCGAACCATGTCCATCATTGGTCACAATGTGAATGTGATGAACTCGGCAGGCATCATCATTGGCAGTGGCGACCCTAAACGTGTTGGGCAAGTGCATGATGGCGCGGTACTGGCGCTGAATCATGGCGATTCGCTAGAGCTTAATGAGCAGCAATGTTTGACGTTGCAGGGTGTCAAACCCGGTATCAATATGTTGTTGAAATTACATGGCGACGTGGTCGGTATTGTTGGCGTCACAGGCGAGCCGGAGAAAATCCGAGATTTTGCAAAACTGGTTAAAATGACCGCTGAACTGACAATCGAGCAAGCCGCGCTGGTGGAAAAATTTCAGTGGGACAGACGTCATCGCGAAGAGTTTATTCTGGCTTGGATCAATGGGAAATTGACCGATGAAGAGCTGAAAGATTGGGCGATGCGTCTTTCTATCGATGTTACTCAACCACGGGTGGCAACGGTGATTGAAGTCTCGACGCCGTCCGCCTCGAAAAGCATGAAGAGTGTGCGCAATATTGTTGAGCTGCTTGAATACCCAGAGCGTAACAACCTAGTTGCGATTGTCTCAGTGAATGAAATTGTGGTGTTGAAACCGTGTCATTCCGCCAAGCAGTGGGATAGCCAAGTTGAAAGTGAGCGCATTGATAAGTTGATGTCGCGTTTAAGCGATCACGATTCGCATACGTTTCACATTGCGCTAGGGCAGCTGTTTAATGAGCCTAAAGATGTCGCGTTGTCATACCAAAGTGCGAAGCAGGTATTAGCTATTGGCAAGCAGTTCTACCCAGAGAAACGTAAGTACCTGTTCGATGAACTTCGTTTGCCTGTTTTGTTAGCGCCGTTGGCGGATATTTGGCAAGGTGAACAAATTATTGATGGTGTGAAACGGTTGAAAGAGAAAGACAAATCTGGGCAATTATTGAAAACCCTAGATGCACTGTTTGAATGCAATGGCAATGTAACAGAATGCTCTAAAATGCTGTTTATTCACCGGAACACTCTGCGCTATCGGTTAGAGAAAATCACCGAGATAACAGGGCTACCAACAACCAATTTTGTGGGGTTAGCGGAGCTTTATATTGCGACTCGGCTCTCAAAAATGTCGTGATGTTGTGCATTTGCACAATACGCGTTATTTTTTGACCACATCATTTGTCACTCCGCCTAAAGGAATTCGAAAGCAAACGATTAATAATTCATGCGTCCCTACATGTTGAGTGAGCCAACACGGACTCGCTCAGCAAAATAAGAATAAATGGAGTTATCATGAACCTTATATTAATCCTGCTCGGGGTGATCGCATTTATTGTGCTCACGACCACCAAATTCAAATTACATCCCTTTTTAGCGCTGATCATCGCGGCGTTCCTTGCGGCATTTGCTTACGGCTTACCGGCAGATAGCATTGCCAAAACCATTGCTTCTGGCTTTGGCGGCATCCTTGGTTACATTGGTTTGGTTATCGTTTTAGGTACCATCATTGGTGTTATTTTGGAAAAAAGTGGTGCGGCGATCACCATGGCCGATACGGTCATCAAAGTGTTGGGTGAGCGTTTCCCAACATTGACCATGAGTATCATAGGTTACATCGTTTCTGTTCCGGTATTTTGTGATTCAGGCTTTGTCATTCTGAACTCGCTCAAAGAATCACTCGCGAAGCGTTTAAAAACCTCAAGCGTTGCGATGAGTGTGGCGTTGGCAACTGGCCTATACGCAACGCACACGTTTGTGCCGCCAACTCCTGGCCCGATTGCCGCTGCGGGTAACTTAGGCCTGGAATCTAACCTTGGTTTAGTGATTGGTGTGGGTGTGTTTGTTGCAGCGGTTGCGGCGTTAGCGGGGATGTTGTGGGCGAACCGATTCCAACATGTTGAACCAGATGGCATTGAAGCCGCAGAGGAAATTCAGCATGATTGGCAAGCACTCAAAGCGTCTTACGGCAAATTGCCAACGGCGAGCCAAGCATTCGCTCCTATTTTTGTTCCAATCTTATTGATCTGTTTTGGCTCTATCGCGAAATTCCCAAGCCTACCGCTGGGCGAAGGTTTTGTGTTTGATGTTCTGACTTTCTTAGGACAGCCACTAACGGCATTGGTGATTGGCCTGTTCCTTTCTGTTCGCCTACTCAAGTCAGACAACAAGATTGAAGAATTTGGCGAGCGAATCAGCCAAGGTATTACGGCTGCTGCGCCTATTCTTTTGATTACCGGTGCTGGTGGCGCATTTGGCGCGGTATTAAAAGCCACGCCGCTAGGTGAATACTTAGGTACGACGCTATCGGCGCTGGGCGTGGGTATTTTCATGCCATTTATCGTTGCGGCTGCGCTAAAGTCGGCGCAAGGTTCATCAACGGTTGCATTGGTGACCACATCGGCTTTGGTTGCGCCTATGCTTACGCAATTGGGGCTCGATTCAGAAATGGGCCGCGTATTAACGGTGATGGCGATCGGTGCTGGTGCGATGACGGTTTCTCATGCAAACGACAGTTTCTTCTGGGTAGTTTCGCAGTTTAGCCGCATGTCGGTGGGCTTAGCGTACCGCGCGCAAACCATGGCTACGCTCGTTCAAGGTGTCACGGCAATGGCATTGGTGTACATTTTGAGCCTCGTTCTCTTATAAGTCTCTGGAAATACGTATGAAAGTGGTAATTGCACCTGATTCATTTAAAGAAAGCTTAACCGCCAAACAAGTGAGCGAGGCGATCAAAACGGGTCTTGCTCGCGTATGGCATGATGCCGAGTTTGTTACGGTTCCGGTCGCAGACGGTGGCGAAGGCACGGTTCAATCTTTGATAGATGCAACTCAAGGCGAACAAGTCTTCACAACAGTGACTGCGCCATTAGGGAATGATGTTGAAGCGTTTTATGGCATCCTCGGCGACGGCGAAACTGCGGTTATTGAAATGGCGGAGGCCAGTGGGCTACACCTTGTGCCGAGTGACGCTCGCGACCCAAAACTGACCAGTAGCATTGGTACCGGACAGCTGATCAAACACGCGCTAGACAGAGGCATTCAACGTTTAATCATTGGTTTGGGCGGCAGCGCTACCAATGATGGTGGCGTGGGCATGTTGACCGCGTTGGGGGTGGCGTTTCTTGATGACTCTGGTCATGCAATTACCCCAAATGGAGGCGGGTTAGCGGCGCTTGCGTCCATCGATATTTCTGGTCTTGACCCTCGTTTAGCAACTTGCGAAGTGTTGGTAGCGTGCGATGTTGATAACCCACTCTGTGGTGACAAAGGCGCGTCGGCTATCTTTGGCCCTCAAAAGGGAGCGACCGTATCAGACGTCACTCAGCTCGATAACGCATTGCGCAAGTTTGGCGAGTTGACGGAACAAGCGACGGGTAAGCATGTACTGACTCGTGAAGGGGCGGGTGCTGCTGGTGGTATGGGCGCGGCCTTGCTCGGGTACACGCCAGCACGTTTGCAACCAGGAATTGAGATTGTGCTTGAAACGGTCAAACTTGCTCAGCATGTTGAGGATGCGGATATCGTATTTACAGGCGAGGGTCGAATCGATCATCAAACCGCACATGGCAAAACGCCGATGGGCGTTGCTCAGGTGGCCAAGCAGTGTAATTTACCAGTCATTGCATTAGCAGGCTGTGTGGGCGACAACTATCAGGCGGTTTATGAGTGCGGTATTGATGCGGTGTTTGCTTGTGTACCAAGGGCGATGAGCTTACCTGAGGCCATGAAAGAGGCCGACGTCAACGTTGCTAATTTAGCCGAAAACGTCGCGAGAATGTGGCAAATTAAGTCGCACTGAAAGCGATGACGATATGAAAAACTCCACCTTTGCGTGGAGTTTTTTGTTGTTACCTGTTTGCGTGTGTCGGCATAAGTTCATTTAGTAAGAGCGAGTTAACAGGCATGCTTTGCTATCAATTTTGCCAGTGTTTGCATCGCGTGACTCCAATCGGTTTCATGACCAAAGTTTGCCACGCTGAGGCGTACGCAATGCCGATATTGCCCTTGAGTGCCAAATACGGTGCCGGGAAGTAGGCTGATTCTGTGCTTATTGCATGCTTGATACAACGCATAGCTGTCCGTGTCTTCGGGCAGTCGCAACCAAAGCAAGAACGAACCTTGCACGGCGTTGATCTGGTATCGATTTTTTAGAGGTTCGTATTCATCCAAGTATTGATGAAGCATCTGGATAAATCGGCGCATGTTGTTTTGATAAACCCGACCCATTCGCGCAGTATGCGTTCGATACTTGCCTGACGTTAGAAACGTTGCCACGGCGGATTGCATCAGGTTCAAACTGCCCATGTTCTCACACAGTAGGTATTGCTCAATCTGATCTCGATATCGCCCCGCCAACATCCAACCAATTCTCAAACGCGAATCGAGCGTTTTGGATAACGAATTCACGTAAATTACGCGTTGCTTGTCATCGAGCAATCTCAAGCTTGGTAACGGCTTGTCATAGCTTAACCCGCCAAACACATCGTCTTCGATAATAGGAATATTGCCAGATGCCAAGAGCAATCGCTGGCGCTTTTCTAGCGGCATCATGGCACCAGTTGGATTGGTGAAGTTTGGCGTTACGATGATCGCTTTTATGTCCCATGTCGCCATTGCTTTTGCTAAGGCTTCGGGGCACATACCGTCGCGTGGGCAACTCGGAATTTCCACCACTTTGAGGCCGAGTGATTCTAGCATCAATAAGTTGCCAAAATAGCAAGGGGACTCCACCGCGACGATATCGCCTTTTTGTGTGGTTGCGCGCAGCGCTAGGCTAATGGCTTGTTGCGCGCCGTGCGTCACCATGATCTCATCCAACTTGGCTGGCGTGCCCAAATCTTGTGTGATTTTCGCCAGTTGTTTGATTAAGAGGTGATCACCGGGTGGTAATTGGTAATGGCTCGGTACATGCGTTTGCTGGCGGCTGTGGCGGCCGATCTCGGCGTACAAGCTTTTGATCGCGGGGGAGTCAATGTTTGGGTGGGCAGAACCGGTAGGCAAACGCTCTTGGTATTCAGGATAAGTAAGGATTTCTTTGCAGATCGAGAGCAAATCCACACGAGTCGGATCCGGAATTGAGCGAGAGGTCGGCAAGGCGATTTTAACTCGATAACCCGATTTGGGAACCGAGTACACCAAGTTTTGCGCTTCCAACTCTTGATACGCACGAATCACGGTGTTTTTGCTGACGCTTAATTCTTGGCTCAACGAGCGAATGGAGGGCAGTCGATCATCCGCCTGATAAACGCCATCATTAATGGCTTGTTTGAGGTGTTTTTCCACCACGAGGTACTTATTCCCTTCACCGCTTCCCAATAAATCTGTACCCATAAAAACACTTCCATCTGTCACTTTTTGAAAACACTGTACCTAATTACATTAGCAGTATCTCAAAACATAAAACAAGCGTGAGTGAGGCGATCATGTTAATCCGAGCCATCCCTTTTGTATTTGTCATCCTTTGGGCTTCTGGATTCGTTGGTGCGCGTTTTGGTTTGCAATATGCCGAGCCAGCGACACTACTTTCTATCCGTATGGCATTCAATGTCTTATTGTTTTTGGTTCTTGTGGCGGTATTGCGTAGAAGGTTGCCGACAGGAAAAGATTTTTGGCACAGCTGTGTGGTTGGTGCGTTGATCCACGGTTTCTATCTGGGCGGTACTTATTTCGCTATCGCCTTGGGTATGCCTGCTGGGTTGAGTTCGTTGCTGGTGGGTATTCAACCGATTTTAACCGCGGCTTTGCTGGTGGCGTTTGTTCGTGAGGAATTTAAACCCTCGCAATGGTTGGGTTTGGCTCTTGGTTTTGTCGGTATCGCTATGGTGTTGATGGGCAAAATGGAGTGGCAATCCGAGCAGCATAAAGTGTTGGCCATCGGTTTGTGTTTATTGGCTTTGGTTGGTATCACGCTAGGGACGCTGTATCAGAAAAAACATTGCCAACAAGTGGATATGGTGGGTGGTGCGACGGTGCAATATTTGGCCGCGCTCGTCATGTTTCTGCCCGTTGCGATGCAGTTTGAAACCATGCAAGTGCAGTGGGAACTGGAGTTTATTTTGACTGTGTTGTGGTTGGTCGTCGTGCTCTCTTGTGTAGCTATTCTACTGCTGCTGTACATGGTTAAGAACGGTGCTGCATCGAGCGTAGCTTCTGTATTCTACCTGGTGCCGCCAACGACGGCGATTCAGGCTTGGCTCGCGTTTGGAGAGTCATTTGATTGGATGGGGATTTCTGGTTTCGTACTGGCAGCTACGGCGGTGTATTTGGTGGTTAAAAAGCCGGATCTGACGATAAAGAAATCGATTCAAACAGAATATACCTAAATTGGGTAGGGACATTTGCGTATCAGTGGGTACAATCTGCTTCATCTTAATCCGTGGAGCAGAATGATGAAGGTAAAGCCAGATCGAATGACCGCCATGCGTAGCATCATCGAGCAAGTAAAAGCGGAACTACCAATTTATGAACCAGAAACGTTTGTATGTGGACCAGAAGGGCAGTGCATTGGCTGTCCGAAGAAATTGTTGGAAATGGTCGATTCAGAAGTCACTTATTGGGAGTCAGCCATGGAGCGCGGCATTGTTCCGCAGTTCGATGAGATTCGTCGTTTTGGCAAAATGTGCACGAATGTTCGTCGTGGTCTGGTGCGAAATAATGTGCCTTTACTCAGTAACTAGAGAGTAAAAACCGTCTAATATCTGACACATAGCGTCGTTTTGTTACACTGCTCTTTGGCTGCTGTTCTCAAGTTTGAGTGGTGTTTGTCTCTTCTTACCCCTTAAGCCTTTAATCGTAAGAAATTGGCGATATATTGGCTCGGTCTCACATGGATGTGGGGCTATTGTCTTGGGCTAGTTGAGATAAGAAACGTGAAATCAAAGGGATTTACGCTGATGGAAATCACCATAGTGCTTACCACTTTGGCTTTCATCGCATTAGCTGCTTTACCAGTACTACTCGATATTCATCGCCAAGCATACGCTGCGATGCTGCACAGTTCTCAGTCTTCTTTGGGTACGGCTCTCAAATTCTTTCATGCTCAATCAGTGATTGATAACGCTTACGGCCAAGAGCACGTTCACTACATTGACCGACATGTCAAAACACGCAAAGGCATGCCAGAAGCGAGTGCCGATAGTATTCGAGCTTTGTTAGAAATCGATCTACCAACCAGAGGTTATTCGAAAATTGACGTGCCGTGCAAAGGCAGTGATTTTTGCATCATCGGTCAGCAGCACCCAAACAGTGCTCATTTTGTCGCTATTCCTGATTATCAGTTCTTAGATAAATCGGGTGTTGATCGCGTGGTGTACATTTGGCCGCAAGGTTACACACTGGCAGAAGAGGCATGCTATTTCTACTACGTGAATCAAGCCTCTAACGATTCAATTGTTCGAGGGCATGTGACGCAAGGGTGTTAACCCCGAATAAGTGTTGCGAACAACGGTTATCGTGAGTCTACAAATCTGGGCTTTTCGAACGGCTTTGCGCTTTATACAATATCATTTTTTGACTCATCAAGACTTTACCATTTGGCAAGGTCACTTCCCCAAGTTCCCCCTGATGTTCAAATCCAAACCGTTCATACAAAGCAATCGCTGGTGTGTTGGTTTTGTATACGTAGAGTGCGATTTGGTCGTAACCAAATTCCCAACCACGTGCGATCGCGACAGCCAACAGTTTTCGCCCCAATCCTTTGCCTCGGTAGTTTTTGTCGATGTGAATACCAAGAATACCGACGCGAAGGCGTTGCTCTCTTTCGTAACCGCACATCTCAGCTGGGTAGATTTCAACACTACCGATAAGTTTTTGGCGGTCAAACGCGACAAACTGAGGGATGGACTCGTTTTCCACACGTTGCAGGATTCTGCGAAGCGTTGCGTTATCGGGTGCTGGAGAAATCAAAAATTCCCCTTCGGAGTACACTCGATTCCACAGCGCGGTGAAGCGCGCGATATCGCTCACCTTGATGGATCTGATTTGCATTCATCTTCCTTGATTAGTGCAGGTTAGTAACGGTTAGGGGATAAGCTCAGATAAACAACGAATTTGGTTAGGAATGGCTTCGGCTGGTGCATCAGCGCCCGTTGGGTTAAACCAAATTGTGTTTACGCCCGCTTTCATTGCAGGGTAAATATCTTTGTGAGGTAAATCGCCAACCATGGTTATTCCACTCACGTTAACCCCTAACTGTTTTGCGATGGCGAGATAAAACTCAGGTTGGTTTTTAGCGATGCCGAGGTTGGCAAAACAAAAATAGCCATTTAAGTATTGGTCTAAGTCGACGCGAACAAATGCACGCTGAACCTCTTCCATGTTGGAATCAGATGCACTGGTCGCAATGTAGATGGGATGATTTTGGGAAAGTATTGCTAGTGTTTCTCTGGCTTGAGGAACTGCTTCTACGTGTTCCCAATCGCACATTTTTCCTTGTGCCTCAGGGAAATCTACCATCAAGGTGTTCCCCCAATCGAAAAGATAAATCATGTTCGAATCTCCTTATCCGCACATCATATCGTCTTTTTCTAAAATTAGGGGGTAAATTGCATCGATAAATACGATTTAGGTGGGTTTAGTCGTGAAAAGCGCTTAATTGTCGTTATCGTTACAAATGTTTCAGCATAATGCGTGAGTTAGTTTTAAAACCTTGATTATCGTAAAAGCGCTGTGCTGGCTGATTGAATTCCATCACTTCCAATCGAATTTGTGTGGCATTGGCGTCGCGCGCCCATTGCTCACAGGCTAGGAGCAGTTGGCGGCCGATTCCTTGCTGCTTTTGCGCTTCATCGACAACAATTGTTCCCACGCGACAAATTGGGTCTTTGATCAGAAAACTGACGGTGTCGTTTTGGGTGATCATCGCGGTTAAGAAGCCGAGAATTTGCTGTTCGCGTTCGGCAATCAAAAAGAGTCGCTCTTTGTTCTCTAGTGCTTGTGCAAGAAATTCTCGATCAGCTTCTGATGGCGCAACAAAGGCTTCTGGCGCATTCGCAAAATGCAGTGAATTAATTTGAAAATTAAGCTGAAAAATTTCGTCTAAATCATCGGGAATCGCTTGTCGGATATGGACTTGCATTCTATCTGCCCCCTGCAATATCGATAAATGATCCTGTGACATAAGAGGCTTCGTCACTTAATAGCCAAGCGATCGCATTTGCTACTTCTTCTACCGTGCCACCGCGTTTAAGAGGAATTTGAGGGCTGAGTCTATCTACTCGGTTTGGTTCTCCGCCGTCGGCATGCATATCAGTGTAAATGAAACCAGGTCGAACGCCATTGACGCGAATATTGCGCTCTGCCAACTCTAGCGAGAGCCCTTTAGTTAAGGTATCCATCGCGCCTTTTGATGTGGCGTAATCGACATACTCAAATGGCGCGCCTGAGCGCGACGCTCCAGAGGAGACATTCACAATTGCACCGCCTGCACTGAATCGCCTCGCCGCTTCTCGACAGCAGAGAAAACAGCTATTCACATTGGTGTTCATTACTTTCTGAAAGCGTTCCAAGCTGATTTCTGACAAAGGCGATTGAGTAAATAGGATGCCAACGTTGTTGACCAAGTGCGTCACTGCACCAAATTCACGTTCTGTTTCATCAAACAAGGAGAGCACTTGCTTCTCATCGGCTACGTCTGCGGCGATGGCAATCGCTTTGCCACCGTTTGCTTGTATTTCTGCCACAACTTGGTCGGCGGCCTCTTGCTGAGTGCGGTAATTAACGCAAACGCGATAGCCTTGCTCGGCCAGCTTTTTTGCCGCTGCGGCTCCAATGCCTCGGCTTGCGCCGGTAATGATGACTACTTTATTCAAAATACGTCCTTATTTATATAGTGAGTAGATTTTATCGGCGTAGGGTTTGCCACCAATTTGGTATGCGTCTGGAATGACCTCAATGAGTTCGAAACCACATTTTATCAGGACACGCTCTGACGCAATATTGCCTTCAGTGACCGTCGCGGAAAAGTGGTTGATGTTATGTGTCGAGGTTGCCCAATATAGAAGCGCTTGAAGAGTTTCTGTTCCAAACTGTTGGCCATGAAATTCCGGCAAAAGTAAGTAACCTACCTCTGCCTTACCGTTTTCAATAGCAAAGCCAGTGATGCCGATGGGTTGCTCAGATTGCTTATCGAGTATTACAAGGCAAAGCCAATGCTGGCTATTTGGGGTCCATGGTAATAATCGCGAAGCAAATTTTTCTCTTATTTCTGTTTCGCTGGGACGATCGAAACAGAGCGCAATAACCTCTTGTTCGGAGAGTAATCGTTGAAAGAGTTCCCAGTCACTGGCTTTGATGGGTCTTAATTGGCTTCTGTGTGTCTCGATATAAACTGACATGCGTGTCCTTACTGCATCAATGTGGAGATTCAGTCTCTCATCCTCTTATCTGTTTAATCAAATAGTTGCATTCATAAAAGTGATTTATGTGGTGAATGGTTGGCTGGGTAATGGATTATTGCCATATATTCATCTTTGAGATGCAAATAACAAAATTTCATACTTGAGGCATACAGAGCAACACGGAAATGATGTGGATCAAGAGAGGACTACCCATAAAGTAGTAATTTGCGACCTATAATTACATTTTATTTGGAAGTGTTGCTAATTATGTCAATAAAAAAACGATATGTTGCACTGCTGGTTGCTGCCGGCATTGGTGTGGGCTGGTTAACTTTGGGGGGGAGTGCGGCAGTAATGCATTACACCTCAGATACTGAATTTTGTCTCTCGTGCCACTCTATGGAAACCCCTTACAAAGAGTACCAAGGCTCAGTGCACTTCAGTAATGCGAAAGGCATTCGCGCGGAATGTTCTGACTGTCATATTCCTCAAGAACCAATGGATTACCTGATCACCAAAATTCGCGCGTCGAAAGACATCTACCATGAATTTGTGACAGGTAAGATCGACACGCCAGAGAAATATGAAGCACATCGTAAAGATATGGCTGAAACGGTATGGGCTCAGTTCCGTGAAAATGATTCAGCGACGTGTCGTTCGTGTCATGATTTCGATGCAATGGAAGAGTTTGAGCAATCACGTGATGCGGCGAAGATGCACGCTTACGCGAAAGCAAACGATCAAACGTGTATCGATTGTCATAAAGGTGTGGCGCACTTTGCACCAGAAGCAGAGCTAGACAGCAAGGCATTTGAAACGTTGATGAGCTTCACCACAAAAACATCACCTGGTGCCAAAGTCGTTTACCCTGTGACTGAAATCGCAATGGGTGAGATGGGTAAAATTAACCCAACGACGAAGTTGGAAGTAATCAGCTCTGAAGGCGACAACCGCACTGTTAAGTTGAACGCATTCCAAATGAAAGGCGCAGAGCAAGTGCTTTACATGGGAGAAGGTCAACGTGCCATCGTAGCAACGCTAACAGAGCAAGGCCAACAAGCGCTTGAAACTGGTGAATTTGAGGCAGATGTTTACGGCAACGAATGGCGCGCGGTTTCTTTAACTGGCGCTATTGATTCTCCAGTTGTTGACACGCTTGAACCAGTATGGTCATACGCAGAAGAGTTGGACAACGTTTACTGTGCAACTTGTCACGCGAAAATTCCTTCAAATCACTTCACAGTGAATGCATGGGGACCGGTAGCGAAAAGTATGGGTGATCGAACTGATATTTCAGCCGAGAACCTAGAAATTCTAACCAAGTTCTTCCAGCACCACGCGAAAGATGTGGTTGGTCACTAACGATAAATAGAAGGATAAGATTATGACTAATATGACCCGTCGCGGATTTCTAAAAGGCACTGGTATGGCGGCTGGTGCAATGGCATTCACTTCATTTGCACCTATGTCTGTTGCGTCTTCTAATGCTCGCGGCAAAGGCATTCTAACGGCGGGCCGCATGGGCCCAATGCTGTGTGAAGTGCAAGACGGTAAGCTGGTTTCAACCACGAATGCATTGCCACAAACGGTACCAAACAGCCTACAAAGCACCGGTCCTGACCAAGTGCACACTAAAGCGCGTGTTAAGTACCCAATGGTTCGCAAAGGTTACTTGGCAAACCCATCGTCGCCAGAAGGTGTGCGCGGTAGTGATGAGTTTGCGCGTGTGTCTTGGGATGAGGCTTACAAGCTGATCCACGAACAACACATGCGAATTCGCAAAGAATATGGCCCGGCTTCTGTGTTTGCAGGCTCTTACGGCTGGCGCTCAAGTGGCGTGCTGCACAAAGCACAAACCTTGCTGCAACGTTACATGAGCATGGCGGGCGGCTATTCAGGCCACTTGGGTGACTACTCAACGGGTGCTGCGCAGGTCATCATGCCGCACGTTGTGGGCTCTATCGAAGTGTATGAGCAACAAACCACGTACCCAGTGGTACTAGAGCACAGCGATGTGGTTGTGCTTTGGGGCTTAAACCCGATCAACACTCTAAAAATCGCGTGGAGCTCAACAGACTGTGCTGGTCTTGAGTTCTTCCATCAGTTGAAAAAATCAGGCAAGACGGTTATCGCTATTGACCCTATTCGTTCTGAAACCATCGAGTTCTTTGGTGAGAATGCGGAGTGGATTGCTCCTCACCCAATGACCGACGTGGCAATGATGATGGGTATCGCACACACCTTAGTGAAACAAGGTAAGCACGATAAAGCCTTCCTCGATAAATACACCGCAGGTTACGACAAGTTTGAAGCGTACCTGATGGGCGAAGAAGACGGCGTAGAAAAATCAGCAGAATGGGCATCACAAATCTGTGGCGTACCTGCGAAGCAACTTGAGCTACTGGCTGACATCTTCAGTAAAAACCGCACCATGCTGATGGCGGGTTGGGGCATGCAGCGCCAACAATACGGTGAGCAGCGTCACTGGATGCTGGTTACACTGGCAACGATGTTGGGTCAGATCGGTTTACCGGGCGGTGGTTTTGGTTTCTCTTACCACTACTCAAACGGTGGTAACCCTGCTCGTGATGCTGGCGTGCTTCCTGCGATTTCGGCATCACTGGGTGGTGGCTCTTCTGCGGGTAACGACTGGGCGGTGTCTGGCGCGGTGCAAAGCTTCCCTGTGGCGCGTATTGTCGAGGCGTTGGAAAACCCAGGTCAATCCTACCATCATAACGGTCATGAACTGACGTTCCCGGACATCAAGATGATTTGGTGGGCAGGTGGTGCGAACTTTACTCATCACCAAGACACCAACCGCTTGATTAAAGCGTGGCAAAAGCCTGAACTGATCGTGATTTCAGAGCCTTACTGGACGGCGGCTGCGAAGCATGCGGACATCGTTCTGCCAATCACCACATCGTTTGAGCGTAACGACTTAACGATGACAGGTGACTACAGTAACCAACACTTGGTGCCAATGAAGCAAGTGATTGAGCCGCAAGGTGAAGCGCGTAATGACTTCGATGTATTCGCGGACATGGCAGAGATGCTAGCACCGGGTGGCCGTGATGTGTACACCGAAGGCAAAACTGAAATGGAATGGCTGTACGGCTTCTACAAGGCGGCGCAACAAGGTGGCCGTGGCTCTCGCGTAGCAATGCCGAACTTTAGCAAGTTCTGGGAAGATAACCAACTGATCGAGATGAAGTGGAACGAGAAGAGCGCACAGTTTGTTCGTTACGCGGATTTCCGTGAAGACCCGATCATGAATCCACTCGGTACACCAAGTGGTAAGATCGAAATCTTCTCGAAAACCATTGAAGGTTATCAGTTGGAAGACTGTCCTCCACACCCAACGTGGATGGCACCAACCGAGTACACTGGCAATGCAAAAGACGGCGAGTTGCAGCTAATGACCGCGCACGCAGCGCATCGTCTACACAGCCAGTTTAACTACGCGAAGATTCGCGAAGAGTACGCAATTGCAAACCGTGAACCTATTTGGATTCACCCTGAAGATGCGAAAGCGCGTGGTATTAAAACGGGCGATTTAGTTCGTGCGTTTAACAACCGTGGCCAAGTATTGGTTGGTGCAGAAGTGACTGACCGAATCAAGCAAGGTTCAGTGTGTATTCATGAAGGCGGCTGGCCGGATCTGGATCCGAAAACCGGCATTTGTAAGAACGGCGGTTGTAACGTGTTAACGTTGGATATTCCGACCTCTCGACTTGCAAACGGCTGTGCGGCGAACTCGGCACTGGTTCGTATTGAAAAATACACTGGCCCAGAATTAGAACTAACAGCGTTTGAACCACCAAGAAATGGTTAGAAAAAAGTAGCGTTTTAAAGCAAGAAGCCAGCGAATCGCTGGCTTCTTTTTTATCTAGTAATCGTTCACATTAGCGCGAAGCAAGAGAAACAAACGGCATCTGTTTTTTAATCTGAAATGTCGGGAGTAAAGTAAATACAATCGCGACAAACAAGACTGAGCCTATTAAATCTTCAGGGCGATGCATACCCAGCCATAAGCGGCTATATGAGACGCTCATTCCCCACATCCATAATGACAGTGCAGAGATATAGCACTTATTCTGTAAGAACAACCCGCCAAAGAAAGCCAAACAAATCGAAACGAAAATCGTATGGCCGGATGGGAAAGAATAGTCTTTTTCGCCTTGCCAATGGCGCGTTCGCCAATCACTGACGTGTTCAGAAATCTGGTTAATTACGTTGGCTTGCTGCTTTGTATCCAACTGATAAAACGCGTCTGGGTGCTCAATCAATTGTTCTGCTGCGAGCAATTCCGTGTAGGGACGCGGGCTTTCTGTCATCAGTTTTAGCCCCGTTTTGCTGGCAAAACCAATCACCAGTAACAACCCTAACATTGAGAGTTTTTGTATCCACTCAATGCGACTTGGTTTAAAGCGAAATAAAGAAAGCAGTAGCAGTGTTAACGTAATTAAAAAGCCTTTGCTACCAGCAGAATCTGTGAGCAAAGTAAAAGTAATACCCAGACTTTCAGGCACTTGTGAAGTGAGATTGTGATAAGAGCCAAACAGCGACATTGGGATGATGCCAAGAACAAACAAGGCGAGCATCATCAATCCATATTTTTTGGTTTTCATTGAGAGCGTTTTGTTTTTATTGAGGGTTATTCAACCACGTTAAAATAAGGGGCTTATCTTACGTTATCTGGCGTGAAAAACTTATCAACGCTCTGTCAATTCGAGCGTGAAAGTGACATTGCAGCTCTTCGTTGTGAAAGGAGAGGTTGTTGAAAGTACTGAAAGGCAAACGCGCTCATCCATAAGCGCTTTGTTCAGGCGTGAGCAAGGTTAGCTCATCAACCCTAATAAATATTCCGATGCGGCTTTTGGATCTTCTGCGTGGCAAATCGCTGAAACCAAAGCTAAGCCATGAACACCAGTGGCGCTGAGTTGCGGAATGTTACTTTCGTTAATGCCGCCAATGGCAACAATCGGCAGTGAAGTCGTCTCTAACGCCATCTTCAAGCCATCAATACCCCAGAACTTCTTGGTGTTGGTTTTGGTCGGCGTCGCGAAGATTGCGCTCAAGCCGATGTAATCAATCGGAAGAGAGTCCGCTTCTGCAAGCTGCTCTTCATTTTCGATGGATAAGCCGAGGATTTTGTTTGCTCCAATCAACTCACGAGCGATATTTGCTGGCATGTCTGATTGCCCGAGGTGAACCCCATCAGCATCGACAGCCAGTGCGACATCTACGCGGTCATTGATGACTAAAGGCACATCGGTATCTTTAAGGATGTCTTTGACGGCTTGAGCACGTTCGATAAACGCACGCACATCGCCGTGTTTTTCGCGAACTTGTACCATAGTCACGCCACCTTCCACGGCTTTTCTCACAACACGCTTTAGTGTGGCTAAATCTTGTTGGTCATCGGTGACCAAATATAAACGATAGGCGTTCATTGGGTTTCCTTTAAGCCTCTCATTGAAAGAGGATTGAGAGGCTAGTGTTAAAAGAGAGAAAAGCTTAGCTCACTTGCAGTTTTAGGCGTTTTGCCAGTGTTTTTTCATCCAGTTGGTAAAGCTCATCCAAAAGATGCATTTGCAAGCTACCTGGCCCTCGCGCTTGCTCAGCCGCAATTTCACCCACAACGCCAAGCACCGCTGCCGCAGCAAGTCCGGTGTTATCACCAACTGCAGCAAAAGCACCCGTCAGTGCCGTTAGTGTACAGCCCATTCCGGTTACGTAAGGCATCATCTCATGACCGTTGTTTAGCTGCACGGTTTGCCCTTTCGTGACGATGTAATCAGTCTCGCCAGAAATCACTACGCTCGCGCCGTACTCTAAGACTAAGAAGTTCGCTGCGCCAAGTGCTGCGTCGCTGCTGTCTAACGCATCGACGCCTTTGCTTTGTGCTTGCTCGCCAGCGAGTGCAATGATTTCTGAGGCGTTACCACGAATGATCAGCTTGTTTGCAAGGCGTGCGATCTCACGTGATGTCTCGGTACGTAGTGAGCTTGCTCCGCAACCGACAGGGTCGAGTACAACGATTTTACCATTGGAATTGGCTTGCTCTACGGCATAGCTCATGCGCGGTGTCCAAACGCTGTCTAGGGTACCGATGTTGATAACCAGTGCGCCAGCGAACGACATCATCTCTGCCATCTCTTGTTTGGAGTGCGCCATGATTGGAGAAGCGCCGATCGCTAATAGTGCGTTTGCTGTGTTATTCATCACCACGTAGTTAGTGATGTTGACGACTAACGGCTTTTGCTGGCGTACTGCGGTTAATGCTTGGGTGATTTGTTCAATTAACATGAGACTCTCCGATTAATCTTGCTGAGCGTTTAGACCTTGTTGCCAGAATGCCACTTCCATACGCGTTGCAGTTTTGAATACCTGAATCAGGTTTTGACCACGCTGACTATTGATATCGATTTCCGCCAATAACTGATTAAAGTGTTCTGCACCTTTTGCGACACCAGATTGGAATTCCTCACCACCGTAGAGGTTGATCCAACTTGCGTATGGGTTACCTTCGAGCACAGTGCTTTCGTCTTCAATCAGCATCTTACCGATTACGGCATAACCGATAGAGCATGGTGCTAGTGCCGCGTATAGATCAACAAGATCGCCCGTCATGCCAGCATCTAATACGTAACGGGTGTAAGCCACAGTGCCGAAATCTTCTGGCTCGTTTTCTAAGTCGGATTCTGTCAGTCCCCATTGCTCACAGTAAGTCACGTGGTGGGCGATTTCAGAATCGAGCAATGCGTGTACGCTTGGTAGGGCACGGCGCATGTCATCCAAAGTACGTGCTTTGTAGATCGCTAATGCGTAAGCTCGTGCGTACTGCTTTAGGAAAAGAAAATCCTGCTTTAGGTAATGCAGAAAACAAGGCTGAGCCAGAGTGCCTTGCGCCAATTGCTGCACGAAAGCATGCTCAGTGTATTCTTGCCAATCTTGGCGGCAAGCGTCGATCAAATCTTGGTATTTCATTATGAGTATCTCGTTATCAAAAGACCCTAGGCTTAGATCCTAAGGTCAGTAGAATTAGTCAAAGCTCGGTACGTAATCTTTCGCTTTTGGCAGTGTTTCGATGATGTTTTGTGAATACATGAACTGCGCATAATCATCGTAGCGTTTCAGATCTACTGCGGATGGACGAAGAGCGAAACGAGTTAGCGTGTCGTTCCAAGCGCGTTGGTTAAGCTCGTTGTTGAGCGTGTCTGGTGAATAAGCCACGAACTCTTTCCACGACTCTTTTGGATGGTTAACGATGTAAGTGGTCGCTTGCTCTAGTGCTTTGTTGAATGCCTTGATGGCTTCTTTGTCGTAGTTTTTTGCATTGGCTACGAAGACTAACTCGTCATACGCTGGCACGCCGTGTTCTTCAGGGAAGAAGGCCTTAGCTTTATAACCTTCTAGTGCCAGTTGGTTGGTTTCGAAGTTACGTAGACCGCCCCAAATCGCATCCACCTTGCCAGACGCAAGAGACGAAGACAGCGCCCAACCTACGTTGATGATTTGTACGTCAGAAAACTTCACGTTTTCTTGCGCTAGCATGGTGCCGATTGTCGCTTCTTCGTTGCCTGCGATCGCAATACCGATCTTCTTGCCTTTCAAGTCGCCAAGGTTTTCATTCTTACCGTTATCCAGCACCATCAACGTGTTGAGTGGCGTAGCAATCAAAGTCGCAGAGCGGATTAGTGGCAAACCCGCCGCGACATCGATAGTTAGGCTTGGTTGGTAAGAAATCGCCATGTCGACTTTACCCGCCGCGACCAACTTAGGTGGCGTGCTTGGATCTGCCGGCTCTTGAATGTTGACCTTCAAACCTTGTTCTTTGAAGTAACCACGCTCTTTGGCAATCACGATAGGACCATGATTTGGGTTGACGAACCAATCCAACATCAGTGTCATCTCTTTTTCTGCTGCAAGCACATTGGTTGATACCACTGAAGCGAGTAGAGCAGCAGCGCTCATAAGTTTGTTTTTATTCACGGGGTTCTTCCTTTTCTTTCCCAATTTTCTTTGGTTATTTTCTGTAATTATTTGCTTTCCCAAGGGATGGCTTTTTTCAATAATTTATCGGTGATGAAGTAGAGTGAGATAGACAGCACGGCTAGGATAAACAGCGCCGCAAACATCTCATCAATGATCATGCGAGCATTAGCTTGGAGCATCAGATAACCCAAGCCTTCACTTGAACCTACCCACTCACCGACCACTGCTCCAATCGGCGCAATAACGACGGCAACACGAATGCCTGAGGCTAAAGTTGGTAGGGCGGCTGGCAATTGAATATGACGAAGTAACTGCCATTTAGACGCGCCCATGGTCTTGGCAAGGTCGAGGTAACCTGTTGGTGTATTACGTAAGCCGTCGTAGCAACATGTGGTGACGGGGAAAAAGATGATGATCGCCGCCATGACGACTTTCGATGCAATGCCGTAACCCAGCCAAAGCATGAGTACTGGCGCGATGGCGAACACAGGGATCGCTTGGCTAGCAATCAGAATGGGCAGTAACCAACGCTTCAGCGGTTCGAACATCAGCATTTGCAATGCGAACAGCAAACCCATTGATAATCCAAGCGCCAAACCAAGTAAAATCTCTTGCGCGGTAACCCAAGTATGTTTGAGCAAGACATCGTAACGAGTGACCAATCTATCCAGCACTTCAATTGGTGAAGGTAAGATGAAGCTTGGCATGTCGAATACCACAACAATCAACTGCCACAATCCCAAGATCACCGCTGTGCTAATGACCAAGCGCAGAGCCGGATGGGTCACGCGTTCTTTTTTACTAATGCGTGCCGAAACGGAGTTGTACTGAGTCATATCACTCATAGTCTTTCTCCAGTTGATCCAAAATCGCTTGTTGTAACGCCGCGCACTCTCCATCGAGAACTCGGGGCGGCTTGGAGTCTGGAACGACCAAGTGCTGAGCTTGCGCAGGTGTGCCTTGCAACACATAGAGTTGGTGAGCTAATCGCACCGCTTCTTGTGGGTCGTGGGTAATCAGAACAACCGTCTTATCTTTCAGCAATTCGGCAGACAAGGTTTGCAACTTATGACGAGTAACCGCGTCCAGTGCAGAGAAAGGCTCATCCATCAGAACTAGAGGCTTGTCTTGCATCAGAGTGCGAGCAAGGGCAACACGTTGTCTCATGCCGCCAGAGAGCTGAGCTGGCTTAGCATCCGCGTAATCGGCGAGTCCCACTTGGCTTAGTAAAGTCAGTGCACGTTGTCTATTTTGCTCTGGTGCTTGCACTTGAGAAAATCGAGAACTGAGGCAGACGTTGTCTAACACATTCAACCACGGTAGCAATAAATCCTGCTGAGCCATGTAAGCGATACGGTCATGCAGTGCAGCGCCATCCGTTGTGATGAGTTCGCCATGCCAGTCAACTTGGTCATCCAGTAGGCCAGCTAAGTAACGCAATATTGTGGTTTTCCCGCAGCCACTGCGACCAAGTAACACTGTCCATTGATTAGCAGGAATAGTCATACTCAACCCTGCTAGCGTTGGTGTTTGGCTGTCTTTGTATCGCAGACTAGCATCGGAAAGCTGAATGCCAATCGCGTTAGCGAACATAAGTATGACCCGCAAAAAAGTGGTTCACAGGGCCATGGCCTTTACCTACATCCAATTCATCAGCGTGTGCGATAGCTTGGCTGATGTACTGCTTACCCAGGTGCACCGCTTTGTGTAGGTTGTTGCCTTGGCCAAGATAAGACGCAATGGCGGAAGAAAGTGTACAGCCTGTGCCATGAGTGTTTTTGGTTGGAAATCGCTTGGCGCTAATTAACTCGGCACTGTCTTGCATGATAAGCAGATCGTTGCTGTTTTCATTTTCTTCAAGGTGACCGCCTTTGAGCAGAATAGCTTTGGCGCCAAGCGCACGAAGGTCGGTAATCATATCGTTCATTTCAGATTCTGATTGAGGCATTGGCTTACCCGTCAATGCTGCGCCTTCGGGTAGGTTAGGGGTAATGATGTCTGCGAGCGGAATCAATTCTTCTTTTAAAGTGCTGATTGCCGACTGTTCCAGTAATAGATCGCCGCTGGTGGCCACCATCACAGGGTCAATCACGAGGTGTTTTGGCTGGTATTGTTTAATTTTGTCTGCAACGACTTTGATGATGTTGGAATCTGCCAGCATGCCCACTTTGACTGCAACGATGTTGAGGTCGGTAAATACTGCATCAAGTTGGCTCTCTACATGGTCGAGAGGAATGGGGAAAATCGCAGAAACGCCTTGGGTATTTTGCGAAGTAATCGCCGTGATTACCGAGCAAGCAAAACTGCCGGTTGCGGACATCGCTTTGATGTCGGCTTGAATACCTGCACCGCCACCACTGTCTGAGCCCGCGATGGTCAATACGATAGGGGTAGGCAAGGCTGGCGTGTGATGTGAATGAGGTTGTGATTGCTGCGTCATGGTCGCTCCTACTACAAGACGTATAGGAACTGACTTGGCCATTGAAGATCGGTGTATGGATCCGTAGAGGCTAGCTGCGTCGATACAGGTTTGAGGCAGGCTAGTGGCAAAGTGATGATAGTTCCCTACGTCAGTGCTAACTGAATCAGGTTCAACGGGTCTCGAATTTCGATCTCAGCCGACGCATTCACTGCATGGGCCCCCCGACTATTTCGTCAAGATAATAGCAGTTCACTCAGTTACGGTGCACGTGTTTTTTCCGGCCAAGAGGGGGCAATCGATTAAATATGAGACTTGAGAGCAGTAAAGAGAGACCAGAATTTAGCGTAAATAACGTGCTGCATTGAAACTGGCAGTTCAAGACACTATCTAATAGTGAGATGTCGACATAATACGTAACGAATCGTTCTTTGACTTAGCAAGGATTAGCATAAAACAAGGTTAAAAAAGTGTTAATATTTAACGCGTTGCCAATATGCTTTTGAGTCATCCAATTTAAGTTGTGACTGTTATAAACAGAGTCTAACTCAAAGGTGGGGAAGGCTAGGACGATCAACGAGCAAGGAGATTTCATGCTTAATTCTGTAACAGCGAAAGCGGTGATCGATCATGCCCTCTTTTTAGGGGCTGATTTCGCTGAGCTATTCGTTGAACACCATCAAACCAACACTGTCCAGATCGCATCTGGCGAGGTAGATAAGGTAAACTCGGGTATCGATTTTGGTATCGGTATTCGTCTCTTCTTCGGTCATAAAGTGCTTTACGGTTACACCAACAGCACCGATGAAGCCGAACTTAAACGCGTAACCTCACTGCTTGCTGCAAAAGATAAGCGTGAGCAAATCGCGTCAGCAGGTTCTCTCAATCTGAACCGATACCCAATTCAACACGGTTGTCGTATGCCGCTTGGCAAAGACGCTAACCTAGATTCTAAAATTGCTTTCCTATTGCAAGTTGACCAAGCTGCACGTGCAGAGAGTGAACATATCAGCCAGTTCATTGGCAGTGTGCTTCAGCGTGAACAACAAGTGTCTATCTTCAATTCAGAAGGTCTACACGTTGACGATACTCGTCACTACATACGAGTTGCTGGTAATACTGTCGCTCAAAAAGGTAATGAGCAGTCTTCTGGTATGGAAGGTCCTGGCGCTCTTGCTGGTTGGGAATTCAGTGAACAGCTTGATGCGAAAGAGCTAGGTCAAACTATCGCGCAACAAGCGTTGGTAAAACTTGGCGCAGATGCTTGTCCATCGGGTGAAATGCCAGTGGTAATTGGTAACGGCTTTGGTGGCGTAATCTTCCACGAAGCTTGTGGCCACTTGCTAGAAACCACTTCGGTTGCGAAGAAAGCGTCAGTATTCCACGACAAGATGGGCGAAATGGTTGCTCACACCGCAGTGAATGCGGTCGATGATGGCACCATGACCAACGAATGGGGCTCGATTCATGTTGATGACGAAGGTATGAAGACTCAGCGCACTCAATTGATCAAAGACGGTAAGCTAACCAGCTTTATGGTCGATAAAATGGGTGGCATGAAGACAGGTTACGAGCCAACGGGTTCTGGTCGTCGTCAAAACTACAAGTTCGCACCAACCTCGCGTATGCGTAACACCTTTATCGAAGAAGGCGAGCATTCACTTGATGATATGCTGGCAGGCATCGAACGTGGCATCTATGCGAAGAAGATGGGCGGCGGCTCGGTTCAACCGGGCACGGGTGAGTTTAACTTTGCTGTTCGTGAAGCTTATCTCATTGAAAATGGCAAAATCACCAAGCCTCTGAAAACAGCAACGCTGATCAGCACAGGTCCAAAAGTGTTGAAAGAAATCAGCATGGTTGGTAAGGACATGGCGCTTGCGCCGGGCATGTGTGGTTCCGTGAGTGGCTCAGTGCCAACAACAGTCGGTCAGCCAACGCTGAAAGTCGATAACATTCTGGTAGGAGGCGGTAACTAATGAGCCAAGAACAACAACTTCTTAATGCGGTTGATTACGTCCTATCAGAAGCAAAACGCCAAGGTGCAGAAGCGGACGTCATTGTAAACCGCAACAGTAGCTTTTCTCTGAAAGCGAACCAAGGAAAGCTGGATGAGTACAAAGTAAGCTCAAGCCAAGTTCTGGGTGTTCGTGTTGTGAAAGATGCGCGTGTTGCAACGAGCTATTCTGAGTCGTTAGAGCAACCAAGCTTAGATTTGATGCTGACTAACGCACTGCAAAGCGCTCGCTTTTCCAAGCAAGATGAACATCAGACAATTAGTTGCGTGAACAGCCAAATTGCGACTGATGTTGCTGAGATTTCACAAGAAGATACGACTTCTGTTGATGAAAAAATTGAGCTGTCTCTCGCACTTGAGCAAGGCGTAGTCGCTCTACCTCACGCTTCTAGCGCACCTTACAATGGTTACAGCGATGGCGAAACACAACTGATCATTGCCAATACTCAAGGCACATTGTGTCAACACTTCGAGCGCTCGTTCACTTGTTACGCGTATACCTTGTTTGAAAAAGACGGCAAACAGTCAATGGCGGGTAGAATGTCACTGGGTCGCCGTTTTGATGAGTTGAATCCAGCTTACTGTATAGAAGGTGGCTACAACCTTGCTCGTGATCTTCTGGAAGGCGCTCCGGTTGCGACAGGTAACTACCCTGCTATTTTCCACATCAATGCGCTAGCAAGTTTATTCGGTGCTTTCGGCAGTGCTTTCTCTGGCGTAAGCGCGATGAAAGGCATTACGCCACTGGGTGACAAGCTTGGTCAACGTGTTGCGAGTGATTTAATTACCTTTACTGATACGGCTTACATGCCAAATGGTATGGCAATCGCGAGTTTTGATAGTGAAGGCTTCGCTACTCAAGATAATGTCATGATTGCTAATGGTGAGTTGAAAACCTTGCTACACAACAGCCAGACCGCAAGTTACTTGGGCGCAGTCTCGACAGCAAGTGCCGCTCGCGGTGCAAAATCGAGCCTAGACGTATCAGCGAATCACAAAGTGATTGCGACAGGCAACAGCAGTGCATCAGAAGTAAAAGCGGGAGAGTACCTAGAGTTAGTCGAGCTTCAAGGTGTCCATTCTGGTGCGGATGCAGTGAGTGGTGATTTCTCATTTGGGGCGAGTGGCTTCTTGTGCCGTGATGGTGAGCGCATTCAACCAGTACGTGGTATTACAGTAGCGGGTAACTTCTACAAGATGCTGCAAGAAGTTGAGGCAGTGGGTGATACTCAGTTAATTAACGATAGCCGCACTTTCTTCTCGCCAGACGTTCGCTTTGCACGCTTGAGCATTGGTGGTAAGTAAACGTAGCATTCCTATAGAAACAAAAAGAGGACTCAATGGAGTCCTCTTTCTTTTATAGAGTGATTAACTCGCGAGAATTAAAATTCGCGAATGTCCAACTCATTGTGGATCAATACCACACACTGAGAAGCGAAAAGCATCTTAGGACCTAAGCTGATTTTCTCTGTGCCAAGGCGCTTCAAGCTGTTAAAAGACTTCTTCGGCATCGGTATATGGTCAGTTAGCAAGAAACATGGATTTTCACCAATTTCTGCATCACGAACAAATTCGCCTTTCTTATCCAGCATATATAGTTGGTGATCTTCTGCCAGCTCTTGTACTAGGCGTTCAAAGCTCACTGTACGAACGGTAATACCAGGTTCGACTTCACGAAGTTGCTCTTTGCCCATACCAACCGAAGCATCCAAAGCGCGAGCCACTGCTGCAATCAAGGTTGACTCATGGAAGCCGCCAATGTTGGTGATGTCGTTAGAGCGAATAGTAATGGTGCGTGAGAAATCTTTTGTGCTTTCTAAAACCAAGTGAACAACCACATCTTCACGGTGTGATTGAGCAACGAACATCGTGTTCATCATGGTATGAGCAAGAATCTCTGTATGCGCTTCATTACCAACACCTTCTAACAGTGCTTTGCTGGTGGTTGGCGCCGCGCGAGCTCGTAAAACAAAAGAGCGCATGAATTTAGCCTCTATATAGGAAGAGTGAATGCGCGGAAGTATATACCCAAGCAGGGAAGGGATGCGAGTTTAATAGCAAATGTGAACTTACTTACAAAGCTTCGATTGTGGAGCTGGGTGTGCTGGTTAGAATAGGAGGCAACCCTGTTAGGAGTGGTATATGGAAATCAAACAGATAAATAAAGACATTTATAAAAAGAAAGTAAACCTTGTGATTGGCGGTTTTGTTGCGTTGCTCGCCATCTCCTCTCTTGCCTTTAGTACCTTGTTGATTGTTTTGTTTGGCAACACTGAAGTCGTACCAGAACAATCAACGGGCAATTTCCATTGGAATTTGATTGGTGTCGTTCTCGCAGTTGCAACTTCCCTCTCTTTATTGAATCAAATTAAAACTCGACCATACATGGAAGAAGTGCTGTACGTTTGGAAACTCAAGCAGCTGCACAACAAGATCTTTCGTAAACTAAAAAGCATTAAAGCAGCCGCGAACAATGGCGATGTAAAAGCGCTGACGATCCTTAAGTTCTACTATACGACTCAAAGTCAGGTGTTTGAGCTAGACAACAACACACTGACGATGAGCAGTGTAAATAAAGAATTGGAGGCTATCGAGCAAATCGAAGCGGCGCAATCAATGAGTCTCGATATCACAGGCTTTGAAGAGTCTTGGCTAGACACATATTGATTGCCTATTTGCTACTTGAAGTTAACAACTGAGTGCTAAAATTAAGCGTTTGAGTGAGATTTAATCATTCGACGCTTTTTTTTGATTTTTTTTCTGAAAAGGGGTTGCCAAGAAAAATCATCTCCCTATAATGCGCCTCCGTTGTCAGGGCAAAGCGGAAACGCAAAAGCGGTTGGCAAGAAGGCGAAAGAAAACTTCTAAAAATTAATTTAAAAAAGTGTTTGACACTGAAAATTAATTCCTTAGAATACGCCTCCGCTTCGATAGCAAAGCTTACGAAGCAAGCTCTTTAACAATATAGACCTATCAATCTGTGTGGGCACTCGTTGATGATAATCCAATTAGAAGCTTCGGCTTCAAATTAGGTTTCAATGAAACGAAGTGACCATTGAGTCGAAAGACTCAGCACAGTCAATTCAAACATTACTTATGTAATGTTCAGTATTCATTGAGCCGAACAAAATCTTAAATTGAAGAGTTTGATCATGGCTCAGATTGAACGCTGGCGGCAGGCCTAACACATGCAAGTCGAGC